>DASRWD010000056.1:0-14337 GCA_035654755.1 Trueperaceae bacterium
GCACTCCCGCACGCCTTGGCCAACGATGCGGCTTTCTCCGAGGGCGACACGCTGGTCACCGGCGCCGCGGCCGACGCCCACGGCTACCTGTCCGAGCTGGAGCGAACGATGTTCGTGGGACGGCCCTCTTCTGACCAGAAACGCTTCTTCGGTCACATGCTGGAGCTGCAGGACATCTCCTTCGAGGCGATCCGCCCCGGAGCCACCGGTGCGGACGTGGACCGATCGGTGCGTGCCTACTACGAGCGCGAGGGTCTCTGGCCGTACTGGCGCCACCACGTTGGCCATGGCCTGGGCCAGCGCATTCATGAGAGCCCGTTCCTCGACGTCGGCGACGAGAGCCCGCTGGAGCCCGGCATGGTGCTCTCGGTGGAGCCAGGACTTTACGTGCCCGGACTCGGTGGGTTCAGGCACTCCGATACCGTCTTGGTCACGGAAACCGGGTGCGAGCTGATCACGGACTACCCCCGCGGCATTCCCGACTTGATCGTGGGCTGAACTGCAACTCCTGGCAGACGTTGCCAGCCGTTGCGAGAAGACATGCATGCGTAGGTGATGCAGGAACGGCGTGCCAGGGGCGCCCGATAAGAGCGTCGTGACAACGCCAGAGGCAGATTGAAGTCGCACGGGGTGGCCACAAGCAACCGGCCCCGAAGGAAGGACGATGCGACGCTCTGCTCTCATCATCACGCTGCTCGTCTGCTGCTCTGTCGCGGCGGCCCAAGCGCCCCGCGTGAGTGTCGCGTACGCCCACCTTGCACTCGACATCCGGTTCGGTGACGCCGGCCCGCCGACGTTCGAGGTCAGCGGCAGCCTGTACCCGATGATCGAGATCCCTGGCGCGTTGTGCCCGGGCACGGAGTGCCCAGCCGGGTTCGCGACGCCGTTCGGATACGTCTACTCGTCCGTGCACTTCGGCCGGAACCCGCACTATCACACCGAGGAGATACTCCACCTAAGGCAGTGGGAGGCGCTCGGTCCCGCGTACCTGGCGGCCTACGTGCTCACGCAGGGTGAACCGTTCGAACCGTACGACAGCCGTAGCCCCTTCCCGGCGAGTGCCGCGAAGGACGGAGACTGGTGGCGTCTCGACAAGATGTGGGTGCCGCCTCCCGACATGGAACACTCGTTCACCCACTTCCGGGTGCGATGGGGAGGAGGCGAGCCCAGGGTGGAGGTCATGCCCGGGTACGTTGACGTGGTCGGCGAGGTGGTGGATCTTCTGGGTTGGTGAGTTGCGTACCTCGCTGCCGACCGGCCCGCGATCAGTCCAGCGGGTTCGTTAGAAGCCCCAAAGTGATAGCCAGTAGGCCGAGACTTACGACGAACAGCACGAAACGGCCCATGATCCTGAACCCCGAAGGTGGAGTGGTGACAGGCTCCTGCCCCAGCCCGGTCCCCTTGCGCCAGACGCCCTGCCTCGGCGCCGCCAGCACGCGTCGACTGCTGATCCAAGCCAACAACGCCAGAAGTAGCGCTACGGCGTAGGCGGGGTACATGCGCTCATTCGGTCCGGCGAACGCCACTGCCGTGACGGCGCAGCCTATGAGCACCCAGGCGGCCACCAGACGAAGTCGCGATTGCGGCGCCATCAACGTGATGAGAGCCGTAGCCGCTGCTCCCAGGACCGTTACGAGTTCGAGTTCGTGAAGACCGGACAAACTGCCCAGAGACTACTGCGCCCTCATGCAGACGTCATTTGAGGGTTCACGGGTGGCTCGCCATAGGCGAGAACATAGCTCTACGAGAACCAGTCCTTTCTACTAGCGACGGGACAGCAGCATGCGTGAGGCCAGCCATAGGGGCCCGGCCAGGATGATCACGTAAAGGATCGCGCTACTGTCGCTGACGTTCGCGTCGGCAAGAAGGATAGAGATCGCGATTATCAACGAGGCGAAGATGATCGCCAGTCCAAGCTCCCGCTGGCGACCGGACCCGCGGGACAGCGAGCGGTCCCAGTGGGCCAGCCTGCTGTGGAACCGTGCCAGGGACGAACGGTTCTTCTCGTACTCCGCGTCGATCTCGGCGATGTTGCCTATCCTACTCACGGCGAGCCGGAACGCTCTCTCAGGGGGCATCCCGTCGGCCGAAAGCCCTTCGAACGTGGCGCGGAGATGGTCCTCTAGCTCTGCTACGTCCGCCTCTCTGCCGCAGCGTTGTGACAACGTCGCGGACCAGTCCGCGATCTCACTTTCGAGGTCAAACATGTGAACCTCCACCTTGTAGGCGTTCGAGCATGGCGTTCATGCGTCGCCAACTCGTACGTAGACTCTCTAGCTCGTCGAGCCCGGCCCGGCGTAGGCGGTAGTAGCGGCGCTTGCGTCCACCCTCGCCCTGGCCCCAGTAGGACTCGATCAGGCCGCGCTTTTCCAGGCGATGAAGAATGGGGTACAGCATCCCATCGGCCCATCGCATCTCCCCGTCGGAGATCTCGCGGACACGGCGAATTATCTCGTAGCCGTAGCTATCGCCGTGACTGAGAATGGAGAGGATCAACGGCGCCGCGGACGCCGCGACGAACTCCTTGGACTGCGCCGGAGCCAACACAGTTCGCGCGTCTGTCATACCTAGCATCGCTACGTATCATACATAGAACTGCTAGGTCTGGCTAGGTACCCGTCCGCAAGGGAAGCTGGTCCGCCCCTCGCCTCCGCCAGAGCCGGACGGCGGCGTCCACCAGGTCCACGCGCGGTAGCTGTGGGATCGTCTCGAGGTCTACCCAGCTGGCCTCGTCGGTAGACCCGTCTACCTCGCTGGTCAAGCTTCCGGAGATGATGCGGCCCTCGTAGATCACGCGTAGGGAGTGGAGAGTCCGTCGGGGCCTTCCCGGCGCGCGTTGGCCGGCCGGTATGTGGACACTGCTGGTGCCGAGTAGCCGCGTTAGCTCCACGACGTAGCCGGTCTCCTCGAAGACTTCGCGTACTGCAGCCCCCTCCGGGTCCTCGCCGGCTTCGAGCCCACCGCCAGGCAGCGTCCAGCCGTAGTCCAACTCGGTCGGAGCCAGGCGCGTAAGCAGTAGCTGTCGATCGCGTACGACGACTGCGTACGCCCCCACTCGCGTATCGAAGTCCATCGGCGGATTCTACCGGTGGGATGCGATGGGTCCGCCTGACGCTTCATCACCCTGTGTTGGGCGCTCTAGTTTCAGCATCGCCCGCTCACTACTCTCCAGCCACGGCGGTCAACCCGGCCACGAAGTGGTCGATGAAGAACGTGTACAGGACGGCGACCGGGATGCTGGCGATGAGCGCACCGGCCAGGAGTGGTCCCCACTTGAAGACATCCCCGCGGACCAGCTCCGTTGCCACGCCTATCGACACCGTCTTCTGCGCGGAGTCCTGGACGAACGTGAGGGCGTAGACGAACTCGCTGGTGGACAGCGTGAACGCGAAGACCACGATCGTGAGGATGCCGGGTACCGCCAACGGCAGCACCGCCCGGGTGAACGCGCCGAAGCGGCTGTAGCCGTCCACCATTGCCTGCTCCTCGATGTCTCGAGGGATGCCCTTGAAGAAGCCCATCATCAACCAGGTACAGAACGGCACCGTGAAGGTGGGATAGGCGACCACCAGAGCCCAGATGGAGTTCTGCAGATCCAGCGCCGCGATGACCTTGGCGAAAGGCAGGAACAGTAGCGTAGGCGGGACCAGATAAGTCAGGAAGATGCCGATGCCGAGCACCTCGCCCCAGCTCCCCGCAAGGCGACCGAGGCTGTACGCGGCAGGCACGGCCAGGAGCAGCGTGATGATGACGACCAGCCCGCCAACCATGAACGAGTTGAGGAGCCACCTGACGAACAGCGTGTCGGTGAACAGCAACGTGATGTGGTCGAACGTGGGCGGTTGGGCGAACCAGAACGGGTTGGCCTCAGGGTTGAACAGGTCCGAGTTGCGCTTGAACGACGTGATCAGCATGACGTAGAAGGGCAACGCCGCGAACACCGTGAAGAGGGCGACCGTCAGGTAGAAGGCGGTGCCGCCGAGGAACCCGCGCCTCACGCGCTCGCGTCCTGGCGCGGTGGTACCCGTGGCGGGGGCGCTCGAGACCATCACGTCACCTCACTACGCCGGATGAGGCGCAAGAGCACGGCGCTGACGCCGCCTAGTACGGGCAGCAGGAACAGCGCGATCGCGGCGCCCCGACCCAGGTTGCCGCCGAGGATGCCGGTGAAGAACGCCAGGCTGGCGAGCGTGTTGGTGCTGTTCGCCGGCCCGCCACGCGTGAGGATGAAGATGGGGATCATGTCCGCCACCGTGAAGATGAACGTGAACAGGACGGCGATCATCAAGATAGGGGAGATCATCGGCAGGATGACCTGGAACAGGCGCCTGAAGTAGCCGGCACGGTCCACCCTCGCCTGCTCGATCACGTCCCGTGGCACCGAGTTGAGGCCTGCGAGGACGATCACGGTGGCGAGAGGCAGGATGCGCCACACGTTGACGACGATTATCGAGACCTTCGCGAGGACCTTGTCGCCCAGCCAGTAGAGGTTGGGTAGAACGCCTAGGGCGGCGTCGCGGCTGCCCAGCAGACCCACCTGCCGCAGGAACCAGTCTATGGGGCTGAAAACGGAGTCGTACATCCACAGCCAGCCGATGAGCCCCAGCGCCACAGGCGCCGTCCACGGCAGAAGGATCAGGAAGCGCACGACCCACTTGCCGCGGAAGTCGCGCATGAGCAGCTCGGCCAGTATGGTGCCGAGCACCAGCACGGTCACCAGCGTTCCGACCGTGAACAGGATCGTGTTTCCCAGTGCCTGCTGGAAGTTGCGGTCGCCGACCAGCTCGACGAAGTGGGAGAGACCGACCCACTTCACGGCGGTCCCGCCGGTCGTTACGTCGTGGAGGCTGTAGTAGATCGCCAGCCCGAAAGGCACGCCCACCAGCAGCACTATGAAAAGCACGGCCGGCGCGATCATCCCGACGGCCAGCAACGCATCGCGGCGGGCGCTCGCGCGCTCGGCGGCAGTGGCCTTTGCGGGTGCGAGGCTCACGCAGTAGCCGGCGCTGTGGTCCTGCGACCGGTGGCCGGGTCGAAACGGTTGACGTACCGCTCGCGTACGAAGAACTCCTGCTCGGCGTCCACCTTTATCGAGCTCACCAGCCTGGCGGGGAGCTTGGCGATGACGTCCGTGCCCTCGCCCATCGGCGTGGTGTCCGCTCCTGGGATGGAACCGTACAGCAGTAGGTCGGCTCCCAGGTCCTCCAGCCCCGACACATGGAAGTTGAGGCGCAGGGAGTCCGGGTCAGGCTGGAAGTCGCCAACCGGCAGGAGGTTCTCAGGGTGGAAGCCGAGGATGTCGCCGTCCTTGCTGATGAGGTTCATCGCCGGCGAGCCCATGAACCGTGCCACGAACGTGTTGGCCGGCTCGCGGTAGATGTCGCTTGGTTTGCCGATCTGCTCGATCTTGCCGAAGTTCATGACGGCCACGCGCTCGCCCAGTCCCATGGCCTCCACCTGGTCGTGCGTTACGTAGATGGTCGTGATGCCGATGCGGCCGTGCAGCTTCTTCAGCTCGTGCCGCGCCTGGTGACGCAGCTTTGCGTCCAGATTGGAGAGCGGTTCGTCGAGGAGGAAGAGGTTCGGCTCCCTGACGAGGGCGCGCGCGAGGGCCACACGCTGCCTCTCCCCGCCCGAGAGCATCCGCGGCTTACGGTCGAGCAGGTGACCGATCCCGAAGAGGTTGGCAGCCCACTCGACGCGTTCGCGCGCCTTCTCCTTGCTGGTGCGCACGGCTTCTAGGGGGAACGAGATGTTCCTGTACACGCTCTTGTGCGGGTAGAGCGCGTAGCTCTGGAAGACCATCGCGATGTTGCGGTCGTTGGGAGGCAGCCCGTTGACGACCCTGTCGCCGATGGAGACCTCGCCGCTCGTCAACTTCTCGAGCCCGGCGACGGTGCGCATGAGCGTGGTCTTGCCGGAGCCGGAGGCGCCTAGCAACACCAGGAACTCGCCGTCGCGGACGTCAAGGCTCACGCCGTCCACGGCTTTGACCGAACCGAAGTGGGTGTGAACGTCGCGGACGGTCAGTTTCGCCATGCTGAAGGCGCCCTCCTAAGGCAGGGGAACGGGGTGGTGGAGAGAGGCTCTCCACCACCCGAAGAAAGCGAAACCCTCAGACGAGCCCGCGTTCGCGCCACGCTGTGAAGATGGCGTTGGCCTCCCCAGCGGCCGTCCTGATCGACTCCTCCGGAGTCTGGTCGCCGCGTACCGCGCGGGCGAACATGTTGGGCACCACGAACGTGTTGTAGACCTCTGCCACAGCTGGGCTGCACACGCCTGGATGCCCGACGTTGGTGGTCCACTCGGTCGCGTTGAGGAGGGGCAGCAGCTTGCCGTCGGCCTCGTTGGGCAGCTTGAAGGGGTCGTTGGTGAACCAGGCGTCGTGGAGGTCGCGGAGCGTGCTCGCGCCGTCGACCGTCGGGTAGTCGCCGTTGCCTGCCACCGGGGTGTCCTGGAAGCTCGCCGAGTTGTACAGCTTGGAGTGGTACATGGCCTGGTCGTAGTTCTCGGCCAGGTCGAGGATGAACTGCTGCGCGGCGTCCGGGTTCTGGGCGTGCTGCGGCACGATGTAGTTGTAGATGACGTGGGCGTTCGCCCAGGCCGTGCCGCGCGGGCCCTGCAGGGCGGGGCCGAAGAAGACGTTTTCGGCGATGTCGGGCACGTCCTCCTGCGAGGAGCGGTACGCCGAGATCGAGTTCATGATGTACGACGCTCGCCCGGCGATCAGCGCCTGGTTGTTGGATGCCGCGTTCCAGGCGAACACCTCTGGCGTCATGGCAGCTTCGTAGAGGCGCTGCATGAACTGGACGGACTCCAGCACGCGCTCGAAGTTCTCGCCTTGGTCGAGGATTACCTCGCCGTCTTCGTTCTGTAGGGCCGCGTCGAACGACGACATTATCGCCCGGTGCGCCATGTTCGAGTCGATCTCTTGGGCCAGGCCGATGCCGAGCTGCACGCCCTGCTCGTCCCTGATCTGGCCGCCTGCCGTGACGAGGTCTTCCCAGGTGGTCGGTCCGTCCGGCATCCCGGCTGCGTCCCACAAGCTGCGGCGGTAGTTGGCCGGGTCGATGGTCCAGCCGACGCAGAAGCCGTAGTAGTTCTCGGTAGCCGGGTTGTACGAGTAGCGCTGCGAGACGCCGAGCTGCTCGCCGAAGCGGCTCTGAGCTTCCTGGTTGAGGTCGTTCATGGAGATGAGGCTGGGCTCGAACTGCCCTGCTTCAGCACCTACGATCTCGATGAGGTCGTGACCGGCCCCGGCCGAGATCTCGGCGGCGACGGCGGTGGTCAGGTCCGCTAGGTTGATGTGATCCACGACGACGTCGATGCCGTTGGCGGCGCCCCAATCCCTGGCGTACTGGTCGAACCAGGTGTCGTACGCCGGCACGAAGTGGCTCCACTGCAGGATCCTCAGGGTCCCGCCCTGCGCCCTGACCAGTTGCGGCCCTAGCGCGGCCGCTGCCGCGGTGGCGCTGGCGTACTTGAGGAAGCTCCTGCGGGTGATGCTGCGCCCGAACGGATCGAACCTACGAACTGGGCTCATCTGCTCTTCCCATCCCTTCCGACCTGGTTGTCGCGAAAGCGCACGTGGACCTCACATCGGCAAGCAGCAACGACCTCCTTGGGGCGAGACGGCGCCGGTAGAGGTTCGCGCGATGCGACGTGGCCGGTCCGACCCGCCTGGGCCCGGACGGCGCACTTGAGGTGTGGCCGAGCGAGGGCCCTTCAATAGTTCGTTAGCTCACGGTAGTCCTCACCCTTGTCTGTGGCAAGTCTGTATGGACTTAGGCCGATCCCATTACGAAGGCCTGACGCGATTCACCTGGCGTCTGCACTCGCGATCGAAGGCAGAGGAGATAGTGGCCACCGACAGTGGGTCGCGCTACGCGGGTCAGCTCATCGGTGAGCGCTTGAACACCGTTAGCGGTCCCTACGCAACCGGGTCAACCGAACAGTTCTTCCGAACCTTCAAGAACCCGCTGGTACTCGCGCTCGAGCGAGCCGTGGAGCGTCCAGAACATGGGCGGCAACCTGCCTGCCAGCCTCGCCGTCAGGAAGTCGAGGTGCGTGTGCCAGCCACTGGCCACTGACGTGGCCATATCAAGGTCGTTCAGCCGACTGTGCGTTAGACGCAGGAACACGCCGCCATCCTGCTCCTTCAGCTCGAACCTGACTTCAGAAGTCACGCCTGGGTCGTCCCAAGTGAAGGCGAGCAGCCTGGGCGGTTCGCAGGCCGTGACGAGCCCGGTGGGACGCGTGTGTTCGGCGTGCTCGACATGCTTACCGGGCACGGGTTCCGCGCGGTCGTTGAGGGCCTGGTTGTCGAACGCCAGCTCCACCGGACCGCCTTCTGTCAGTGTCATGGGACCGTCGGCCAGCCAGGTGCGGCGCAACTCCGGTACGGTCAGGTAGTCCCAGACGCGCTCGATCGGCCCGGGCAGCAAACGCTCGAACGTGATGGCGCCGCGTCCAGTCACGACACCCGGCGCAGCCTCGCTGCCCGTCGGACGTTTGGCGCTCATCTGCCTGCCTCCTCGTCTGACTCGAGGGCTGCCTGCAAGGCATCCAGTCGCTTCGGCCAGTAAGCCCGGTAGTGGTCGAGCCAGGCGTCCACACGCGTCAACGGCCCAGGCTCGAGCGAGCACACGTGCCTTCTCCCCTCGACTCGTCGGTTCACGAGGCCCGCCCCCTCCAACACCTGGACGTGCTTCGAGACGGCGGCCAAGGACATGGACAACGGTTCCGCGAGCTCACCGACCGTCCTGTCGGAGGCTCGAAGCCTCGCAAGGAGCCCGCGCCGGGTGGGGTCGGACAGCGCCTTGAAGACCAGGTCTAGTTCCGCCGGTCGGTGCTCGGCATGTTCAACCATGTGGTTGAGGATAGTTGGCGGCGGAGTCGATTGTCAACCAAGTGGTTGAACGTCGTTCCCGGCAGACTGCAGGTTTCAGCTGACGCGAGGCTCTTGGGCCGGCGAACCGTAAGGTCGTGGTCGAGGGCAGGCACATGCTTGAGGTGGACGGGCATCCCCACCTCCTGGGGCCGGGTGACTCCGTCATGGCGCCTCGCGGCGTACCGCACACGTGGGCCCTGGACGGAACCGAGCCCGGGCGGATCGTCATCGCTTTCCAACCCGCAGGCCTCATGGATGAGCTCTTCGATGCCGCATGCCAGCTGTCGGGAATGGCATCTCCCGAGGCGCTCAGGCCGCTGTTCGAGGCCCACGGAATGCAGGTAGTGGGTCCGCCTCTGCGCTGAGGCTGGCCAGAGGGCAAGGCCCTACGAGGAAAGGAACTCCCTGACGAGCGCCACGAACTTCTCGTTCTCCTCCAGCTGCGGTGAGTGGCCGGAGTTCTCGAAGATCTCGAGGCGCGCGTTCGGGATGCCAGCGGCGATCTCCTCGGACGCCGCCACGGGTGTGATCCAGTCGTGCCGGCCCACGACGATCAGCGTCGGGCACCTGATCTCATGTAGGCGTGCGGAGACGTCGAAGTTGGGGATGTTGCGCGAGAACGCCCAGTTGTGGGTCTCGTACCTGAAGGTGGCTCCCGCTACCCGGGCGGCGGCCTTCTCCGGCGTCGTGTTGGCGTCGTAGAGGGGAGAGATTGCTGCGAAGTAACGGCGGAACTCCTCGTCGCTCTCGATGCGGCCCTGGAAGAGTTTGTCGAGCATCTCGGGCGTGATCTCCGGGTACTGAGCCGCGCGGGCCAAGGCGTTCTCTCGAGCCATGCCCTCGAACCGCCGCGATGCCGAGGTGTCGCGGAGGATCAGGTGGGTGACCCTGTCAGGGTGAGCCAACGTGTACTCGAGGGCGATGTAGCCGCCGTACGAGCCACCCGCCATGACGATGCGCTCGTCGCCGAAGTGCTGGCGCAGGGCGTCCAGGTCCGCCACCCACTGCTCGTGGCTGTAGGGCGGAACGGCGTCCGACTCGCCCGAGCCGCGTGCGTCGAACGCCACGATGCGGAACTCGTCTGACAGGGGTCCGAACGACTTGTTCGGCTCGTTGCGGTTCCCCAGACCCGGGGCGCCGTGGTGCGTGTAGATGGGCACCGCGTTGCCTTCGCCCTGGACGTCGACCCGCAGTTTCGCGCCGTTCACTTCTACGATCATCTGTCCTCCGGAGATGGGCCGTTCACGCCCACAGCAGTCTCCTCGCGTTGGCCGGCACGTCGCCCTTGCCTGCCGCTAGGGCAGTGACGGTCAGCAGTGACGCGGCGGCCAGGCCGGCGGCGCTCAAGTAGCTGCCCATGGCGAGGTGGAAAGGGTGACTGTCGAAGAGGTCGTAAGCGTGTGCCGGGCGCTGCGCCGGCCGTGGTAAGGCGCCCTCGGCCCGGTCCAACATGTGGTGGATGCGGTCCACGAGCTGCAGGAGGCCCATCGCGCCGAAGTCCTGGGCGACCCGCGGCACGTCGTCGAGCCAGATAACCTCGTGTTCGCCCAGGTCCTGCGCACTACTCTGCAGGTCCTCGGCCGCCGCAGCCGTGGCTGCCGCCGCTGCACGGAGCTCGGTGGTCCATGCCTTCCTGGCGGGCACGCCGTGGAAGGCGGCCGCGTATCCGGGCGCCAGCCAGTCTTGTGCGTCGCGGCCAGACAGCGTGGCGAACCGCTCCGCTGCGCGCCATAGCTTGTGGGAAACCTCTGTGGCCAGCTCGTCCGAGCTAGCGCCGGGCTTCTCGCGCTGGACTGCCCACGGCTGCCGGCGTTCGGCAGGACGAGGGTCGTCGGTTTGCTCACGCGCCGCGGCGCCCGCTGACGCTTCCGACTCATCGCCGCTAGCGGCGGCACCGGCTGTGCCCGCCAACGCAGCGACGAGAAGTTGAGCGCCGTGCGACCAGCCGAGCCCCAGCGCATCCAGTCCGAACTCGGGGTGCGAACCGAACAGCACCACGCGCCCCGACCCGAACCGGGCCTCCAGAGCGGTCGCGGCACCGCGTCTCACGCAGCGCTCCAGTGTGGTCTCGCCCCGGAACGGCTCATCGGGCGTCTCGAGGAAGCGCTCGGCGGGAGTGAAGCCGGAGGTCGCGGACACCGGCCACCCGAAGGCGGTGACCTCGTGCCCCGCCCGCGAGACGTCGAACAGGGGTCCGTTGTAGTGCACCAGCTCTATCCGTTCGGGAAGGCCCTCTGCGTAGGGATGCCCGGTGTCCAGCCGGACGACGATGCGGCCCACGCCCGGCGAGGCCAGGCCACCCAGTGTCTCATCGCCGGTGTTCGCCAGCGGCACGTTCACCAGACGCAGGCACCTGGCTGCAGGCACGGCCGCGTCGGCGGCTCCGGCGAGGGCGATGGGTAGTACGGAGCCAGCGCATGAGCCGACATACGTTCCGCCGCGCTCCACCCAGTCGCGCACAGCCGTGGCGCCGGTCTCGCCCAAGGGCGCAATGAGCCCGGCCATCGCCAGCGCTCCACCACCAGGGAAGACGAGGGCGTCTAGCTCCTCCAGCCGCCCGGCCTTGATGTCCTCGGCCCTCACTATCCGGACGTCCGCGCCGTGCACGGACGCGAGCGCGAGGTGATGCCATGGGGCGCCGCCGCTCCCGTAAACGCCGACTCGCAGCCCCGCGAGGCGCCTTTCGGCGACCAGTGGTTGGCCGCTCAGCGCGCCCACACCTCGTCCAGCACGCGCATGATGTTGCCGCCGATGACCTTCGCGATCTCGTCGTCCGAGTAGTCGTGCTTCACCAGCCAGCGCACGATGTTCGGGAACGCTTCCGCCGGGTTCTCGATGCCGTCCACGTACTCGACCATCGGGTAAGGCTCCTTGCCCTTGGACGCGCCAAGCGACAGCGCCTCGCGGAGCGCCTGGTGCAGCCCGACGTGGTCGCCGAAGAGCGTGTCGGGCCCGAAGGCGACGTGGTCGATACCGACCAGGTCCACGCAGTACTCGAAGTGCTGCATGAACGACTCGAGGGAGTGCGTGAGGTTGTCGCGGGTGATCGTCGTGTGGGGCGCGGCCTCGATGCCGATGACACCGCCTTTCTCTGCACATTTCTTGATGACCTCGTCCGGCTTCAGGCGAGGCGTGTTCCATAGTGCCCGGGCGCCTGCGTGCGTGATGAACACCGGATGCGTCGACTGGTCGATGGTATCGAGCGACGTCTGGTCGTTAGCATGTGAGACGTCGATCGCGATGCCGAGCTTGTTCATGCGTGTCACCGCGCGGCGGCCGAAGTCGGTGAGACCGTACTGCGGCGGCTCCTTGAGACCCCCGCCGAGCGCGTTGCCCTCGCTGTAACAGATGCCGAGGGAGCGCATGCCGAACCCGTAGAGGACGTCTATGCGGTCGAGCTCGTTCTCGATCATCGCCGCGCCCTCTATCGAGACCACGAAGGCGACCTTGCCTTCGCGCTTGCAGCGCCTGATGTCCTCGGTCGTGAGCGCCAACTGCACCATGTCCTGGTGGGCGATGTCGGAGAGCCGCATGCCGATGTCGAAGACGACGTCGTCCCACTTCCATCCGGCTCGGGAGGTGATCATCGCGGTGCCGTCCATCATGGCGTCGAACACGCAGTCGAGGCCGCTGACGGCCAGCCCCTCGTACGCCGTGTACTCGCGCCCGTAGCGGCGAAACTCCAGGAAGTTCCTCAGGTCCTTGGGCGATACGAAGCAGTGATCGTGTAGTGACACGACAAGGTTCTCCTCGAAGAGCCGCCTGACCCTCGCCTCCTGCTCCGAGGTCGTCTCCGGTGCCTTGCTCGGCACGCGGCCGATCTGCTCAACGAGCTCGACCTTGGGCAGGTCTTCGACGTCCAGGTACTGGTAGGCGCGGTAGCCGTCGTAGTTCTTGGCTTGCATCTTGCTCCGATCTGCGGCCCTGTCAGGCCGCCCGTTCGCGCGCAGGGGCGTTGAGTGCGTGCCTACCCGCGTGGGTCGAGGATGTCGCGCAGGGCGTTCCCTAGCACGTTGAAGGCGAGGACGGTAAGGGCGATGAAGAGGCCAGGCCAGACGGCCAGAATGGGAGCGCGGAACAGGTAGGCCTGCGCGTTCTGGAGCATGTTGCCCCACGAGGCGAGAGGCGGCTGGATGCCCAGTCCCAGGTAGCTGAGGCCCGCCTCGGTGAGGATGGCCCAACCCACGCCGAGGGTCGCTAGCACCGTGGCCTGCGGCATCACTTGCGGGAGGATGTGGCGGATCATGAGCCGCAGGTGCTTGCTGCCAAGCGCTCGTGACGCCTCCACGAAGTCTGCCAGCCTGAAGCGTTTGAACTCCGCGTGCACGCTCCTTGCCATCTGCGCCCAGAAGCCGATCCCGACGGTGACGACGATCATCACCGGGTGGTTGCCGAAGCTCGTGACGATGACGAGGATCAGGAAGAACGCCGGGATGGCCATGAAGGTGTCGACGATCCGCATGAGCACGGTCTCGGTGCGGCCGCCGAAGTAGCCGGCGGTGCCGCCGATCGCGATGCCGAGGAACAGGCCGACGAGCATGGAGAAGAGCCCGACGGACAGCGAGACCCGGCCGCCGTGGACGATGCGGGCGAAGACGTCACGTCCCAACTCGTCGGTGCCGAGCCAGTGCTCGGCCGACGGTGGGCGCAGCGTCTCCAACGGGCTCGTGCGCGTGGGCGAGTGTGGCAGGAGTGCCGGCCCGAAGACCACCATCAGCACCATGAGCACGAGCACGGTGAAGGCGATGAGGCCCAACGGTTGCCTCAGTGCCCGCGCGAAGAACCGGCTGCGGCGCCGTACGGGAGCCGTCACCGGCTGCGTGATCAGCACCTCAGACATGGCGGATCCTAGGGTCTATGACCACGTACAGGAGGTCCACGATCAGGTTGACCATCACGACGACCGTTCCGGCCAGCATGGTCACGCCGAGGATCACGGGGTAGTCGCGGCCGTTGGCAGCCTCGATCGCCAGGCGGCCTATGCCCGCGTAACCGAAGACGCTCTCGATGACCACCGAACCCGAGAAGAGAACGGTCGTGATGAGGCCCAGCATGGCCGTCACGGGCACGAAGGCGTTGCGGAGCATGTGCTTGCGTAAGACCTTGGCGTCGCGCAGGCCCTTCGAACGGGCCGTCCGAACGTAGTCGGTCGCCTTCACCTCGAGGACGGCGGCACGTGTCACGCGCACGATGTTCGGCATGAGGCCGAACGCCAGCACGCCCGCCGGAAGGATCAGGTGCCGGATGCGGTCGATGACGTCGAAGCCCTTGCCGATCGACGCGATGCCCGAGGCCGGCAGCCACCTGAGCTGGACAGCGAAGAGGATGATGGCCACGATTCCCAACCAGAAGTTGGGTACCGACATGCCGAGGGTGGCCACGGTGCCGACGAGGTGGTCGGGCCAGCGGTTGGGGCTCATGGCAGCCACGATGCCCAGAACGATCCC
>DASRWD010000057.1:0-20447 GCA_035654755.1 Trueperaceae bacterium
CCTGATGGACTACGTCAACGCCCTGGCCCGCGCCGGCTTGCGGCTCGACGCCATGGTCGAGTTGCCGGATCCGGTGGTGGACGACAGGTCGCGCTCGAACCCAGAGGTGCCGCTTTTCGTCGCTTTGCGTGCACGTCTTCAGGATCACTGAGTCATGAATCGCGCAGGCGTCGGCCTGGCACCGGCCATGCCCTAATATGCCGCCATGCCCGGCCCTTCGCGCCTTCGTTGGCGCAGCGTCGTAGCGGTCGGCCTGACTTCTCTCGTCTTCGCGGCCGCATCCCAGTCGCCTCCGGCAGAGCCGAACGGTGACGGTTCAACGCTGCAGGTCCTGCAGTGTCAGGTCGAGCAGGCGTTGCCCACTCCGCCCGCTGAGGCGAGTCAGGGCGGCTTCCATTTCGTGTTCGAGTCGTTGGGCGGCACGGCCGTAGATGGTCGCGCCTGCACCGTTCACCGGATCCGGAACCTGCAGGGCAGCCCACCAACGCCGGTGCGTTGGTCCGCCGGTTCCGAGGTGCTGGCCGACGTGGTGGGGTTGCCGCGGTGCACGCAGGACGATGAGTGCGCGTGGATCGAGGTCGCCCGCTACTTCGACGGTGACTTCTTGGGGGGCGACACGCTCGTCTCCTACGGCCTGAACGCCGACTCCTTCCACGAAGAGACGCCGGCCCTCGTGGCGTTCGCGTCACCTGACACGTCGACGGCCGCCGCGAGCGTCGGCACGGAGATCGTAGGGACGGTCGTGACGCTGGCGGGCGTCGAGGTCGCGATAGACCTGGTAGTGAGGTCGCGGCTCGAGCGCAGCGAAGACGAAGTAGTCCTCGTCTACGAGGTCTCCGCTACAGATGACTCTCAACTCGACGGCAGCCGGATCACGCTCGCGTGGGAGGCGTTCGACCTGTTGCCGACGGGTGCGCTGCCAGCCGGAGACGACGGTTCGACGTTCCGCTCGCTTGCAACCGGCGAGCCCGTTGCCGCGGGGCGCTCCGGCGACACGGTGAGCCTGCGCCTCTCGGCCGCGTCGGTCGTGTACCGTGACCCGCTCGCGCTCGTGGTGTTGGCGGCGGGTAGTGATGAGGTGCTCATGCGCGTGCCGTTGCCTGCGTTCCTGCCGGGCGGCGGATGAGCGCCGTGCCGCCCGCCGCGGGTGGACCCCGGCGCGCTCCCGATCCGAACGCCCTGCTTGGCGCTGGCTCGCGTGCCTACGGGTGGGTACGCAAGCTCCTGGCCTTCTACGGCACGGCGGTCACGGTCGCCCAGCTCGTGCCTGCCGCTATCGCGCTCGTCGTCGTGTTCCTCTCGCCCACGGCATGGCTGTCGGCGACGCTGAGGCGTTGGGTCGGTTTCGGCGCGCTCGCCGGCACGCTCTTGGGGTTCCTGGTCCTCGCCAGGATCGCGGGTCCCCGCACGTTGCTCGCGCGTGCCGGAGGAGGCAGCGCCCGCGGCAAGCGCCTCTCGACGGTGGCCTGGTGGGGTATAGGCATCGCCGTGGTGGCTGCCGCCGCGTTCCGACTGCACCTGGCGGTGGTCGACGTGGCGTTCGTGCAGGGCGTGCCGCTGCTCACGCCGGTGTTCGACTACTACCTGGGTGGCGGTCCAAGAGCCGCGTTCATCTACAACGCGCTGGCCGCGGCGCTCGTCGCCCTGGCGATGGCGGGGGTCGTCGCCGGCGCGCCTGCCGGCCTGCTCCGTGTGCGGGAGCGGCGCGCCGCCAGACGCTCGTTGCTGGAGGAAGGAGGGCCGGTGGCAGGGCTCGACCGGGCCCTCGAGGCGTTGGAGCAGGCCAAGGCCGCGATCGAGCGCTCCAAGGACGCCCTGCTTCGGGCGGCGGAGGCACGCAGTGAGCCTGGCGTTACCAGCGCAGCAGCCCCGCCAGACCCCCCAACTCCTCGCGCAGCCGTACGTCGCTCTCCCCGCTGACGAACCGTAGGTCCATGCCGTAATCCTCGGCGAGCCGGGGCAGAGTGTCGGCCAGCGGGACCTCCTCGAGGCCATCGTCGCGGCATTCGGCGGCTGCCTTGGCCTGCTGGGCGAAAACGCGCCCGCTCCCTCGGCACCTCCAGACCCGCTGGTACGGGACATCGGGGACGATGAGCAGGTGGACCCGGTTCTCGATCACCGCCTCGAGTGTCCGTTCCGCACCCAGGATGCCGCGCTCAGTGGCCTCGGCGAGCGCCTGCTCCGACTCCTTCGCCTCGGCTTCCTGCACCGCCTCCAGGAAGGTCCCGTGCAGTGACCCGGCGGAGGCCTCGGGGTTCGACTGGAGCGGTATGCGTCCCGCAACGAGGGCCTCTGCTGGCTGCTCCAGCTCTGACTCGAACGCCGCGACGTCCTCCGAGGTGCCGGAGAGGATCACCCGCACCGCGTCGTGACGTCGAGCGAGCGCTTGGAGATCGGAGCCGACTCGCTTGTAGAGACGGGCTATCCAGTCGCCGGTCCTGTCCTCGTACGCGTCCTTGGGTGAGCCGCCGCGCTGCGTCTCGCCGGGCCTGAAGGACCCTGCGGCCTCGTCGGTACGCCAGAAGGTCTCGTCCCACGTCTGGACGACCTCGTCCAGCTCATGGATACTGCCCGGGTTGACGACGAACAGTCGCACCCTGTCGCCACTGAGTTGGAGGACGAGGCTGGGCCGACGCCTCAGCAGGTTGAGCTGTATGGGGGCGAGGAACGGCTCGCCGAAGCGGGCCAAGGCGCCGTCGTGTCCCGTGACGGAACGCAGAGAGTGTTCGATGGGGAGCGTGTGGAACACCTCGTCGTCCGTGGGATGCGCGAAGACCGCCAACGTGCGCGCTTCGGGCGCGACCTGGCCCCGCAGGCGGTCCGCGATGCGCCTCGCCGCCCCGTTGGGCAGCGGTAGGTCGTCCATCGCCGCACGTGCTCGCAGCGTCCATGCTTTGCGTTGGTTGTCCGCCGAGGACGGGTTGACGTCGAGGTATAGGCTGATCACCTGATCGCCCAGGGGCGCCAGGCTCTGGGCTAGCGTCGTGACTTGCTCTGTCGCCAGCATCTGACCTCCTCGTGGCCGTGAACAAGGGTGCGGCCACCGTAGGCGGTCAGGCGATGAGAAGGGAGACCCTTCTTAGAGACCAGAGAGGCGGGAGTTCTTCTCGATGTAGGACTCCCAGTCGCCGGGCACGTCTATCTCGGGGAAGATGGCGTCGACAGGGCAGGCAGGAACGCACGCCCCGCAGTCGATGCACTCCTCGGGGTGGATGTAGAACTGGTCGTCCGCCTCGTAGATGCACTCGACGGGACAGACGTCGACGCAGGAGGCGTCTTTCGTGCCGATGCAGGGCTCGGCGATCACGTAAGCCATGGTTCCCTCTCCAAAGCACTCGACCACCCAGGGTGGCCGGGCTCAGGAGAGTGTTACAGGTGGCCGGCTTGTCACACAAGCGCCCGCGTACCAATCGGGCACGCGTGTGTCCGACACCGGGGATGCGTAGGTCCGGATCGCGTTGGTCCGGCGGTGGGGCGCGCCTGTAGGCACCGGGCGCCGCCTAAAGCCACGGTCTACCCCTGGACCGAGGGCCCAGCGGCTCTGCGACGCTTACACGAACACGCATACACGAAAAGGAACGACCCCTGTCGCCTTTTCTCGCTGCGTCGGCTCCCTACGAATATCGGGCTGTGCCTAGGGTCGCTCGATCGAGCCTCTAGTGGGACTGGGGTCGTCCTCTATAGAAGTGGTCTGTTTCTTCTATAACAGAACCTCCTTCGCCTCGAATGCTACTGCCATCGGCGCCAAGTAAGTATGGTGCAACGTCCTATTATGGGCCTACGGTCTGCGCTAACGTAGACATTTGGGGCAGTACAGATGAGAGAACGCCGGCGGACCGAACTCGTCCACCGGCGTCTTGGTTGGAGTTGCTGAGCCGCTTTACAGCAGCCAGCCACCCAGGCCGGCGATCAGGCCGGCGAAGATCAGCGCCACCGTGTTGATGACCTTGATCAGAGGGTTGATAGAGGGGCCCGCGGTGTCCTTGTACGGGTCGCCTACCGTGTCGCCGACAACGGCGGCGGCGTGGGCGTCCGAGCCCTTGCCACCGTGGTTGCCGTCCTCGATGTACTTCTTCGCGTTGTCCCAGGCGCCGCCACCGTTCGACATGGAGAGCGCCATCATGAGGCCCGAAGCGATCACGCCGATGAGCAGGCCGCCGAGAGCCAGCGGCCCCCACAGCAGGCCGACGATCAGCGGCGCGGCCACGGCGATGATGCCCGGGAGGGCCATCTCGCGCAGGGCGGCTTGGGTGACGATGTCGACGGCACGGCCGTAGTCGGGCTTCGCCGTGCCCTCCATGATCCCCTTGATCTCGCGGAACTGCCTGCGAACCTCCTCGATGACGGCGCCGGCGGCCTTGCCGACAGACTCCATCAGGTAGGAGGAGAAGAGGAACGGCAGCATGGCGCCGATGAGCAGACCCACGAGGACGATGGGGTCGTTGAGGCGGAACGCGCCCTCGGCGAACCGGATGGGGTCGACGATCTCGAGCCGCTCGGCGAAGTCGGCGAACAACACGAGGGCGGCCAGCGCCGCGGACCCGACCGCGTATCCCTTGGTGACGGCCTTGGTCGTGTTGCCGACGGCGTCAAGGGCGTCAGTGTTGACGCGCACCGAGTCGTCCAGCTCGGCCATCTCTGCGATACCGCCGGCGTTGTCCGTGATGGGGCCGTAGGTGTCCATGGCCACGACCATCCCGGCGACGGAGAGCATCGCGACCGCAGCGACGGCTATGCCGTAGAGGCCGGCGAGCTGGAACGCTCCGAAGGTGGCGAGCACGAGAACGATGGTCGGCAGGGCGGTCGACTGCATGCCGACGGCGAGGCCCGAGATGATGTTCGTCGCCGACCCGGTGACGGAGGCCTCGGCGATGCGCCTGACGGGGCGGAAACGCGTGGCCGTGTAGTACTCGGTGATGTACATGATCAGCACGACGACGACGATGCCTACGAGGCTGGCGAGGAACAGGCTCAGCCAGCCGATGTCGCGGCCGAGGAGGTCCTGCAGGTCGACGTCGCGGAAGAGGCCCCAGGTGGCGACGAGGAAGCCGACGATCGAGATGCCCGCGCTGGCGTAGACGCCCTTGTAGAGGGCGCCCATGATGTCGTTGCCCTTGCCCAGCTTGACGAACTGGATCCCGATGATGCTGGCGACGATGGCGATCGCACCCAGCAGGAGCGGGTAGGTGACGAGGTTGGTTATGACGCCGGTGCCTGGCAGCAGGAAGCCGAGGAACACCGCACCGATGGCCGTGACGGCGTAGGTCTCGAAGAGGTCCGCGCCCATGCCCGCGCAGTCGCCGACGTTATCACCGACGTTGTCGGCGATAACGGCAGGGTTGCGTGGGTCGTCCTCGGGGATGCCGGCCTCGACCTTGCCGACGAGGTCGGCGCCCACGTCCGCGGCCTTCGTGTAGATCCCACCGCCGACACGGGCGAAGAGGCTGATCAGTGAGGCGCCGAACGCGAAGCCCACGAGGGGCTCGACCGGGTTCGGGAGGCCGATGGCCACCGTGAACAGCCAGAAGAAGCCCGCAACGCCCAGCAGTGCGAGGCCGGCGACGGCGAGGCCGGCAACGGCGCCACCGTTGAAGGCGATCTTCAGCGCACCATCGAGCCCCGTGCGTGCCGCCTGGGCGACGCGCACGTTCGCGCGGACGGCCACGTTCATACCCACGTAACCGCTGATCGCCGAGAAGAGGGCGCCAACGAGGAAGCCGATGGTCGTCCACCACCACAGGGTGCGGTCGTGAGCGGTGCCTGCCGTCAGGGCCACGATCGCGAAGATCGCGGCGATGACGACGGCTACGACCGCGATGGTGCGGTACTGACGGTTCATGTACGCCGCGGCGCCCTGCTTGATAGCGTCCGAGATGGCGACCATGCGGTCGTTGCCAGTCGGCGCTGACATGACGCTGCGCGCCAGCAGCCCTGCCGCCACGAGGGCGGCCACGGCGGCCAGCGGTACGAGGGTGATCAACAGGTCCATCGTTCCTCCACTGCTTGCCTTATGGTCGTCCGGTCCCAGCATGGCTTCCGGTCGCCGCCTCGTCCGTTGCAGGCCGCGACCGCGGCGTTCCCAGCGCTGGGGCCGGAATAGCAGCGAGCAGTCTATCACCGTGGCGTGCTCATCGGACTCCGCGGGCCCCAGTCGCCCCGTTTCCAGCGCTACGGGTCCGCCGAAGGAACGACTACCCTGAGCGGCTCAAGCGCCCTCACGCGTGAGTTGTAACGTGTTGTCACTTCTTGGAGGTACGTCGCATGAGCACGCATCCTCTGGCCGGGAAACCGGCGCCGCGCAGCCTCCTGGTCGACGTCCCGCGCCTCGTCTCCGCCTACTACGTACTGGCTCCCGAGGCCGGGGACGCCGCACAGGCTGTCTCCTTCGGGACCTCGGGACACCGCGGTACCTCGACCGACCGTACGTTCAACGAGGACCACATCGCCGCCATCTGTCAGGCCGTAGCCGATCACCGAGCGAACCGCGGCATCACCGGGCCACTGTTCCTCGGGGCGGACACCCACGCCCTCTCGGAGCCCGCGCTCCTGACGGCCATCGAGGTGCTGGCCGCCAACGACGTCAGGGTGGTCGTCGCGGCGGAGGGTACGAACCGGAGCGCGCTGCCCCGATTCGTGCCGGTCCCGACGCCGGTCATCTCGCACGCCATCGTCAGCCACAACGGCGGCCGCGGTCCCGGCGCCCAGGTCGAGGGCACGGCGGACGGCATCGTCGTCACCCCGTCGCATAACCCGCCGGCCGACGGAGGCTTCAAGTACAACCCGCCTCACGGTGGGCCCGCCGACACCGACGAGACCTCCGCGATCCAGCAGGCTGCGAACCGCCACCTGCAGGACGGCATGCTGGGCGTCAAGCGCGTGAGTGTCGCCAGGTCGTTCTCGACCGGCGCGGTCGAAGTGAGGGACTTGGTCTCCCCGTACGTCGCGGACCTGGAGTCGACGGTCGACCTGGGGCGCGTCGCGGCTGCCGGCGTGAAGCTGGGCGCCGACCCCTTGGGTGGTGCCGCCCTGCCGTACCTGGAGCCGCTGGCTGACAGGTACGGGCTCGACCTCGAGGTGATCTCGGACGCGATCGACCCCACGTTCGCGTTCATGCACGTCGACCACGACGGCAAGATCCGGATGGACTGCTCATCGCCGTACGCGATGGCCGGCTTGGTCGCCGCCAAAGACCGTTACGACGTCGCGTTCGGCAACGACCCGGACGCCGACCGGCACGGCATCGTCACCCGCGCCGGCGGGCTGCTCAACCCGAACCACTACCTGTGCGTAGCCGCCGACTACCTGTTCTCACACCGTCCGGATTGGCCGGTGACCGCCGGCCTGGGCAAGACGCTGGTTTCGACGTCCCTGCTCGACAGGGTCGCGAGGGCCGCTGGGAGGCATGTGACGGAAGTGCCCGTGGGCTTCAAGTGGTTCGTACCCGGGCTGTCGAGCGGCGAGCTGGGGTTCGCCGGCGAGGAGAGCGCGGGCGCCACACTGCTAAGGCGCGACGGCTCGACCTGGACGACCGACAAGGACGGCATCGTCATGGGCCTCCTGGCCGCGGAGATCGCGGCCGTCACCGGCGAGGACCCGGCCGAACGTTACGTCCAGATCACGCGCCAGCACGGCGAGCCGGCGTACGCGCGGTTCGACGCGCCTGCGGTCGCCGCTCAACGCGAGGTGCTCAAGCGCCTTCGGCCGGGCGACGTGAACGCGAAGGAACTCGCCGGCGAGCCGGTGACGCGGGTCCTCGACCAAGCGCCTGGCAACGGGGCGCCGATAGGCGGGATAAAGGTCGAGACTCGGAACGGCTGGTTCGCGGCACGCCCGTCCGGAACAGAGGACATCTACAAGATCTACGCCGAGAGCATGCTTGGCACCGAGCACCTCAGGCGCATACAGGACGAGGCCAAGGATCTGGTCGACCGCGTGTTCCAGTCCGCCGGGGTGGCGTCGTGAACGGGCGAACGCAGCCGACCGGACGGATGAGCAGTACAGGGGAACGCCAGGGTGGTCTGGGACTGGCCGTGTTCGGCCCCCTGCTCATAGGCGTAGGGGTCCTGTTCCTCGTCGACAGGCTGGCGGTCGCGATAGGTATCCGCGGCATCCTCTGGGCGCTGTTGTTCGGGATCGGTGCGGCGCTCTTCTTTTGGCTGTACTCGAGCGACCGCCGCAACTGGTGGGCGTTGCTGCCCGGGTTCGGCTTCGTGGCTCTGGCCGCCGCCGTGATGGCGGGAGCCTGGGGCGGGGCTCTGCTCTTCGGTCTCGCCGGCGCGATCTGCGTGGCGCTCTACCTGCGCCGTGGCGGGGGTAGATGGCTGCTCCTGGCGGGAGGCGGCCTCGCGACGCTGGCCCTCATGGGCCTGTTCGCCGGCATCTTCCCCGCTGCCGACAGCGGTTGGGTGCTCTTCCTCGGGTTGGCCGCCACGCTGTTCCTGCTGCACCGACGCTCCGACGGCCGCAGCACGTGGAGCCTCTACCTGGCGATCGCCCTCGCCGCTCTGGGCCTCCTGTCGATCTTCACCGGAGGGTTCGTCGAGACCTTGATCGCCGTGGCGCTCATCGCTTCCGGAGCGGCCATGGTGTGGCAAGCGAGGCCCGGCCCCACGACCGTCGCGCCGCCGCCCGGACCACCGCGCGCCGTCCGTACGGAGCCTCCGCTGACAGAGGACTTGGACCGGCAACGTGCAGACGGCCCGCGGCCTCCCGCTGCGGAGGCCGCCGTCGAGGCCGCAGAGCCGGAACCTCAGGAGGTCAGTCGACCTCGATGGGCACGCTTAGGACGGGGACGGCGCTAGAACGGATCAACGCGTCGACGCGGCTTCCCAGCAGCAGCCCTATGGCACCGCGCTGCTGCTTGAGCCCGATGGCGATCATGTCAGCGCCCACCTCGTGAGCCGCTCGTGGCAGCTCCGAGGCGGGGTCACCGTAACGGATCACGTGCCGCTCGTACCCCTCACCCAGGAGGTCGAGCGAGTCGGTGACCGTGTTGATGTACGTGGGATCGTCCCGGAAGCGCGGGTCGTCGACGACGTGGCACAGCACTAGCTTCACGCCGTGCTGATGCAGGGCCCTACCGGCCTCGACCGCGGCCTTCGCGGCCTCGCTGAAGTCGGTGGCGACGAGCACGCGCCGTACCTCGGTCGTCTCGCTTTCCTCCCTGACCGTGATGACGGGAACCTTCGTCCGACGGACGAACCTCCCTGCGACGCCGCCCAGGAAGTAGCGGTCCATGCGCTCGCCGCCGTGCGCACCCATGACGACGAGGTCGAACTCGGTCTGCATGTCGAGGAGCTCCTTGAGAGGATCGCCCCACCGGAGTTCGTGAGTAGCCTCCGGGGTGGATAGGTGCTTGAGCATCTCGGTGAGCCTGCGCACCTCCTCCTGCCTGTCCTCCTCCATCCGGCGGTCGAGTTGGGGGTTGACGCTGTCGAGGTGTGGCCGCATGCGGACGCCGCCCAGCCCCTCCTGAAACTGGGACTGCACGTGAACGACGTGGAGGGATCCTCCCAACCGTGAGGAGAGGTCACGAGCCACGGTCAGGGCCTTGTCGGCCGTCCGGGAGAAGTCTGTCGGGTGCAGGATGCGCATACAACCTCCAACGCCGAGACCGCGCCTCGCGGTGTTCCCCGGCTGAGCCAACGGCCGCGACTCATGATAAGGGAGGCGCCGGCGCGCAGCGGACGTATGTCAGGGACGTATCATGATGGCGCACGAGAGAGGTGACACACGATGTACAGGTCGATCCTGATCCCCACTGACGGCAGCAATACCTCCGAGAAGGCGATCGAGCAGGGTCTGGGACTCGCCAAGCTCTCCGGCGGAAGCGTCACGTTCTTACACGTGTTGGAGAACCCGTTGACCGCAGGCTACGCGACCCCCGAGTCGATGCCATACGCCGCCCAGCTATACGCGGACCTACGGACCAGCGGCCAGAACATCCTCGAAGAGGCCGTCGCGAAGGCCAGGGCGGCGGGGGTTAACGCGACCTCCAAGCTCGTGGAGGACGCCGATCCAGTCCACGCGATCACCGAGGCCAGCGAGAGCCATGACCTCATCGTCATGGGTACACACGGGCGCCGCGGCTTCAACCGCTGGATGTTCGGCTCTGTCGCCGAGGGCGCGCTAAGGCGTGCCGACAAGCCGTTCCTGCTGGTCCGAGGCGCTGACGACTGAGCCAGAACACGCGGTTCAGCCGCGCCGAATGCGGCCCATGATCATCTCGCCGCGGCCGTGCAGTCCCTTTATCGACACGTCAAGGCCCTGGTCGGACAGGCGTCGCTCGGCGTCGTAGAGCAGCATCAGGGCCGAGAAGTCGACGCGACCCAGCCGGCTGGTGTCGAGCACGACGCGATCGACGTTGGTCAGGTCGTCCTCGACGCTCTGGATGACCCGCTCCAGGGTCTGCAGGGAACCGAACCACAGGACTCCGTCGAAGCGGATCGTCACCTCGCCCTCGTCGCGGTCTACCGTCACCCCTAGCTGCGCCTCCCTGTAGAGGTGCGTGATGAGGGCTAGCGAGATCCCTATGACGACCGCGTAGTCGACCCGCGGCGCCATCACTATGGTGAGCGCGAACGTCGCGATGGCGGTGCTGGCCTGCGACTTCGCGTAGCGCCACAGCTTGAACAGCGCTCCCAACTGGAGCAAAGAGCTGGCCGAGACGATGACGATCGCGGCCAGAACCGCCCTCGGCAGGTCCTGAAGCACGAACGAGAACGGCAGGAACGCCAGCACCGCAAGGCCCGCTACGGCGCCGGAGAGCCGGGTGCGTGCGCCCGCCTGGCGGTTGAGGGCCGAGCGCGAGAAGCTGCCGCCGACGGGCATGCCGTGCATGAGCCCGGACACCAGGTTGGCCGCGCCCTGAGCGACCAGCTCGCGGTCGGCGTTCCACGGCGCCTGGCGGCTGGCGAAAGTCCTGGCGATGGCAGCCGGCTCCGCGAACCCCACCAGCGCTATGACGAGGGCGCCCAGGAGCAGGGTCCCCGACTGGCCCCACGGTAGGTCCAGCGACGGCATGGAAAGGGTGCTCGGCATGGGCCCGACGACCGGTGTCACGCGGCCGAACGTGGCAGTTGCGGCGAGGCCGAGCAGTACCGCGATCAGGACGCCCGGGATGAGCGGAGATACGCGCCTTAGCCCCCGGATCACGACGACGGTCAGGACGGTCAGCGCGATGGCGACGTAGTTGTAGCTCGCGAGGTCACTCACGGCCCGCCAGGCCGCGGCCCATAAGCCGAGGCCGGCGGAGCCCCTGCCGAGGACCGCCGGGATCTGGGAGGCGACGATGATCACGGCAGCGCCGCTGGTGAAGCCCCTGAGCACCGGCAGGCTCATGAAGTAGGCGAGCGAGCCGAACCGGGCGAGGCCTATGACCACTCGGGCGGCGCCAACTAGCAGCGCGAGCAGCGCGGCCGCCTGCACGTAGCCGGGGCTGCCCGGTACGAACGTGGTGGCCAGCACACCAAGCGTGAGCAGCGAGGTGAGTGCCGTGGGGCCCGTCTGCAGGTAGGGGCTCGAGCCCAGCAAGGCAGACGCCAGCGGTGGGAAGATCGCGGCCATGATCCCGACTGCCGGCGGCAGGCCGGCGAGCGCCGCGTACGCCAGGGCCTGCGGTACCAGCACCAGGGCTACCGTCAACCCCGCTATGACGTCATTCAGCGGCGGGCGCAGCGTCGGTGCCTTCCCGCTGGCGGTGACCGTCACGAGCGCAGCGCCCATCTGCCGGACTCCCAGCCCGGGGTCGGCGACGTGCTGCGGTTGTGGGCGACCATGCCTGAGGGACCTCCACGCCCGCGGCGGAGCGGGCCGTTCAGAAGCGACGAACCGTAACTGTATCGCTTCCCGTCCCTAGCGGCTGCGGCGCTCGCCCGACGCGGCCTTGGTGTTACCTTTCCCGGATGGACTTCGTCTGTCTTGCGGCGGGTCACGGCACCCGCCTCGGGAAGCTGGGGACGTACCTTCAGAAGTGCCTGTACCCAGTAGGCCTGAAGCCTTTCCTGGAGCACACGCTCGGTCAGCTCGCGTCGAGCGGCGTCGTAACACCCGGCCGCGACCGCCTGGCTCTTGTCGTCGGCCACTTCGAGGACCAGGTGCGTGCGTACTTCGGACCTGATTACGACGGGCTCGACATCGTCTACGTCACTCAGGCTGAGAGGCGCGGCACGGGACACGCCCTGGCGCTCGCCGGGCAGGCGCTAAAGCCTACGAGCAGCGTGGTCGCGTGGCAGGCTGACCTCTTCGTTAGCCACGACATGTTCCGTGAGGTCGCCCAGCATCCGGAGGGCACCGTCGTCACGCTGGGGCCGGGGGACGAGGGAGAGGCCGAGGTACTCAAGGCGACCGTGGCAGGCGAGCGCGTGACCAGGGTGTGGGAGGGGGCCGGTCCGCTCTACGACGTCGGCCTGTGGAAGCTGGCTCCTCAGGTGCTCGCACGCATAGGCGAGGTGCGTGCGCCAACGGGTGAGGTGAGGATGCTGCTCAACCTCCAACGAGCGATCGATGCCGGGGAACGTGTGGGGTACATCGAGACGGACGAGTGGATACATCTGGGTGGCACGCTGCCGTCGCCCGAGGAGAACGTGCGCCGTGTCGTGAAGCGGGTACTGGAGGCCGGCGATGCCGCCGCCGCAGGTGGGTGAGCGCGTGCTCAGGGCCTACACGCCGCTGCGCGTGCCGTTCGCCGGTGGGCTGACCGATCTCAAGGAGTACGCCGAGCGCTTCGGCGGCGTCACGGTCAGCTCGACCGTGGACCGCGGCGTGCTCGTCAGCGTAGGGGAGAGCAAGGACGGAGCCTGGTGGCTGAGGTGGGGCAGTAGAGAGCTAACGGCCTCCGACCTGGGCTCATTGGACGCAGACCTGGTGCGGGAGTGCGCGCTGCAGGTGGGGTACGACGGCCCGGCCCTGGACGTCAAGATCGAGGTCCAGGCCGAAGACCACGGCGGCCTCGGCGCGTCGGGCGCGGTATGCGTGACGTTGGTCCACGCCTTCAGGGCCCTGCGAGGTGAGCGGCCCACGGCGGAGGCGCTGGCGATCGACGCCGCCAACGTCGAGGTCGAGAGGCTGGGCGGGGCGTCCGGTTATCACGACCCGCACGTCTGCGCGCGCGGCGGGCTGCTCCTCGCCAGGTACGACGGCGCAGCTGTCACCGCTCGCCGCCTCGCGCCACCCGAAGGCTTCCTCACCCGGTTCCAGCGCTCGCTTCTCTTCTTCGAGACGAACAGACAGGCGAGCACCAAGGCTTCGCTCCGACGACTGGCCGGGGGCCTGGGCTCGGCGCTGGACGTGCTCCACGAGATCAAGGCACTCGGTGAGGTGACCGCCGACGCGTTCGAAGCAGGCGATCTGCCGTCACTGGCGCGTTGTATAGACCGGCAGCAACACCTCAAGCAGCAACTGCCTGGCGCGTTCGTCGACGACTTCGTGCTCGACGTGGGCGAGCGGGTCCGCTCACTAGGTGCCGCCGTGCAGTTCCCCGGCGGGAAGATCGGGGCGTACGCGATGGTCTGCTGCCCGGACGGCCAGCAGGAGCGCGTGCGGAACGCCCTCGCCGGCCTCCGCGAAGTCTACTTGCGGTTGACCGACGAGGGCGCGCGTCTCCTCGACGCATGAAGCTCTGGGGCTAGTCGGCCAGACCGGTCACCAGGTCCTGCAGGCGCACCTGCGTCTGCCGCAGTTCCTCCTGCAGTCCGGCAAGCTCCGTTTCCAGGTCGTCGAGCTCGCCTTCCTGCTCCTCGAGGTCGCTGACGTAGCGGCGGTAGAGGGACGAGTTGCGGTCCAGGCTGGACATGTTCGACCGGATGCGCGCCTGGTCCTGCGAGATGGCCTGTATGCGCGCCTCTCGAGCGCCGATCTCAGATGTCAACCCGGCGACCTCGCGCTGCAACGACATGACGTCCTCGAGCGTCCGACGTGTCTGGTCGTCCAGCTCCAGGTCCTCCAGGTACACGGCAATGACGTCGGGAGCGAGGGAGGTAAGGGCCACCGACCTGCTGGTGACGCGTTCCAGTACGACGTCGAGCAGGCAGGGAGCAGCGTCAGCGCCCGCGGGGCAACGCTGCTGCACGGGCACGTCTGGCGGGACATTGGCGCCACCGTTGCCCTCGTTGACTACGACACCGAACCGTAGCGACGAGCTGGTCAGGAGCGGCGCGGGAGTGGGTGAGACGACCTCGTAACCTTCGCGTCTTGGTACGTCGACCAGCACGAGCCGCTCCTCCTGAGTGAGGGGCGAAAGCAGCACGTCGTACGAGAGCCTCTGACGTATCTCCGTCTCGAGAAGGCCCCGTACGAGGCGGGCGGCGACGACGCGCTCGGGCTCGCTAGCGCCGGTCGTCTCGGCCGTGACCTCGAGGTCGACGGCGTACGAGAGCAGCCTGGAGTCACCGGGCACCAGGTCGGCCAGCAGAGCGTTCCCGGCGAAGCCGTTCGCATCGTAGATCGTGACCGTGCCGGCGGCCAGGTGAAGGCCCGTGTCGTTGACGAGCCTTACCGCTGCTAGCGGGTTGGCTGGGAACACCTGGTTGTCGTAGTGCGAGAGCCTCGTCGCCGTGACCGTCGTCTGGACGATGGGCACCATGACGGACTGATGCCTGCCCACCGAGACGGGGTTGGTCACGTGGTAGGCGAACGTCGCGCCGCTGCGCTCGCCGCTGGCCATCGACGAGACGCCGGCGCCAAGGTTCGGGGCCTCGAACGCCTGTGCCTCCGCCATGGCTGCCGACGATGCGGGAGCGGGGGCGGCAAGTGCCCGGCCGAGCTGCGTCTCGTCCGCTGCGACGTCGAGTGCGGCTGCCGTGGGCGGCTCCACTCGCTGCCGCTGCGCGTAGACCGGGTCGTAGAGGGAGGTCACGAACGCAGCGGGCTGGCCCGCGACGAACGACACCATCACCTCGTCGAGGTCGGTGTCGGTAGGGTTGTCGAGGATCGCCCAGCCCTGGAGTTGGCCTGTCCCCCCGTCGTCGACGACGAGCCTGTACGTGCTCTTCCAGACGGGCATCTCACGGACGTACCCGACCCGCACCTCACGGTCGCCGTCTCCGGAGAAGGTTATGCGCAGGGTCGTGGCCTCGTCCGCCCTGTGCCGCGCGACGGCCGCCAGGGCGTCCTGGAGCTCGGCCTGTAGCGCCTGGTCCTCGAGCAGGACGTTGGTGACCTCGGCCAGGTCGACCCGCGTCAGTCCCTCGGCGGTGGAGAGCGTGACGAAGGTCCTCGGCGGCTCGCCCTGAACCTCTACGCGCTCCACTGAGACGATCACGCCGGCCAGCGTCCGTGAGGCCTCGAGCCGAACGGCCTCGCCCCGCAGTTGACCGAGGATCTGCGCCAAGGTGGGCGAACCGGAAAGGTCTATCGAGTAGCCCGCGAGGATCCGGCCCAGCGGGTCCCGCGAGTCGTAGACGACTGGCTCTACGATCCCGCCACCGAGGTCCTGTAGGACCAAGGTCTGCAACATGTCGTCCATCTCGGACGGCGGCACGGACAGGTCGAGCACCTGATCGCCAGTGACCGTGCCGGCATGCTCGAAGTAGGCCACGCCGCTCGTGAACAGGACGACGCGGGTCACTGGCAGGTCGGCTGCTCCTGGCATGCTTGATCCTCCGGGGGCCTCCTGGGCGAGCGCAGCCAACGGCGCTGCGGCGGCCAGCACGAGTGTGAACAGGGTCCAGCGTAAGAGTCGGCTCATCAGCCAGATGTTAGGTCATTCAGCAGGCTCTGCCACCAGTCGACCTCGTCCTGGTTGACGCTGTGGGTGAACCCGGGGTAGACGCGCTCCTCGACCGCCGCGCCCAGTTCGCGGTACAGGGCGGCGCTCTCCCGTACCCTCTCGACGGGTATGTACGGGTCGACGTCGCTGCAGCCGAAGAAGGCGGGCGTACCGTCGAGGGAGGTGGCGTACCGGTCGCGCTCGACGGCGTCGCCTATGAGTCCGCCGGAGAGAGCCACGACGCCGCCGTAGCGTCCACCCTGCCTGGCGGCGTACTCCGTGACCAGGCACGCGCCCTGCGAGAAGCCGAGCAGTACGACACGTTCACGTGGCACGCCGGCCGCCGTGGCCGTTACCACCGCGGCGTCGACGGCCGCCAACGCCGACGAGAGCCACGGCTCGTTCTGCGCGGGCGGGGCGAGGAAGGTGTGGGGATACCAGACGTTGTGGCGCGCCTCGGGAGCGAGGAAGGCGACTCTGGGAGCGTCCACGACCGTGGCCAGGCCCAGGATGCCGTGAGCGCTGTCGCCTCGGCCGTGTACGAGGACCGTGGCTGCCAGAGCCTCCTCGGGCGGCGCTCCTACCTGTGCTCTTACCTCCGGGGCATGGAGCTGGCTCTCGGGGATCGTCATGCAACGAATGTAGCCGTTGCAGGCCTTCACTAGGCCTCGGAGTTCTTCGGGATGATCGCTATGCGGCCGTCCGACTGCAGGATCGCCCACTTGACCTGATCTAGCGTCTCGATACCGGTCTGGTGCGCGACCTGCAGGATCTCCTCCGCGCTGATGCGTTCCTTGTTCATCGCCGAGCTGTACAGGTTGCCGTCGAACAGCAGGACCGTGGGCATGGGTGTGACGGCTCTCTCCGCCCGCTTGCTTACGTGGGCGAGCATGGAGGTGACGACGACGAGCAGCATCACGGTGCTGACTGCCACTAGCGCGGTGGTGAGCGAGAAGTCCTCCCGCACGATGCCCGGGGCGACGATGTCCGGGATCAGCATGAGCATGACCAGCTCCAGGGCGGAGAACTGACCGAACTCACGCTTCCCGAGCAGCCGCAGGGCGAACAGGACGAACAGGTAGACGATGACGACGCGGATCACGCTCTCCATGACGACCTCCCCATGGTGACGTGGCCCCGCGCGAGCCTCATGGCCACACCATCGTCGCGAACTCGACCTGTCCGGAGCCGGTCTCGTTGCCTTCCTCGTTCAGGACCCGCCATCTCGCTGTGCCGGGCTGATGCCAGTACTCCTGGGCCTGCATCTCGCCGGCGATCACCCCCGTCTCGCCCGGAGCCAGGTCCGAGATCTCGAACACGAACTCGTCACCTAAGACCTCCGTCGGTCCAGGCGTGAACGCTACGTCCGCGAACGCCAGCAGGTACCTGCTCGAGACGAGGACCTCGACCGTGGGCAGCGTGGTGTCCGACTGGTTCGTCACGAACACGCGGAGCGGCTGCCTCACCTTCAGGCGCTGGACGCGCGGGTACTCGACGCGAAACGACACGAGCTCGCCGGCCGCCTCCGCGTCCAACCTGCCGATCCCGAACATCCCGATGACTCCGAGGATGGGCAGCACGCCCACCAAGACCAATCCGGCGATCATCGGCGGATGGAACTGGATGCGTCTGTCGATCTTCGGCGGTGACGGCAGATCGGGCGGCTCCTCGTACGTCGGCCTTACGCCGGCCGACTCGCGCGGGACGACGCCGTCGTCCGTGGGGCTCATGGGTGGCCTCTGATCCTCTGCAGCCCCCATCGCATGCGTAGGCGCGTTCTGGGAGCGAGGCGCCACCCGCTTCGCTGTGTGTTCATGAGCCACTATGTGGCGCGCGTCGTAGGTGAGGGTTAGAACCGCGTGAGCCTTCGTCGTGGGCATGACCACCGATGAGACCTAGAGCCGAGCATGCGGACGGAATCTCAGGAGGCCCGGACGTTTCCCATCTACGCCCCGCCTACGATCCGTTCCGAGAGGAGAACCCTCATGGCAGATTTCAACGAATCGATAGATGTCCACGTGCCCGTGACCGAGGCCTACCGTCTCTTCAGCCAGTTCGAGCGCTTTCCCACCTTCATGGAAGGCGTGGAGGAGGTGCGCCGCGAGGGCGGCAACCGCCTCTATTGGCGCGCGAACATCGGCGGCAAGGAAGAGGAGTGGGAGGCTCACGTCACCGCAGAGGAGCCAGACACGCGCATCGCGTGGGAGAGCGTAGCCGGCGCACGCAACGCGGGCGAGGTGACGTTCGACAAGCTCGACGCGAACACGACCCGAGTGAACCTCTACATCCAGTACGACCCCGAAGGGTTCCTCGAGAACGTCGGCACCGCGCTCGGCATGGTCAACGGTCGCATGAAGGGCGACCTGCAGCGCTTCAAGGAGATGGCCGAGGCCGGAGCCCACGATTCCGGCTGGCACGACCCAGCGGACAGGTCGACGATGGGCGCCGAACGCGACCGCATCACCGGCGAGGAGCATCGGTCGCACGACCGCATGGGGCCGGCTACCACGACCCCCACGGAGACCGATCGCATCGAGCCAGACGTGAGGACGGACCGCGACCGCTACTGACGGAACTGGTTCGACCTCAGGACACGCATCGGTACCGGTTCGGGCCGCCTCGCAGGCGGCCCGAGTTCGTTATGAGGGTATGCAGAGCGCCCGCTCCCGGTGGGCCTGACCTCGTGCTACACCTACCGTCGTGCGCGACCTGGAGATCGTTGTCGTGGGCGGCGGTGTCGCCGGCGCCTCCCTCGCTTTGCGCCTCGTCCGGCTCGGGGCGAAGGTGACGGTCTTCGAGCGCGACGTTCGGTTCCGGGACCGCGTCCGGGGAGAGCTCATGTACCCGTGGGGCGTAGCCGAGGCGCGACGACTGGATCTTTCTGAGCTTCTGGCGTCGGTCGGCAAGGAGCTCCGGGCATGGACCACGCGGATCCAGCCACTTGACAGTTGGACGCGCGACCTCACCAAGGCGCCGCCTTTCGGTGCGCCGACGCTGACCTTCGCCCATGCCGAGGCACAGGAAGCGTTGCTGGGAGCCGCGGCCTCCGCCGGGGCTGAGGTGTTGCGCGGCCACAGCGTCACCGGCGTCGAGGCGGGCGAGCGGCCCTCCGTCTCGTTCAGAGGCTCCGCAGGACGCCGCTCGGTCGTCTCGGCTCATCTGGTCCTGGGCGCCGACGGCCGCAGCTCGATAACCGCCGCCACGGCAGGGATCGCGACCGAGCGCCTGCCTGAGACACTGGTGCTGGCTGGAGCCATGTTCGCCAGCGCGAGCGCGCCCGTGGACACTGGACACGTGTTCATGCGGCCCGAGGCCGGGCTCCTGAGCCTGGTAGCGCCGCTACCTGGAGGCCGACACAGGATGTACGCGGGCTACCACCTGGCGACGGGAAGGCGGAACCTGAGCGGGCCGACCGCCCGGCAGGCGTTCGAGGACGTGCTCGTGGGAGCCGGCACGCCGAAGGAGTGGATGCGGGGCGCCGGGCTCATAGGGCCGCTCGCCGAGTTCTCAGGGGCGGAGAGCTGGACGCGGCCGGCCGCGAAGCGTGTAGCGCTGGTCGGCGACGCGGGCGCCGTGAGCGATCCCAGTTGGGGTTGCGGACTGTCCCTGGCGATGCGGGACGTGCGGGTACTCACGGAGGCGCTGGCGGAAGCCGACGACCTTGACGCGGCGCTTCACCGGTACGCCCGGGAGCATGCTACGTACCACGAGTCATTGCGGCGCCAGACACGGTGGTTGGAGCGTCTGTTCAGGACTCCTGGACCCGAAGCCGACGAGCTCCGCAGTGTCGCGATGCCCAAGATCGCGGCGGACCCGCGCCGGGCGCCGGACGTAGTCGGCCAAGGACCAGACGGTCCCAGCGATGATGCTGCGCGGGCGAGGTTCTTCGGCGAGCTGTGATTCCCGTGGGCGTGCGGGACGTTCAGCGGATGCTCGCAGCGAGCTCCTTCAGCGACCTGCCCGTTCCCTGACGACCCGTGAGGTGACGAGGAGCTGGCCGCAGTGGCGTTGCGCGTGCTCGGCCGCGTGGAACAGGTTGCCGATGACGGTCGAGGGCAGCTTGAGCCTTCCGACCTCCCGAGGCTCGTAGAGGGTACCGGTGTCGATGCGGCGTAGGCGGTCGATCGCTTCCTCGACCGTGCGCTCGACCGACTGCACCAGCGACGCGGTCGTGGCATCCGCGGGTCCCGGCTCCCGCTCGGCTCTGGCGGCGGCGCGCTGCTCGTCCGTCGTCGAGCCCTTCTCGGCGGTCGTCGTGAGGCGGTCGATGACCCCGGCGATGTGCTTGAGGTGGAACCCCACCGGCGCGAGGCCGGCGACCGGCTCCCACAGGAGGTCGTCGGGGAAACCGTCAGTGAACTCCCGCGCGTCCTCCGACGTCTGGATCAACGCGTGAGCGACGGGCTGGAGCTCCCGGGGCACACCGTCGACCGGACCCCGGAGCCATGCATGAGGCTGGTTGTCCATCAATCGCTCCTCGTCACCTCGTGAGAAGGCCGAGGTGACGAGGTCAACCTATCAGGTATCAGAGTCCGCCAGCGGTTCGCCTAGACGCTGTGCGAGGTCCTCGACGGTGTCGAGTATGTCCCTGGCTGCCTCCGAGTCGTCCTCGTCCGCCCACTCGCGGACGTCGACCAACAGGTCCTCGACCCGGCGGGCGATCTCGTCGCGTCGCGCCATGGCCTCGTATGGCGCGCGGAGCGGGGTGTCCTCCAGGCCGCTTCCCCCGGCGTTCAGGTCG
>DASRWD010000058.1:0-4031 GCA_035654755.1 Trueperaceae bacterium
GACTCAGTTCAGCGCCTCGCGCAACGCCGCGCCGATGGCCTGCGTGCCGCCCGCATCTTTCGCGAGCAGGAGCCCCGGCCGCCCAAGCGGAGCGGACAGTTCAACCCTTCGGCCATCACCGGCATCGTGGCAGGCTCCACTGAACGGGTCCAACCACTGCCCGCTGCCTGCCGGCATATAGGCGCTGGCGGTCGTCCTCCCCTGATGCATGACCGGCGCGACTAGCACCTCGGTGCCGAGGAAGAACTGGCCGTTCGCCGACAAGGTCGCCGGGTCGTTGGGGTAGGCGAGCCAAGGGTGCCTGACGAGCGGCAGACCCCGCGTGGCCGCCTCTGCCATCAGGTGCCGGCGCAGGTCCCGCCAGGCCGCGAAGAGCCTCGCAGACCTGGCGAAGTCCGACAGAGTCTGTTCGGTGCTGTAGACCTGCAGGTTCAGCCGGGGACGGTTCCCTTCGTGGGTGCGCAGTACCGCGGTGAAGGCCATGAGCTCACCCCAGCGAGCCAGGAGCTCACGCGAGCGCACGCGACGAGGCAACGGGTACACCGTCGACGTGTACCCCCCGACGTCGCCGTGCTGCAGGCTGTAGCCGGCGAAGCCCGAACTGAGCAGACCGGTGAACGCGCTGCGCAGGCCGTCGTGCTCGTCCCACGTGACGGTCTGGTCACCCAACCAGAAGAGCCCCGCGTCGCGTGGGCTGCGTGTGTAGCCGGAACGGAAGAACGTGACGAAGTCCTCGGGCCTCCTTCCGAGTCGGTCGGCCAGCCGCTCGCGCAGGCGCCTGTTGAAGCCCGCCCACGCCTCTGGGTAGCGGTTGTGCCACTCGTGAGCCGTGCCGTTCGCCAGCAGCGCTTCGAACGGCAGACCCTCCCCGAAGTCCGCCATCCATCCGTGAGCCCCTGTCTGCGCCAGCTGCTCGGTCAGCGTCTCCAGGTACCACTCGACCGCGTCGTCGTCGCTGAGGTCGACCAGCCCCGCCTCGAAGTCTCCCTGATCCGTCATATAGACGTCGCCGGAGCGGGTGGTGACGAAACGTCCCTGCTCCTTGGCCTGGGAGAAGAGGTCGGACCTGCCGCCGGGTCTGAGGCTCATCTCGGCCAGGAAGGGATTGAGGTAGACGAGCGACGCGAGGTCCTTCTCGCCGAGCCAACGCATGAGGTCGGCCCAGTCCGGATACCGGTCGGGGTTGAGCTGCCAGTCCCACCAGAGTCGCTGTCCGAAGCCGACCGTCCTGTTGCCCACCCAGTCCTGCAGCCAAACGCCGGCTAGCGGAGCGTCGTGGCGCTCCAGCGCGCCCACTACGCTCCTCACCTTCTCTGCGCCGCCCTGCAGACCCACGATCGCCCCGCGGTCTGCCCACTCCGGCAGCGGATCCATGCGACCCGCGTACCGCGTGTACGCCTCGACCAGGTCCGCAGGTGTGCCACCTACGATCACTCGTGCTGTCGCCTGCGGCGCGTACACGCGGGCGCTCACGGAGGTGCGGTGCCTGAGGTCGAGCTGCATCGGGTAGCTATCGAGCAGGAAGAGACCGCGCGGTTCGCTCGAGTAGAGCACCGGAGCGGGCGCGTACGTGCTCCACCACTGCCCGCCGGCGCCGCCGTACAGCTCGGCGAGCAGCGTCAGCGGCTGTGCGCCCCTTCCGACGCCTTGCTCGACGGTGAGCACGGGCAGCCGCCTGCCTGCAAGGTCCAGATGGCTGAACTGCACGCCCCCGCCGAACACGGCGGTCCCCTCGTCGCGCTCCCAAAGCAGCTCGGCCCACGGACCGGGCGCCGGCACGTCCGCGCCGGTCGCCCCGCGCCTGATCGCATCGGGTGCTGCGCGCGCACCGGGGCCAACGAGACTCAACGCCACCTCGAGCGTCTCGTCGTCGACCGCCTTGAACTCGACCGTGAAGGGGGAGTCCCGGCTCTCCCGCGAGCCGGCGAAGCGACCTACGAACCGCAGCGTCCCGGCGGCGTAAGACGCCCCGTCGAGGACCTGGTCCGCCAAGCGGGCACGGACGCGCTCGTCGATCCCGAGGTGCCCGGCCAACCCGGTGAACCTCACATCGCCGCGAAGCGCTGCCGCGAAGGCTCCGGCGGACCTAAGCGCCACCCCATGGGGGCTCGACGGATGGCGTACGACGAGACGTGAGGGCTCGAGCACGACCTCGAACGCTCCCAGCCGCCATGACCCTGGCCTCATGTCCCCGGCGAGCACGAGCCTGCCCGGCCGCGCCGGCGGAGGCATGAGCGCGCTGCGGTACGCGAGCGCGGCGAGCCGAGCCACGCCGCTGCCCAGCGTCTGGACCATCAGGCTCCGGGCGGCTTGCGACCGCTCTGCATGGCGGCGAACGCCATGCCCAGGAAGACCGCGGCCAGGAAGTACATCAGGGGTCCTCCGCCCATCGCGGCCCGGTACAGAAGCAGGCCGCCCACGGCAGCGAGGACGACGACCAACAGGATGCGTGACAGAGGCATGTCCGGCACGCAGTCTAAGTCAGGCGCACCTATGGGACGCCCCTACGGCCGTGCCTTGGCTCCGCGGGTCGGATGCGGCTCACAGGCTGCATAGCAAGGCGCAGGTCGCTCGCTGCGCTTGGTACCGTCTGAATCCGTGACCACGCCGCTTAGTCGGGCCACCCTGAGCGGCCTGAGCCTCACGTTCCTGCTCACCCTCTCGCACTCGGCGAACGACGCCTTCGCGAACGTCCTGCCCGTCTTCCTGCCGTCGATCCAGTCGCGTCTCGGCCTCGGTGAGGCGGTGTTGGCCGTCGCCGTCGCTGTCGTGTCCATCTCCTCGAACGTGCTCCAGCCGGTCTTCGGAGGCTTCGTCGACCGGTGGGGTCGGCGTAAGTCGGCGGCGCTCGGGCTCATCGTCGGTTCGATCCTGATGGGCTTCATCTCGGTCGCGCCCAACCTGTGGTCTCTGTTGTTCGTGCTGACCGTAGGTGGCCTTGGCTCGGCGATCTACCACCCGGCCGCGGCTGCGATGGCGCGTGACACCGGCGCCCAGCGCAGCCTGAGCATGAGCCTCTTCGCCGCCGGAGGCTCGTTCGGCTCGGCGCTCATGCCGGTGATCGTGCTCTGGGTGGTCAGGACCTTCGGATCACAGTACGTACCGCTGCTCTCCATCGCAGGGGTGCTCTTCGGCATCGCCCTCTTCGTTCTCGCCGCTCCACGCGATAGGTCGGCTCCGGCGTCGCCGCGCCGGCGTCTGTTCGACCTGACGCTGATCTCCGGTCCTGTTGGGCTACTGGCGGTCGGTGGGATCCTGCGCGCCATGGCGTTCATCAGCTTCACCAACGGCATGCCGCTGTTCCTGGCGAACGTGCGCGGCTTCGCGCCGGACGCTCCCGTGATAGGCGTGACACTGTCGGTCTACATGGCCGCAGCGTCAGCCGGAGGCATCCTCGCAGGACTTCTCGAGCCGCGCGTCGGCCGCCTAAGGCTCATGGTCTTGTGCATGCTGGCGGCCCTTCCGATGCTGCTGCTCGCCCTGCGTCTAGACGCTCCATCTCTGCCCTTCTTCGCGGCCGTCGCGCTGGGTGGCATGCTGACGAACGCCAGCATCCCATTGCTCGTCATCACCGCGCAGGACCTGGCACCCAACGACGTCGCCGCCGCGTCCGGCCTGCTGATGGGCTTCACCTGGGGCACGGCAGGCGTCGTCTACATAGGCTTCGGGGCGCTGCAGGAGGTGATCGGGATCGGGCCGGCGCTGGCGCTGGGCTTCGCGTTCCTGCTCCCCGCTGCCGCGTTGGTCGCCTACGTGTTCCGCCGCAACAAAGAAACGCTGGCGGCGGCCTGAGGAGGCATGAGACGTGAAGATCTGGTTCTCGATGATCCCCGGCCACGGCCACTTCTATCCTCTCCTTCCACTTGCCAGGGCTCTCGCGGGAGCGGGCCACTGGGTGAACATGCCGAAGCTCCTGGAGAGGACGTCGGTCCTGATGCACCATGGCGGGTGGGGCTCGACCATCGCTGCACTGGCGAGCGGTACGCCCTCCGTGGTCGTACCGCTGGGCTCCGACCAGCATGTGAACGCCC
>DASRWD010000059.1:0-19892 GCA_035654755.1 Trueperaceae bacterium
CTCGTGAGCGACGGGCACGCCGCCGCGGGGCAGACCCAGGACGATAGCGTCCGGCCTTCGGGCGTACGACGCGAGAGCGGTGGCAAGCTCCTTGCCGGCGTGAACGCGGTCGCTGTAGAGCACCATGCCAGACCGTAGCCGGCCGTCCGGTCGGGCGCTACGGTCCGGACGACGAGACGAGCACGTTGGCCGCAACACCGGCCACATGCCGGGCGACCCGGCGACGACCTACCTCACAGCAGGTGACCCATCTTGTCCGCCTTCGCCCGCAGGTAGCGCTCGTTGTGGGGGTTGGGCGTTACCTTCAGCGGGACGCGCTCGGTCACCTCGAGCCCGAAACCGGCCAGGGCAGCGATCTTACGGGGGTTGTTGGTGAGCAACCGCAGACGGCGGACACCCAAAGCGACGAGGACCTGAGCCCCCACGCCATAGTCCCGGAGGTCGGGCAGGAAGCCGAGCTGCTGGTTCGCCTCGACGGTGTCGGAACCCTCGTCCTGGAGGGCGTACGCCCTGATCTTGTTCAGCAGACCTATGCCACGGCCCTCCTGACGGAGGTAGACGAGGACCCCGCGTCCCTCGCGCGCGATCGCGGCCAACGCGGCGTCGCGCTGGAAGCCGCAATCGCAACGCAGCGAATGGAGTGCGTCCCCGGTCAGGCACTCCGAGTGCATGCGCACCAGTACGGGTTCATCGCCCGCAACGTCGCCCATCGCCAGGGCGACGTGCTCGTCCCCTCGGATCTCGTCGACGAAGCCGTGGATGCTGAAGGTCCCGTAGTTGGTGGGTAGATGGGCCTTGGCAACGTGCCTGACGGTCGTGTCGCGTTCCAGGCGGTACGCGATCAGGTCGGCGATCGCGCCGACCAGCAGTCCGTGCTGCCTGGCGAACGCCCGGATGTCGGGCAGGCGCATCATCGTGCCGTCGTCGTGCATGAGCTCCGAGATCGCCGCGGCCGCCTTGAAGCCCGCGAGCCTGCAGAGGTCGACGGCCGCTTCGGTGTGACCGGCCCTCCGCAGCACGCCGCCGTCACGGGCGCGCAGTGGGAAGACGTGGCCTGGCCGGGCGAGGTCGGAGGGCCGCGCGTCGTCGGCTATGGCGGCACGTATCGTCGTGGCCCTGTCCTTCGCCGAGATGCCGGTGGTCACGCCGACGCGGGCCTCGATGGAGACCGTGAAAGCCGTCTCCCGGCTCGCCGTGTTGTGACTGACCATGGGCGGCAGGTCGAGTCTGTCCGCCATGTCGTTCGACAGCGCCAGGCATACGACGCCACCCGTGTGTCGGATCATGAAGGCGATCTTCTCGGCGTCGACCGCCTGGGCAGGCAGCACGAGGTCGCCCTCGTTCTCCCGGTCCTCGTCGTCGACGAGGACGACGGGCCTGCCACGCGTCAGCTCCGCGACGAGGTCAGTGACCGAGGCGAAGCCGGCGTCGCGGCGGAGGTCAGCCATGACCGGTCTCCCTCAGCGCGAGGACACGTTCGACGTGCTTCGCGATCAGGTCCGTCTCCAGGTTGACGCTGTCACCGGAGCGAAGCGCGCCCAGGGTCGTGGCCGCGAGCGTGTGCGGGATGAGCGCGACCGAGAAGTCCGCCGCCGGCCAGTCCGGTTGCGAACCTCCCGGGCCGCCGACGTCTACGACGGTCAGACTGACGCCGTCTATCGTGACGCTGCCCTTCGAGACCAGTTGACCGGCGAGCCGCCTCGGCGCCCTGAAGCGGAGGGCGCTGGAGCCCGGCGTGAGGTCGATGCCCACGACCTCCGCGACGCCGTCTACGTGGCCCGAAACGAAGTGCCCGCCGAACGCCCCTCCCGCACGCATGGCCTGCTCGAGGTTCACGTCGGAGCCGGCGAACCACCGTGGAACGGTGAGCCTCTGCGTCTCCTCGACCAGCTCGACCCGGAAGCTGCCGCCCGACACAGTCGCGCGGTCCACAACGGTCAGGCAGCAGCCTGAGACGGAGACGGAGTCGCCTACGTGGAGCGCGTTCACGAACGGGATACTGGCCGAGATCGTAAGGCCAAGCGCTCCGGACGGCTGCTTCTGAGCGTTGGTGATCGAGCCGATCTCCTCGACGATGCCGGTGAACATCAGGTGACCTCCGGGTACACGACGCGACCTCGGATGAGGAGGTCGTCGCCGATCTTCTCGACTTGTGATCTTTCGACGTGATAAGCCGCGGCCAGCTCTTCGACGCCCGTGCCAGCCAGTGGGCTGGGCGCAGGACCGCCGATCAGTTTCGGTGCCACGAACCACGCCACCCTGTCAACGGACCGCGACGCCAGGAACGCCCACGCCAGCGTCCCGCCGCCCTCGAGGAGCAGGCTGCGCACGGACCTTCCGTGCAGGTCGCTGAGGGCAGCGGGCACGCTGGGCCGTTCGTATTCCGGCGGCACGACGACGACGTGGGCCCCACGGCGCTCCAGCCTTTCGACGTGGTCGACCGGGGCGCCTTCCTTGGTGTAGACGACGACCCGAGCGGGTACACCTTGTAGGTCCGGCTCGAAGAGCTTGGCCGTGGGCGGGGTCCTCAAGTGGCTGTCGAAGACGACCTTGAGAGGTGTCCTGCCGCCCGGCAGTCTGGTGGTGAGGGCCGGGTCGTCCCGCAGAACTGTCGTCACGCCGAGTGCGACGGCGTCGACCTCGTCCCGCCACTCGTGTACGCGGGCGCGGGCCGCCTCGCCGGTGAGCCAGCGGGAGGACCCGGTGCGGGTCGCGATCTTCCCGTCCAGCGACATCGCCGTCTTGTAGAGGACGTGCGGGCGGCCTAGTCGCTGGGAAGTCAGGTAAGGCTCGTTCAGCTCCTCCGCCGCGGCCGCAAGGAGGCCGACGCTCACGTCGACTCCGGCCGCCTCGAGCCTCGCCACGCCACGCCCGGACACACGCGGATCCGGATCCAGGTGCCCGACGACCACGGCCGCCACGCCGGCGCTCAGCAGGGCGCCGGTGCACGGAGGGGTGCGACCGTGATGGTCACACGGCTCCAGGTTCACGTAAACGGTGGCTCCTCTGGCGGACTCGCCGGCGGCCGCTAGCGCCGCGGCCTCCGCGTGTGGGCCACCAGCGAACGGGTGCCAGCCCTCGCCAACGACCTCGCCGTCCGGCGAGACGATGACGCAGCCCACGAGCGGGTTGGGCGAGGTGCGTCCCCGACCGCGGGCCGCCAGCTCCAGAGCCCTACGCATGTACCCGGCGGCCGCACGCCGCGTCGTCCTGCCACGATCGTTACTGGGAGATGACATCGAGCCGGGGGTCGCCGTGAGCGACCCACGCTTGCCTCCTTCTCTCATCCGGACTTTCACCGTCGGTACCGGGATCACACCGGTTCGGGCCGTTGTCGGCTTCGCGGACTCATGCGGGCGCGTGCGCGCTCGATACACCGCCGGTCGGGAATCTCACCCTGCCCCGAAGGATCTGGTTGTGGGGGCCACGTCTGCCCCGGTGGGTCGCCGAAGCGCTCCTAGGCGATGATACAGCCCGCTGCGAGGCTTCTCGGGCAGGGCTGTTACCATGCGCCGGTGAACACGAGTCAACACGAGAGTCGCTTGCGGCGCTACGCCGACCTACTCCTCAAGGTGGGTGTGAACCTCCAGCCCGGCCAGAAGCTCGTCGTGCGGACGTCCACCGAGAGCGTGGACCTCACCCGCCTCGTCGTGGAGGGTGCGTACAAGCTGGGCAGCCCCTACGTCGAAGTCTTCTGGTCGGACGAGGGTGTCACCCGCACGCGGTTCATGCACGCGCCAGACAGCAGCTTCGAGATCGTGCCCCAGGAGAACGCGCAGGCGATGATCAGGCTCGCGAAGGAGGGCGCCGCTTCGCTGTCCATCGCCGCGGACGACCCTGACAACCTGGCGGGCACTGACCCCAAGAGGATGGCCACGTACCTCAAGAACTGGCGCCCGCTGCTGAAGCCCTATTACGAGATCGCCATGAGCGACGGCATCGCCTGGTGCGTGTCAGCTGCCGCCTCCCCGGCATGGGCCAGACGCGTGTTCCCCGGCATCCCGGAGAAGCAGGCCGTCGAGAAGCTGTGGGACCTCATCTTCAAGGCCGTGCGGCTCGACGCCGACGATCCCGTCGCCGCATGGCGATCCCACTTGGATCGCCTGTCCACGGCCAAGGCGCGGCTCAACGACAAGAACTACGCGGCGTTGCGTTTCCGCGCCCCCGGCACGGATCTCCGTGTTGGCTTGGCCGAGGGGCACCTGTGGGACGGCGGCTCGTCCCGCACGCCCCAGGACGTGTCGTTCGTCGCCAACATGCCTACCGAGGAGGTCTTCACGGCCCCTCACCGGGAACGCGTCGACGGCGTGGTGCGCGCCAGCAAGCCGCTGGCCTACAACGGCAACCTCATCGACGACTTCGAGCTCACGTTCGAGGGCGGGGTAGTCACGAAGGCCGTCGCCGGCACGGGTCAGGCGGCGCTCGACAACATCCTCTCGGCGGACGCGGGCGCCAGGCGCCTCGGCGAGGTCGCGCTCGTGCCGGCCTCCAGCCGTATCTCGCGCACCGGCGTTCTCTTCTACGAGACGCTTTTCGACGAGAACGCGGCATGCCACATAGCGCTTGGCAAGGCGTACGCCGTGACGGTGAAGGGCGGGGCCAACATGAACCAAGAGGAGAAGCTGGCTGCGGGCCTGAACGACTCGCTCACCCACGTCGATTTCATGATCGGGTCTGACCAGATGGACGTCGACGGCGAGTTGCCGTCAGGCGAGCTCGAGCCGGTGATGCGCGGCGGCGAGTGGGTGGACTGAGGTCAGTTGACGCCGTAGCGGGGCCTTCGCGCACGTACGCGAGCGCCCGCGACGTACTGAAGACGGTCTTCGGCTACGAGTCGTTCCGCGGCCATCAGGCCGAGGTCGTCGAGGCGTTGCTGGCCGGCGAGGACGCCCTCGTGCTCATGCCGACGGGCGGTGGCAAGTCGCTCTGCTACCAGGTGCCTGCCCTGTTGCTACCCGGCACGACGGTCGTCGTCTCGCCGCTCATCGCGCTGATGCATGACCAGGTCACGGCGCTCGACATCCTCGGCGTCCGGGCCGCCTACCTGAACAGCAGCCTGGACCCTGAAGAGGCGCGGGCCGTGCTGCGGGACGCCAAGGACGGCCGTCTCGACCTCCTGTACGTCGCTCCCGAGCGCCTGCTCACCGACGGCTTCCTCGCGCTGCTGGACGATCTCCACGCCCGCGGTCGCCTGAGCCTCTTCGCCATCGACGAGGCGCACTGCGTCTCCCAGTGGGGTCACGACTTCCGGCCCGAGTACATACAGCTCGGCATGCTGAAAGGGCGCTACCCGGGCGTAAGTCGTATCGCCCTGACCGCCACCGCCGACGACAGCACCCGCCGCGAGATCGTGGACAAGCTGCAGCTACAGGGCGCAAGGCGCTTCATCTCCAGCTTCGACAGGCCCAACATCCGCTACCGGGTGGTCGAGAAGACCGAGGCCAAGGCCCAGTTCCTCGACTTCTACCAGCGTGGGCACGAGGGCGAGGCCGGGATCGTCTATCGCCTCTCGCGCAAGAACGTGGACGCTACAGCCGAGTGGCTGCGAGCTCGTGGCGTTGACGCGCTCGCGTACCACGCTGGCCTCGACCAGTCGCAGCGGCGCGAGCGGCAGGAGCGCTTCCTCCGTGACGACGGCGTCGTGATGGTCGCCACGGTCGCGTTCGGGATGGGCATCGACAAGCCGGACGTGCGCTTCGTCGCGCACCTCGACCTACCCAAGAGCCTCGAGGGCTATTACCAGGAGACGGGCCGCGCCGGGCGCGACGCCGAGCCGGCAGAGGCGTTCATGGCCTACGGTCTGCAGGACGTCGTGCAGGTAACGCGTCTGCTGGAGGGCGGCGGCGGGGACGCCAGGCACAAGCGTGGCGAGCGGCAGCGCCTCGAGGCGCTCCTCGCGTACTGCGAGACCCCGGGCTGCCGCCGGCAGTCGCTGCTCGCCTACTTCGGTGAGGACCTGGCCGCACCCTGCGGGAACTGCGACACCTGCCTGGAGCCGGTCGAGACCTTCGACGGCACGGTCCCAGCGCAGAAGCTGCTCTCAACGGTCGTGCGAACGGGCCAGCGCTTCGGCGCCGGCCACGTCATCGACGTCCTTCTCGGCAAGACGACGGAACGCGTCAGGAACCTGAGGCACGACGAGCTCTCCACGTTCGGGATCGGGACGGAGTTGGACATGGCCGGCTGGCGCTCGGTCGTGCGGCAGCTGCTGGCCAACGGCCACCTGGCGCCCGATCCGGACGGGTTCGGCGGCTTGCGCTTGGGACCGGGCGCCGGGGACGTGCTGCGAGGCGACGTCGAGGTCGTGATGCGGCGCGACAGGCTGCGTCCAAGGGCGCCAGCGTCGGGCAGGCGCCGCAGAGACGCGGATGCGGACCCTGGCGTGCCGTTGTCCTCGGCCGAAGAGAGCCTGTTCCAGGTTCTGCGGGCGTTGCGCACCGAGATAGCCAGGGAGCAGAGCGTGCCCCCGTACGTCGTGTTCCACGACAAGACCTTGCGGGAGATGGTGGCGCTCGGACCCAAAGACCTAGACGACCTGGCGCAGGTCTCGGGCGTGGGGGCCGCGAAGCTCGAGCGGTACGGTGAGCGGTTCCTGGCCGTGTTGACGGGCCAGGACTAGAACTCCAACAGTCCCGTTCCGCTGAGTGCCGCCGCTTTGCGTCGGGCCGCGTCCGCTGCTAACCTGCAACCAGGAGGTTGCATATGGTGACTTCGGATAGCACAGAAGCAACGGAGGAGCGCGTCGTCAGGTCCGTGATCCTGAAGGCGCCGATGGAGAGGGTATGGCGCGCCCTGACCGACCACCGGGAGTTCGGGTCGTGGTTCGGAGCGCGCATCGAAGAGCCATTCGTGGTCGGACGTACCCAGACGGGTAGCATCACCGAGCCCGGTGCAGAGCACTACCATTGGCGGTCCACCGTGGTGACGATGGACGAGCCACGGCTGTTCGCGTTCCGCTGGCCGCACCCCGCGGACCCCCGAGCCGCCAGCTACGAGGGTGAGCCGGAGACGCTTGTCACCTTCGAGCTCGAGCCGAATCCGGAAGGAACCAAGCTGACGATCACCGAGTCCGGCTTCGAGGCCGTTGACGCCGCGCGGCGCGCCGCCTCTATGCGTGAGAACGCGCATGGCTGGGAGATCCAATCCCAGAGGATCGCGGCGTACGTGAAGGAGTAGGCGGTGAGCGAACAAGCGGCGCGGACTTTCGCGGCGTTGGGAGATTCGACGCGCCTGGCGCTGGTCAGGCGCCTCAGTCGAGGTGCGAGGCTGAACGTCACCGAGCTGACGACAGGCACGGGCGTGACAAGGCAAGCCGTCAGCAAACACCTCGCCGTGTTGCAGGGCGCCGGCCTGGTATCGCGGGCCAGCGAGGGTCGCGAGACGGTCTACCGCTTATGCGCGGAGCCGCTAGACGTGGCCGGAGACTTCCTGGAGCGCCTGGCGCGGGGCTGGGACGATGCGGTCGAGAGGCTGCGCGCCCATGTCGAGCAAGAGGACGGCTGAAGCCGAGGGTCCGCGCTCAGCGGACCTCGCTACCGTCCTCCAAGTCGCGGTCCAGCGTCACGAGGCTCAGCTCACCCGCGGCGTTCTCGGCGGCGAGGATCATCCCCTGGCTCTCGATCCCGCGCAGTTTGACCGGCTTGAGGTTCGTGACGAGGATCAGGCGCTTGCCGACCATCTCATCGGCCGAGTAGTGGGCCTTGATGCCCGAGACGACGGTGCGCGTCTCGGGGCCCATTCGTACGGTCAGAACCAGTAGCTTGTCGGCGTCCGGGTGCTCCTCTGCCTTCTCGACCGTCACGACACGGAACTCCAGGCGGGCGAAGTCGTCGATCGCGACCTCGTCCTTGTGCTCCAGCGGTGCGGGCGGTTCGGGCTCGGCGCGGGACTCCTCTATCTCCCTCTGCAAGGCCTCCAGGTCGAACTTAGGGAACAACGGCTCGCCCAGCGCCGTGCGCGTGCCCGCGGGGATCAGCGCCCACTGCGAGGCGTTGCTGAGGTCGAACGGGGCGTTCCGGATGCCGAGCTGCTTCCTCAGCTCGTGGGCCTTGCCCGGGATGACGGGGTCCAGCAGGATGCTGGCGCAACGCAGCGCCTCGAGCAGGGTGTTGAGCACCGTGTCCAGGCGGGCGGCGTCAGCTTCGTCGCGGGCCAGCTCCCACGGCTTGACGTCCGTTATGTACTTGTTCGCCTTGCGAACGGCCTCCATCACGGCTTCGATGGCCCGCTCGAACTGCAACGAGTCGAAGAAGCGGGTCACCTTGGCCGGCAGGTCGGTGAACGCCTTCCTCAGCTCCACGTCCTCCGGCTCCATCGCACCGGCGGCAGGCACGACTCCGTCTCGGTAGCGCTGGAGCATGCCCAGGGTGCGGTTCAGCAGGTTGCCGAGGTCGTTGGCCAGGTCCGAGTTGATGCGCTCGGCGATCGCCACCTCGGAGAAGCTGGCGTCGAGTCCGAACGTCATGTCCCGGATCAGGAAGTACCGGAACGCATCGTTGCCATAACGCCTGACCATCTCGAGCGGCCTGACGACGTTGCCGAGCGACTTGCTCATCTTGCGCTCGTCGTTGAGCCAGTAGCCGTGCACGTTGAGGTGTTGGTAGAGCGGTATGCCCGCCGCCTTCAGCATTATCGGCCAGAACAGGCCGTGCGGCTTGAGGATGTCCTTGCCGATGAAGTGCGACGCGACAGGCCAGTAGCGCTCGACCGCGTCCCTGGCGACCAGCACGGAGTAGTAGTTGATCAGCGCGTCGAACCAGACGTACGCGACGTGCTCGTCGTCCCATGGGAGCGGGATGCCCCACGGCACCCGGCTGCGCGGCCGGCTGATCGAGAGGTCACCGATGGGCTCGCGCAGCATGGCGAGGACTTCGTTGCGGTAGCGCTCGGGCCGTATGAGGTCGGGGTTCGCAGTGAGCGTGTCCCGCCACCACTCGCGGTACTTCTCCATCTTGAAGAAGTAGTTGGCCTCGGTGCGGAACTCCGGCTCGATCTCGTGCTGCGGGCACTTGCCGTCGACGAGTTCCTTCTCTGTGTAGAAGCGCTCGCACTTCACGCAGTACAGGCCGGAGTACTCGCCGTAGACGATGTCGCCGGAGTCGTAGACGTTCTGGAGCACCTCGCTGACGACGCGCTTGTGGCGCTCCTCCGTCGTGCGGATGAAGTCGTCGTAACGCACGCCTAGGCGGTCCCAGGTCGTTCGGAACTGAGCAGAGACGTCGTCCGCGTACTCATTGGGCGTCTTCCCGTGCGCGGCGGCAGCCTTCTGGATGTTCTCACCGTGCTCGTCCGTGCCGGTCAGGAAGAACGTGTCGTCGCCCTTGAGGCGGTGGAAGCGCGTTACGACGTCGACAAGCAGCGTCGTGTAGGCGTGACCGAGGTGAGGGGCGGCGTTGACGTAGAAGATCGGCGTCGTCGCGTAGTAGGCGCGCCTCTCCGCGTGCCGCGGTTCCGGGGACGGCTCTGCGGCGCTAAGCGCTTCTATCCCGTCATCCACCGGCGGGATATCGATCTCCGCCTCTTCGGGCTCCTCGAGCACGATGCGGTTCCGTGGCGTGCCATCACTCATCGGCCGGCTCCTCCAGGCGACGTCCACATGTCTGATGCGTTCCGGGGTCCTCGCGCCAAAAAACAAGGGCGCCCGCTGTCATGCAGGGCGCCCCGCGCGGTGCTGAGCGTCTGCTCAGCCCGACACAGGGCCCTGTTGCATCATGCGCCGCGCCATCTGACGCGGAGTATAGCAGCCTGGGTAGTGTCGACCTGGCCCCTACTTCAGCCGGCCGGCACCTCGCAGCCGTCCGGGCCGCATTGGACCGTCTCGTCAGCGCCTTCGAGCGTCTGCAGTGGGGTCGGCTGCGGTCCCAGTTGCCTGAGCGCCGCGAGGAAGAACTCGGCGGGCTGGGCCCCGGATACGCCGTGCGTCTCGTCGAACACGAAGAACGGTACCCCGTTCACGCCGTACGCCCTCGCCCTGGCGAAGTCCGTCTCCACGGCGTCCGCGTAGGCTCCAGACGCCAGCGTCTCCCTCACATCGGACTCTTCCATGCCGGCCTCGACGGAGAGCGCGACGAGCGTTTCGTGATCCGCAACGTTCGCTCCGTCCGATTGGTACGCGTGCATGAGCCGCTCCATCACCTCTCGGCCCTTACCCTTGGCGACGGCCAGGTGAGCGAGACGGTGGGCGTCGAAGGTGTTCGAGCTGAGCGCCCTGTCGAGGTGGAACTCCAGCCCATCCTCCGCCGCCGCCTTGGTTGCGTTGTCCATCATCGCCAGGGCGCGGCCCTCGGACACGCCGTACTTGTGTGCCAGGTGCGCCACCGTTGTACCCGGGTTCTCCGTAGGCGCGGTGGGATCCAGCTGGAACGAGCGCCACACCAACTCGACCGATCCAGCGTGTTCGTAACGGGACAGCGCGTCTTCGAAGCGGGTCTTGCCGATGTAGCACCAGGGGCACGCGATGTCCGAGAAAATCTCTACCTTCATCTTCCTCCAGTCGCCGGCGCGGTCCGCCCGGCGGTTCTAGGTCCAACCTAACGCTCGGGGCGGCAGCGGGAGGTAACGAGGTGACATGCCGTCCTGCACGGCGTGTCAGAGGCTCGGGGCTGCCCCACCCCGCGGCGAGGGTGGCATGATGCCGCCATGTCGGAAGGCGGCGCTGCTCGCGTCTCGGCCAACCAGGACTTCCAGCGCGCCCGCAGGCGTGCGGCGTTGCGCTCGGTCTTCGCGCGGCTCCTCGGCACAGACAGCGACCGGCTGCTCCCTTACGAGGAGGTGAGACGCCGCCTGCGGGCGATCGAGGGGCAGGAGGTCACCCTCCAGGACGTGCCACTCGACGCGATCGTCGGGTCGGTCGGTAGGTACCAGGACTTCACGCGCGAGTTCCTGCCGCTCTTCGACGAGGACAAGGGCAGGTGGGTGGGGGTGCGCCTGGCGATGACCGGGCTCGAGGGTGTGCCTCCGATCGAGCTCTATCGCGTAGGTGACGCCTATTTCGTCAAGGACGGCAACCACAGGGTGTCGGTCGCCCGCCAGCTGGGCGCGAGGACGATCAACGCGTACGTGACTCCCGTCCACACCCGCGTCCCGCTGGGTCCGGACGCGGGCCCGGACGAGCTGTCGCTGGCTGCCGAGTACGCCGCCTTCCTGGAAGAGACGGGCCTCGATCGCCTGCGGCCGGATGCCGACCTGAGGCTGACCGCCTCGCTCAGGTACGTCTCGCTCCTCGAGCACATCCGGGTGCACCAGTACTACATGGGCATCGACGAGGACCGGCCGGTGAGCTGGGAGGAGGCGGTCGCCCATTGGTACGACACCGTCTACCTGCCGGTCGCGCGGGAGATCGAGGAACACGGCCTACTGTCGCGATTCCCCAACCGCACCGTCACCGACCTCTACCTGTTCCTGTCCGAGCATCGGGGCCGGCTCGAGCGGGAGCTCGGATGGAGCCTGGAGAGCCCGCAGCTCGCCGTGGCCCTGAGCAAGGCGTTCGGCCTGGAGGAGCATGAGAGGCGGCTGAAGCAGTCGCTGCGTGGTGACGAACGTATGCAAGGGGCCGTCGCGAACCTCGTCGACGGCGTGCTGGTCGTCATGTACGGCGCCCATGCCGACCGCGCCCTGACGGCCGCGCTGGAGGTCGCAGCGGTCGAGGACGCCAACCTGCTCGCCCTGAGGTTGGGCGTGCCAGAGTCGGGCGGGACGGCCGAGCGTGAGCGGGAGGAGTTCGCGCGCCGCGTCGAGGCTGCCGGAGTCGATGGTCAGCTCGCCCTCGTGGAGCGCGAGCCTGTCCAGGCCGTGCTCGCCCGTGCGGCGTACGTGAACCTCGTCGTCGTCGCCGGACCTGAGCCGGGTGAGAAGGTCGACGGACTGCTGAAGGCGCTTTTGCGACGTTGCCCCCGGCCGCTGCTCGTTGTGAAGTCCGCGCCGGTGGGGTACCAGCGCCCGCTAGTGGCGTACGACGGCCGCGCTCGAGCCGATCTCGCCCTCTTCGCCACCGCTTACCTGGCCGTGACGCTTCGTTCGAAGCCCGTGGTCGTGTCCGTCGCGGAGCGCGGCAGGGCGGCGGAACCGCTGCTGGAGCGCGCGGCTGCGTACCTCGAGGAGTTCGGCGTGAAGGCCGACCTGCGTGCCGAGAGCGGGGCCGTGGACGCCGCGATCCTGGGCACGGCGGCCCGAGTCGGGGCGGACCTCATCCTCATGGGCAGCTTCAGGTTCAGCCGGTGGCTAGAAGAGCTCACCGGTTCGCTTGTGGACCGGGTCGTGGCGGGCTCCGACCTGCCCGTCCTCGTGACCTGAGCTCATCCGCGTCCGGAGCGGCGATTGCACCTGGTAGGGGCCCTTCCGGCTGGTATCGTTACCAGCCATGTCGAAGACGCCCGCACTGCCAAGCCAGGAAGAGGATTTCTCGGGCTGGTACAACGACATCGTCTACCGCGCAGAGCTCGTAGATCTGAGCCCGGTGCGTGGCAGCTTCGTGCTCCGGCCGTACGGGTACGCGCTGTGGGAGAACATCCAGCGCGACCTCGATGCCATGTTCAAGGAGACCGGGCACGAGAACCTCTACTTCCCGATGCTCATACCCATGTCCTACTTCGAGCGGGAGGCCCAGCACGTCGAGGGCTTCGCTCCGGAGCTCGCGGTCGTCACTCACGCCGGCGGCAAGGAGCTTGACGAGCCGTACGCCATAAGGCCGACGTCCGAGACGCTCTTCGGCGAGCTCTACAGCAAGTGGGTCAACAGCTACCGCGACCTGCCGCTGCTCTACAACCAGTGGTGCAGCGTGCTGCGCTGGGAGCTGCGCACGCGGCCGTTCCTGCGAACGACCGAGTTCCTATGGCAGGAGGGGCATACCGCCCACGCCACCGCCGAGGAGGCGATGGCAGAGACCGAGCAGATGGTGCAGGTCTACGCGCGCTTCGCCCGCGAGTTCGGAGCGCTGCCCGTGATTGTCGGCGAGAAGACCGAGGGCGAGCGCTTCGCCGGAGCGCAGGTGACGCTGTCCATCGAGGCGATGATGCGTGACGGCAAGGCGCTCCAGGCTGGTACCAGCCACTTCATGGGCGAGAACTTCGCGCGCGCGTTCGACATCACCTTCAACGACGTCAACAACCAGCAGGCTTATGCGAACACCACGTCGTGGGGCCTGTCCACCCGCTTCATCGGCGCGCTGATCATGGCCCACGGCGACGACAAGGGTCTCGTCATGCCGCCCAAGCTCGCACCGCACCAGGTCGTGTTGTTGCCCATCTTTCGCGCAGACGACGAGGTCGCGAGGCAGGGCGTGACGGACGCGGTCCGGAAGATCGCGGCCGAGCTGCGCGCAGCGGGCGTTCGCGTCAGGCTGGACGACCGCCCGGGCTTCAGTGCCGGGCGGAAGTTCAACGAGTGGGAGCAGAAGGGCGTGCCCTTCCGCGTCGAGCTGGGCCCGCGTGATCTAGAGGCTGGCGTCGTGACCGTCGTCGACCGGCTCACCGGCGAGAAGGAGCAGGTGGCGACCGGTGAGGTCTCTCAGGGCATGCCGCAGAGGCTGGCCGATTTCCAGGACGCCCTCTTCCGCCGCGCCGAGCAGTTCAGGGACGCGAACACCTTCCACGCGGAGACCTTCGAAGAGCTCAAGGAGATGGTCGAGCACGGCTTCGTCTACGCCACGCACTGCGGCGAGCCCGAGAGCGAGAAGCAGATCCAGGAGCTGACGAAGGCCACCGTCCGGTGCATCCCGAACGACGGTCCCAGCGCCGAGGGCACTGTGTGCGTCCACACGGGGAAGCCGAGCGGCTACGCCCGCAAGGTCATCTTCGCCAAGGCCTACTGATGGACAGCGGCGGCGGTGACACGCGCTGGAGTGGGGTTCCGGAGAAGCGGGCCCTGCGTGTGCAGGCCTCGATCCTCAAGCAGGCGTTGCCGAAGGGCGTGCGCGTCAGCTTCGGGGAGGGTAGGCGTCGTTCAGACATCGCGATGGCGCTGCTGAAGGGCGACCGCGAGGCCGTGCTGGCGCTACCGCCGGCCATCGAGGACTCGCTCGACCTCGACATGCACGTGATGAGGAGCACGCACACGCGCGGCCACTTCGAGCTGCTGCTGGTGCTCATGGAGCCCCTCGAGGACCAGCGCCTACGCTCGCCCGAGCGCAGGGCAGTACTGCGCAGCCGGTTGAACACCTCCGACCCGGAGACCGAGGCGCTTCTGGAGCGCGACGCTCTCAACTGACGCTGGAGCCCGGACGATGCCGGGCGAGTCGTTGAAGTAAACTCATCGCTCTTGACGCCAGTGCGACGGCCTGCTACAGTCCTGCGCTTGGGGGCCGAGGCCCCCTCCGCCATGCGAAGCCGGCGGAACCACGAGGAGGTGGACTATGACGTACATCCCTAGCACGTCGGTTGTCGGACATCGAGTCCGTTCTGCGCCTCTCGTGGACCTTGGCGCTACGCGCCAGAACTGACACAAGCGCCGCAACAGACCTCACACAGACAGTAAGGTAGCCAGCCCTCTTGGGACCTCCTGGGTCCAGAGGCGAGTCAGCTCACCGCCAACGGGCGCGCGCCCTGCGCCCTCACAGCTTCGGGCCTCTTCGGCCCGAAGGCACCCCGCGAACCGGCCTCTCGGGCGGGCCACTGCAGACCAGAAGGGAAGGAGGTCGAGAACGAGATGATGATCTCTCCGGTCACGCACTTCATCGCGACACGCGGGCCGCGCTTCGGCGCCGCCTCCTCGCGTCGCGACGAGCGCCTTCGCCGCGCCGGCTATGCCGACGGCGAACGCCTACCGCGCAAGGAACACCACTGGGCCAACCGCTGAACGAGCGAGGACCTCGCCAGCGCCAGCTAGAGCGCACCCTCACCGTCAGCGAGATGCAAGTGGCCCGTAAGCCTCGAGATGAGTCCTTCATGGGAGGGCCACCACATGTTGCACACAAGCCACTCGCTGATACGCCTGTTGAACGATCGCGTGAACGAACTAAGAAGCAGGGCAGCCGACGAAGCCGTCGTGGCCGCCGTAACCGCGAACAAGCGGCGGTCGCGGCGCGAAGCAGCCCTCGCCTCTATCAAGCAGGCAGTCACCGCCAAGGAAGAGCGGGCCGCGTTCAGCTGGCAGAGCCAACGCCGGGCCTTCGGGCCGCGCAGGCTTCGCAGTGCCAGGTGATCTGACTAGGAACATAAGCCTTGACAGATGTAAACTCGGTTCTTACACTCACTTAGGTGCGAGTACCCACATGTGCCGCGGAGGCTGGTCCTGCGCGGCACGAGTACTACGAGGAGTCGGCCGCCAGCGGCTAGTCGCCTCGAGTGGCGCCACCCCCGGGTAGGGAAGCGAGGCGAGTACGTTGGCGATGAGTCTCATAGAGGTTGACGGGGTTCGCAAGTACTACCAAGGATCGCGTCAGGAACGGGTGACGGCTGTAGACGGCGTGACGTTCGAGGTGGGGCGCGGCGAGGTCGTCGGGCTCCTCGGACCCAACGGCGCGGGCAAGACGACGACGATAAAGATGACGTGCGGCCTCATCCATCCAGACGAGGGCGCCGTGCGCGTCTCCGGCCACGACACGAGGACGGCGAGGTCACGGGCCGTCAAGCACGTCTCCGCCGTGCTCGAAGGCAACCGCAACCTCTACTGGCGTCTTAGCGTCCTCGAGAACCTCGTCTACTTCGCGGGCAATCGTGGGCGTTCGCGCGCCTCTGTCCGGAAGCGCGCAACGGAGCTGCTCGAGCGTTTCGGACTGGAGGCCAGGTCCGACGTGATCGTCGCCAAGCTGTCCCGCGGCATGCAACAGAAGCTGGCGATAGCGACCTGCCTGCTGGCCGACACCGAGGTTCTCGTCCTCGACGAGCCCACGCTCGGCCTGGACGTCGAGACCGGCTTCGAGGTGCGGTCGCTGCTCAGGGAGATCGCCGCGGAGGGCAGGACCGTCGTCCTCAGCTCCCACGACATGCCGGTCGTAGAGGATCTGTGCCGCCGCGTCGTCGTCGTGTCTGGAGGCAAGGTAGTTACAGATGCCTTGGTCGCCGACCTGCTCAAGCTCTTCGAGTCGAGGGCGTTCGCCATCACCCTCGCTGCGCCTCTGCTGCCGGACGAGCAGGCCCGCCTGGAGCGTTCGTTCACCGTCAGTGCCACCGAAGGCACGACTTTCGAAGTGGAGTTGCCCCGCTCTGAGGAGCTGTTCCGGCTCATGGACTTCCTCAGGCATGTCGGTGCCGAGGTGGAGTCGATCGAGCGTACGACCGTCCGCTTCGAGCAGGTGTTCAGGCGTCTCGTCAAGGACGGGGGCGCTCCCAAGCCAGCGAGCATCGCCGCCACGGGCGCGCTGAGAGGGGCCAACGTTGCTGTCTAGCGGCTACCACCACGCGTTCAGGGCCAACTTCGCGAAGACCGTCATCGAGCTGAGGCGGTACCTCCCGAACACCCTCAGCATGCTGATCACCTTCTACGCGATCTTCGTGTTCCTCATGTTCGGCGTGCGCCTCATCGGAGACCCGGTTACCGCCGACGCGACCGTTCGCAACCTGCTCGTCGCCAACGGCTTCTGGTTCCTCCTGATGCTCGGCGTCAACTCCATGGGCTGGGAGCTCACGAACGAGGCGCTGAGGGGCACGCTAGAGCAGCTCTACCTCGGAACGATCCCGACATGGGTGATCCTGCTCTTCCGCATGATCGCCACGCTGATCGTCTACCTCGTGATCCTCACCGTGCTCATGTTCCTGAGCATGCTGACCGCGGGTACCTGGTTGACGGTAGACGTGGGCGCACTAGCCGCGATCCTTCCGCCGACCTTCCTGGGCGTCATGGGGCTGGCGTACGTCGTCGCCGGCGTGACGATCGTCTACAAGCAGGTGAACTCGGTGCTGCAGCTCACGCAGTTCGTGCTCATGGCGTTCGCCTACGTGCCGCTGGCGACGGTCCCTCTGCTCGAGCTCGCGCCCACGGCCAAGGGCATAGACATGGTCAGGCGGGTGATGGCCGACGGCGTGCCGCTGTCCTCCTTCACGTCCATGGACTGGACTTCCGTGTGGCTCAACGGCGCGCTCTACTTCGCGCTGGGTCTCGTGGTGTTCAAGCTGCTCGAGCGCCGGGCCATGCGCAGAGGACTGTTGGGTCACTACTGAGCAGACCGTAGGGTCCGCGGCTGATCACGCCAACCCGGGCCGCCGCCTCGCGGACGTCAGCCGGTGGCCAGGAGCACCACACCGGCCACCATGCCGGCCGCGCCCAGCAGGCGCCGACCAGAGAAGCCCTCGCGCAGCAGCACCGCGCCGAACACGGAGCCAACGAGGATGCTCACCTCACGTGCCGGCGCGACGAGGCTCACGGCCGTGAAGGTCATGGCGGTCAGCACCATGATGTAAGCGAGCGGGCTCAGAGCGGCCACGCCGAGGACCTCCCAACGGCTCTCGCGCCAGGTCCGGGCAGGCTCGCCCGGTCCTATTCGGGCCAGCATGAGCGGCGCCAACAGCACAAGCCGTCCCACCTCGCCCATGTACGTGAAGATGACGGGCGGCGCGCCCAACACCCTGACCGCGTAGCCGTCCCACACCGTGTAGAGGCCGATGAAAGCCCCAGTCGCGAGGCCGTAGAGGATGGCTGGCGTGGCCGCGCGACCGATCGCCGGGTTGCCGGTCAGGACGAGGACGCTGAGCACGACCAGGCCGGCGCCGAGCAGGGCCGGGGGCGAAGGTCGCTCGCCCAGCACTGCGATGGCGAGGACGGTTGCCAGCGCCGGGCCCGTACCGCGAGCCAGCGGGTACACGAGCGACAGGTCCCCGACGCGGTAGCCCCTCTGGAGGCAGAGGAAGTAGCCGACGTGGATCGCGCTGGATACCAGGGCGGCTCCGGCGTGAGCCGCGCTCAACACCGGTCTCTCGAGCCACACGTAGACCGCGGCCACCGGCGCGTAGATGACGGCCGTGAACACCGAGAGCAGCCACACGAACGCCAAGCCCCCCTGAGAGCGCTTGGCGAGCAGGTTCCAGGTGGCATGGACCAGGGCCGATCCAAGGACCAGCGCCAGGGCAGCGGCTGTCAAACGACCCTAAGTCAGTCGTTCACGTGCGTCAGCCAGTGCTGGAACTCGGGCACCTTGCCGGCCGTCACGTCGAGGTACCTGCTGCGCATGGCCAGCGAGAACTCTCCGGCGACGCCGGCACCGATGGGCCGCCGGTCGATCGATGCGATCGGCGTGACCTCGGCGGCGGTGCCGACCATGAACACCTCGTCGGCGATGTAGAGCTCGTCGCGCGTGGCCATCGTGGGCACGACCTTCGTGCCCTGTTGCTCGGCGATCTTGATGACGGAGTCGCGCGTGATGCCGCGGAGGTTCACGGAGTGTGCGATGGGGTAGAGGACGCCGTCCTTGACGAAGAAGACGTTCTCACCCGAGCCCTCGGCCACGAAGCCGCCGTGGTCGAGCAGCAACGCCTCGTCGAACCCGAGGTCGCGGGCCTCCTGGTTCGCCAGCACAGAGTTGACGTAGTTGCCGCCGGCCTTGGACTTGGTCGGCATGATGTCCGGCGCCGAGCGCCGCCACGAGCTCGTCATGAGGTTCGCGCCCTTGCGGACGGCCTCGTCGCCCAGGTAGACGCCCCACGGCAACGTGGCGACCATGAAGTGGAGCCGGTTGCGGCCCGGGTTCACGCCCAGAGACTCCGCCCCGTACCAGATGAGCGGCCTGATGTAGCAAGACGGCATGCCGTTCGCCTTCACGGTCTGGACGATCGCCTCGTCGATGTCGTCGACCGTCCACTCCGGGCGCATGCCGATGATCTTCGCGGAGTCGAGCAGGCGCTGGGAGTGCTCGTGCAGGCGGAACACGGCCGGACCACGGTCGGTGGCGTAGGCCCTTATCCCCTCGAACACGCTGGTGCCGTAGTGGAGAGCGTGGGTGAGCACGCTCACCCTGGCCTCGGCGGCCGGTACGAGCTCGCCGTCGAGGTAGATCTGGCCCGCCTCCACGGCCGGGGTGCTCGCCGGCGCGGATCTCTGCTGGACTGTCATGCTCTTCCTCCTGTCGTACCCAGTAAGCATGCCACGCGGAGGTGGGAGCTTTCAGCCGTGCGACGCACGGAGGCGACCCGGAGCGAACGCGGTAGGCTTCGACACCGTGAGAGTCCTCGTCACCGGCGGAGCCGGCTACATCGGCAGCGTCACGGCCCAGGCGCTGATCGCTGCCGGCCACCACGTCGTCATCGTCGACGACCTTTCCACCGGGCACGCTGCCGCCGTCCCGGAAGGTGCCCGCCTCGTGGAGTTCGACTTGGCGGACACGCTGCGCATGACCGACCTGCTGCGCGAGGAGAGCGTCGAGGCCGTCGTGCACTTCGCCGCCCTGTCCCTGGTCGGCGAGTCTATGCGCGAACCCCTGCGCTACTACCGCAACAACGTAGGCGGCGCGGTCGCCCTGCTGGAGGCCTGCGCGGCTGTGGGCGTCGAGCGCTTCGTGCTGTCGTCCACCGCCGCGGTCTACGGGCATCCCAAGTCCGTTCCTATCCCCGAGACCGCTGACCTGAGGCCGGAGAGCGTGTACGGCGAGACCAAGCTCGCCGTGGAGCGCCTCTTGGATTGGCTGGCTGTAACGCGGGGCATCGGCTACGCGGCGCTCAGGTACTTCAACGCCGCTGGCGCGGTGCCCGGCCGCGGGGAGGACCACGATCCGGAGACCCACCTCGTTCCGCTGGTGCTGCAAGCAGCTATGGGCCGGCGCCGAAGCGTCAAGCTCTTCGGCACGGACTACCCGACGCCAGACGGCACGGCCATCCGGGACTACGTGCACGTCGCGGACCTGGCGGACGCCCACGTCCTGGCCCTCGCCGGCGTGAAGCCTGGCGCGGGCACCGCCTTCAACCTGGGAAGCGGTGAAGGTTTCTCGGTCAGGCAGGTGATCGACCTGTGCAAGGAGGTAACGGGAGTCG
>DASRWD010000060.1:0-11889 GCA_035654755.1 Trueperaceae bacterium
CACGTGCCGCCATATGGCGGTGCGGCTGCGCTTGAACGCGCGTGCCATGTCGACGAGGGCAAAATCTATGGCCCTCGCCCCCTCGCGTATCGCCACGACGATCGTCGGGATGATCGTCACGATCAGCGCAACCACGAGGGCCGTGTCCGAGAGCCCTAGGGTCAGGTAAGCCACGACGAAGAGCAGGATGCGGGGAATCGTGAGGAGCACGACGAGCCAGCCCTGCAGAAGGTCGTCGACGCGCTTTGACGCGCCCATCGCCGCACCGACGGCGACCCCGGCCACCATGGCGATGAAGAAGGACATCAGCACACGTTGCGCGGTGATCCAGAGATGGCCGAGCAGTACGCCGCGCCTGTACTCGCGGACTACGAACTCGAGCGTCTCGATGGGTCCTGGAATCAGATTGGGCAGAAACCGAGCGGCGACGATCCACATCAAGAGCAGCGAGAGGTACGACACCAGCGTCAAGGTGACGCCAATGCTGCCCTCTCGCCGCGACTTTCCGGTTCTGATGGCGGTCCGAGACGTGTCTACTTTGGCCTCAACCGCCATGCGCTAAAACTACCTCAGTTGGGCAAGAACTCAGTGGTGTACGCGTCCGGGTCGATGCTCTCGACTCCGACCGCCTCTGGGCCGGCGAGGTCGACCAGGCGCTGCACCATGTCCACGAGGCCGTCGATCGTCTCCTGGTTCCACTCGTCCGTGGTGCCTGCCTTCCAGCGCTCCACGACTTGCGGGAACTGGCTGGTATCCGGCAGCGAGTAGAGCTCCTCGTCTAGGATCGTCTGCCAGAAAGGGTCGTCCGGCGGCGTGGCGAGCATGGTCTCGAAGGTGTCCCGAAGGGTCGCGATGAAAGCAGTCTTCAACTCGTCCTGCATGTCGTCTCGGGCCACGATGACCAGGTTCGGCAGGTTGCGCGGTAGGCCAAGCTCCTCGAGCATGTCCGCCACGGACATGACCTCGCGGGCCACGCCGGCAGCCTCCATGCGCGCCACCCAGTGCCAAAGCGGCAACGATGCGTCGACTTCGCCAGAGGCGGTGAGCTGCATCATCAGAGGCGGGGCGGCCTGAACGACCTGACTGTCGCCAACGTCGAATCCGTACTCGGAGATCGTCAGCGTGCGGAGTATGAGGATGCTCTTGTCACGCAACGCGCCGGCGGCGATCGTCTTGCCCTCCAGGTCCGCGACGCCCTGGATATCGGAGTCGGACGGCACCACCAACCCGCCCACCGCTGTGGCGTACGGATATATCCCGCTGGCGCCGATGCCGGCCTGGCGCAGTAGAACCGGTGCTAGGAAGTCGTCGACCTTGACGTCCGCCTCGCCGCTGCGGAGCGCGATCTCGGTCGCCTGTTTGCTGGCGTAGGAAGTACCGACGACGTCTATGCCGTTGGCGGCGTCCGTACCGAAGTAGTCCATGGCATGCACGATCCACGAGAAGGTTCCTACCGCTTCCATGGCTGCGTTGACGACCGGCAGGTCTTCTGACTGCGCGAGAACGGGGGGAGCTAGGGCGACTGCTAGTAGCGCGACGAAGAACAGACGGCGTGCTTTCGACATTCTTGTCATCCTCCTATCGAACGGGCCCGTTCTCTGAACTACGCCCGCCACTACGCGTGGGGCTTTAGCGGCGATGATATACGGTTTGCTGCGGTACCTTACGTCCATGCGCTTCGTACGAGGCCTAGCGGTAGTAGCAGCAATACTCGTCGCCTTGTACCTGGCCCTTGCGGCGATGGCGAACCCTCGCCAAGACCGACCGTACGACGCCCTCCTCCCGCAAGACGGGGTCACCGTCCTCGCCCACGCCGGCGGCAACCTGCTGTGGCCGGACAACACGCTTACGGCCTTCGACGGTGCGGACCGGATGGGTGCTGACGTCCTCGAGCTGGACGTCCACGAGACGCTTGACGGCGAGTTCGTCGTCATCCACGACGACACCGTAGACCGCACGACGGACGGTAGCGGCCCGGTGTCCGAGATGACGGTCATGGAGCTTCGGCACCTGGACGCAGGCTACAGGTGGACGCCGGGGGGCCCGCGCCCGGACGGCGAGGAGGCCGACTTCCCGTACAGGGGCCAGGGCGTGGCGCTGCCGACGCTGGGCGAGGTGTTAAGCGCGTTCCCGGACACCGCTGTCAACGTCGAGATCAAGCAGGACGACGTCCAAGTCGCTCGGCGGCTGTGCGAGTACGTAACGGACGCTGGCGCGACCGAACGCGTGATGGTCGGCTCCTTCCACAGCCGGACGCTGGCCGCCTTCCGGGACGCCTGCCCAAGTGTGGCCACGTCGGCCTCCCAGAACGAGGTCGCGTTCTTCGTGGCACTGGAGAAGCTGCGCCTCTCGGCTGTTCTCACGCCGCCCTACGACGCCATGCAGGTGCCCATGTCGTTCTCCGGCATCCAGGTGGTGACGCCCCACTTCGTGGAGGCGGCGCATGCGCGCGGCGTCGATGTACATGTCTGGACGGTGAACGACGAGGAGACCATGCGCGAGCTCGTGGCGATGGGCGTCGACGGCATCATCACCGACCGTCCCGATCGTGCACTGAGGGTCATAGGAAGGGACTACGACGCGGAGCTGGTGCCGGAGTTCGTAGCTCGCTGAGCCGCTACGTAGGGATCGCGCCTGACCGCTCCGCCCTCAACTGGATGCGCCTGCGGGCGAGGTTTATGCCCAGGACCAGGAGCATGATCGCCATGCCGATGAGCTCGTACGTGAACGACGGGTAGAAGATCAGGACCAGCCCGACGCCCGCCAGGATGCGGGAGTACCAGGCCATACGCGTGAACATATAGCCCTCGAGAGCGGCCGCGAACGCCCCCAGGGCGACGAACGCGACGAGGATCGTCCAGACGTAGTACCAGGTCTCGCCGCCGTAGATCAGCTCGGGGTTGTAGATCATGAACAAGGGGATCAGGTACAGGCCCTTTGCCATCTTCCAGGCCTGGAACCCAGTTTTCATCGGGTCGGCGCGCGCTATCCCGGCTCCGGCGAACGCCGCGAGGGCGACGGGCGGCGTGACGTTCGAGTCCTGTGAGTACCAGAAGATGACCAAGTGGGCGATGAGGAGCGGGATGCCGAACTCGTTCTGGAGCAGCGGCGCAGCCAGCACCGCGAGCACGATGTACGCGGCCGTCACGGGCAGCCCCATGCCGAGCACTAGGCTCGCGAGTATCAGGAGCACGATCGCGATGATGAGGTTGCCGCCGGAGAAGGCGAGCATCAGGGCTGAGAACTTCAGGCCGAGTCCCGTCAACGTGATGATCCCGACGACGACGCCGGCGACGGCGCACGCGATGCTCACGGGCACCGCGTTGAGGGCCCCGACGCGGAACGCTTCGATGAACCCCTTGAAGCCCAGCACGGCGTCCTGCGAGACGGACTGGCCAGCCCCGTCTTGTTCGAGGATCTCTCCGGTCTGCGTTCGCAAGGGCGCCGGCTTGAGCAAGAACCGCCTTATCGCCCAGCGCAGAGCCGAGACGGCCAGGATCGAGACGATGGCGATGAACCCCACCCTATTGGGCGAGACGTTGATCATGAGGAAGTAGATGAGCACCGCGAGCGGTATGAGGTAGTACCAGCCCTCGCGCATGACGTCGCGTACGCGGGGCAGCTCGGAGCGCGGGATGCCGCGCATGCCGCGCTTGAGCGCGATCAGGTCGACGAAGAGGTAGACGGTTGCGAAGTACATGATCGCGGGCAGTATCGAGATGCGGACGATCTCGGCGTACGGGACACCGGTGTACTCGGCCATGAGGAAGGCGCCCGCGCCCATCACCGGCGGCAGGATCTGGCCGCCGGTCGAGGCTGCCGCCTCGACTCCGCCGGCCTCCTCGGGCTTGTAGCCGAGCTGCTTCATCAGCGGTATCGAGAAGGCGCCGGTGGTGACGACGTTGGCGATGGCACTGCCGGACACCGAGCCCATGAACCCGGATGCCACGACTGCCGCCTTGGCCGGCCCGCCGCGCTGACGTCCCGCGACCGCGTACGCGAGGTCGATGAACGTCTTGCCCGCGCCCGTCGACTCGAGGAACGCACCGAACAGGATGAACGTGAACACCACGGTGGCGGCCACTCCGAGCGGCAGGCCCAGAATGCCTTCCTGTCCGAGGTAGAGATGACCGATGATCCGGTCGAAGCTGTAGCCGCGGTGAGCCAGGATGCCGGGCATCAACTCGCCAAGCCATGGCAGCGCACCTCTAGGGCCGGCCATGGAGTAGAGCAGGGCTACCATCGCCACGATCGTGATCGCCCAGCCGATGGTGCGGCGTGCCGCCTCGAGCACGACCAGTACGGCGATGACCCCGGTGATGATGTCGCGCTGGATTAAGAACCCGGAGCGGCGGATGATGCCGTCGAGGTCGACGAGCAGGTAGAGGCCGATGTAGGCGGCGGCGGCCATGAGAACGCCATCGACGACCCAGTCGAGCGCGACGCGCTTCTTCTTCCTGAACGGGAAGGCGAGGAAGGCGATCAGCAGCACGACCATCAGGTGGAAGCCGCGCTGGATGAACAGGTTGAAAGGGCGGACGCCGGCCGTGTAGAGCTGGAAGGCACCGAGGCCCAGCGCCAGTAGCGTGACCACCGCGATGACCCAGCCGACCATCGGGACGCCGCGACGTTCTTCCACGGCCGCCTCGGCCGCGTTGGCTGGCCGGGCCGTCATCGCTCGACCACCTCGATGCGCGCGTGGGCACCCGGCGCCATGCTGGTCAGCTCGTACCGCTGGCCGCTTACGACTAGCACCGACGGCGCACGTCGCGTGCCGATGATGACGTTGTGGACGTTCCGGTGAAGCGGTAGGTCGATATCACGCAACCTGTACCTGCCGTCTGGGAGTTGCTCCATCGTACCGCGGCCCGCGAACGAACCCAAGCCGGCGATGTCGAGGTGTGGCGTGACCTGGCCGGTCACGTACATGGTCCCGTCGCGATAAGCGAACTGGTCGACCACGGTCACCTGAGCGACAGAGTGCCGCCATTCGATGGCCCACGTCATGTCGCCCGGAAGCGCGGCGTCGACTAGGACTTCGCCGGCGGCGGTTGTCACGACGAGCCGTGGCGTGGCGTCGCCAGCGGCCAAGGCCAGGCCGGAGAGGACCAGACCTGCAGCGGCGACCGCGCCGCGAAGCCCGATAGAACGGCACGCGCGCCGGGGATCGTGGTCCCGCGACGCGCGTGCCATGTAGCGAACTAGAGCTGTTCCGTCAGTCGGCCCGCAGCCGGTCCGGCACCTCGAGCCCGATCTCCTCGTAGTAGCGGATCGCGCCCGGGTGCAGCGGGATGGGTGAGTCGAGAGCCGACTCCGGCACCGTCTCGTTGGCCGACGGGTGGATGTTGCGCACCACGTCGATGTTCTCGAACAGCGCCTTGGTGAAGTCGTACGCCAGTTGCTCGTCCATCTCGGCGGCGACGATCAGGAGGTTGGGCGTGCCGATCGACGGCGTCTCGCCCACCCCGCGGTAACCGTCGGCGGGGAAGGTGTAGCGGATCAGCGTGGGGTCAGCCGCGTGGATCTGCTCGAACTCCTCGTCGCTGACCGGGACCAGCCGGATCTCGTGCGTCTCGGCGAGGCTCATGACCGCGCCCGTCGGCAGGCCGCCGGACCAGAAGCCTGCGTCGATGGAGCCGTCACGCAGCGCATCGGCGGTCTCGTTGGCGCCCAGCCGCTGGACGGTGAAGTCGTCGTACGTGATGCCGACGGCCTCGAGGATCGTCTGCGCCGAGACCTCGGTCCCGGAGCCAGGAGCACCGACAGAGACCCGTTTGCCGACGAGGTCTTGCAGGCTGTTGATGTCCGATTCGGCACGCGTGATCACGTGTACGGCGTTCGTGTACGCCACGGTGATGGCCCGGAGGTTCGAGAGCTGCGGGAGGGACCCGCCCTCGCCGAAGTCACCCGTGCCCTCGTACGCAGCCAGCACCGTGTCGGCGAGCGCCAGCGCCAGGTCGGCGTCCCCGCGCGAGATGAAGGCCACGTTGTCAACGGAGGCGTTCGTCGCCTCCACCGTCGCGGTGTAGCCGTCTACGAACTGGTCTATGACCTGTGCGTAACCACCGCCTGTCGGGTAGTAGACGCCCCCCGTGCCGCCCGTGGCGATCGAGAGCGGGATCTGTGCGAAAGCGATGCCGAGGCCCAGCGCGGCAACTGCGATTAACGACCGGAGTCCGGTACGCATGCGGTTCCTCCCTAGTTGGTTTGAGGCGAAGGTAGCACAGGTGCCCGGGGCTAGACTCGCGAGAATGCTGAAGAACGTTAAGGTCCTCGACCTGAGCAGGGTCCTGGCGGGCCCGTACTGCACCCAACTCCTCGCTGACATGGGCGCGGACGTCATAAAGGTCGAGTCGCCGACCGGTGATGACACTCGCAGGTGGGGCCCTCCGTACGTTGGCGGCGAGTCCGGCTACTACCTGTCGGTGAACAGGGGCAAGCGCAGCCTCGCCGTTGACCTGAAGGACGCGGAGGCCGCGGCCGCAGTCAAACGCATCGCAGGTCGCGCGGACGTCGTGATCGAGAACTTCAAGGTCGGCGACCTGGCAAGGTACGGCCTCGACTACGAGAGCGTCTCCGCGGTGAACCCCAAGGTCGTCTACATGTCGATCACCGGGTTCGGCCAGACCGGCCCGCGGGCGAACGAGCCGGGTTACGACGGCGCGTTGCAGGCGCTGTCCGGGGTGATGGCCATGACCGGGGAGCCTGGTAGTGGTCCCGTCAAGCTGCCCGTTGCCTTCATAGACGTTCTTACGGGCGTGCACGCGGCTTACGGCGTGCTCGCCGCCCTACGGCGCGCCGAGGCGACTGGCGCGGGCGTCCACCTCGACCTCTCGCTCTTGGACGTGGCTCTGGCCAGCCTCGTCAACCAGGCCCAGTCGGTGCTACTGACGGGCCAGGCGCCGGAGCGTCACGGCAGCGCGCACCCATCGATCGTGCCCTACCAGGCGTTCGAGGCCGCGGATGGCGGATTGGCTCTCGCCGTTGGCAACGACAAGCAGTTCGCGAAGCTGTGCAGGGTGCTGGGCGTTCCCGAGCTGGCAGCCGACGACCGCTACGCGACGAACGACGCTCGGGTGAGGAACAGAAGCGTGTTGATCCCGTTGCTGGCAGGCCGCGTGGCCGAGTGGCGCAGGGACGACCTGATCGCGGCGTGCTCACACGCAGGCGTGCCCGCGACGCCAGTGCTGACCCTTGCTGAGGCCTTCGAGGACGCTCAGGTGAGGGCGCGCGGCACCGTGATAACGGGTGAGCATCCCACCGCCGGCACCGTGCCCATGGTGGCCAGCCCGCTGTGGTCCGCCGCGGGGGTGGACGGTCAGGACCTGGGCCTGAGGCCCGCAGAGGGCGAAGCGCCCGCGCCACCGCTACTCGGCCAGCACAGCTTCGACGTGTTGACGAAGGAGGCAGGCCTGAGCCCAACGCAAGCGGATGCGCTGATCGCCCGGGGCGCTGCGCTACAGGCCGAGATCGAACCTGCCTAGGCGGGCTCGAGCAGAGAATCTGCCGCGCTGCCCCTGAGCAGCCCCAGGTAGACGCCGTCCACGCTGACGTCACGAGCCGGCACCGTGAGCGTGGGGTACGAGTCGTTGTGAGGGATGAGCTCCACCTTCCCTCCGCTCAGCCGCCTGACGTACTTCAGCGTGGCGTCCTCTTCCTCTACCCGCACAGCGCAGATCTCGCCGTCGCGCGCCGGCTCTCGCCTGGACAGGAGCACGACGTCGCCGGGTTGGATCAGGTCAGCCATGGAGTCGCCCCGCACCCGCAGTGCGAAGCTGGCCTGCATGAGGCCCGGCAAAGGCAGGTAGGCCTCCGGGTGCGCGATCGCCGAGTCGAACGGACCCGCTGGGATCTCGCCCAGCACGGGTACGCCGGTTGCTTGTGGTGGCAGGGACAGGTGAGGCGAGCGGCCACGGCCGCGGCTCTCGAACTGTAGGTAGCCCTTCTTCTGGAGCGCCTCCAAGTGTTGCCGGAGGGAGACGTAATGGATGCCGAGCGACCTGGCCATCTCCGACAGATCCGGCATGCGCCCCGTGCGCCTCTGGTGGTCGACGAGCCGGGTGTAGACCCGCTCCTGAGTGGGGGTCAACGGCTGATCGACGCTTGATGCCCTCATGCCTAAAATGGTAAGGTGTCTACCTCAGATGTGTCAAATGTGAGGATAGTTAACTATGACTCACGGAAGACGCTCCGAGCAAGACGGCTGCTGACACCCAAGAAACGCGTCCTGGACGCATCTCATCGCGCTATCACGGCCCCTCAGCAGTATGGACATATGTGGGTTTGGGTGCTATAATTTTTGTAGTCGTTGCCGCGCGCGTTACGCGGCGCGTTGCAGCCACCCAGACATCGTCGGCCGGTCCAGACGGTCCGCGCCCGTGAGATGAGAAAGGAAGTCAACCATGCTCGACACGTTCGAAGCTCTCGAGACGCCGAGCGGTTGCGAAGCACCAGGCATCGTCCCCAGCGGACTCGCCCTGCCTACCCGCACGCTCGAACCTGGTCAGGTCCTCTACGAGGCCGACCGTGAAGCCGCCAGCCTTTACGTCGTCAACCACGGCGTGCTCAAGGCCGTCGTACCCACCAGCCTCGGCCGCGACCGGATCGCCGACCTGTACGGTCCCGGAGACGTCCTCGGCCTCAGCGCCCTGGACGGCGGCAAGCATGCCGAGACGGTCGTTGCCGTCCACGACGCTTGCCTCACGCCCATCGACCCGCAGCAGGCCATGAACGACCGCGGCCTGCGCGACTACGTGCTGCGCAGCCTGGCCCGCCAGCTCAGGCGCTCCCGCGAGATGCTCGACGAGGCCGAGATGCCCGTCGGCGCACGCGTCACCCGCGCCTTCCTGCGGCTGGCCAAGCAGTTCGGCCTGCCGTCCGACGACAAGAGCGATGCCGTCAAGCTGCCCCTCGCGCTCACGCACGAGGACCTGGCGGACCTCACCGGCTCCAGCCGCGTGACGATCACGCGCATCCTCGGCGAGCTGCGCAACGACGGTGCGCTCTCCGGCACGCGCGGCGTCTACGTCGCGGACATGAACGGCCTGGAACGGGCTACAGACCAGTACGTCATGCAGGTGCTGTAAGCCCGTCACCCGCGTAGCCTTCGCCCCCTGGGGAACATGCGACACCCTGGGGGGCTTTCTCGTGCTGGTAACGTAGTGGCGTCATGCTGACCTTCACAGACCTCGCGAAACAGCGCGTACTCAAGTTCATGCAGGCGCAGGCCTCGCAGGACGTTGGCGCGCTCCGGATCGCCGGCACGCGTGCCGAGCAGCGGCTCTGGCTCGTGAAGTCGACGGACAAGCAGAAGAACGATCACGTGCAGGACGAGGGCTCGTTCGAGGTCTACCTGGACCCGCTCAGCGCCAAGGCGCTCGACGGTGCCACGGTCGACTTCATGGACGGTGTCATGCAATCGGGTTTCAAGGTCTTCTTCGCCAGCCCGAAGTGGGACGACCCCATCGCGCAGAAGGTGCAAGACGTGTTGGACGTCCACATCAACCCCGGTGTGGCGAGCCACGGCGGCAACGTCGCGCTGGATGGCGTCAAGGACGGCGTCGCTTACATCCGCTTCGGCGGTGGCTGCCAGGGCTGCGGCGCTGCGGACGTGACGCTCAAGCAGGGCGTCGACCGCATGATCCGAGAGCAGGTGCCCGAGGTCACCCGCGTGTCGGACGCCACGGACCACGACGCCGGCGAGAACCCCTACTTCGCGCGCGACGAAGGCAAGAACTCTTCGCCCCTGGCTGGTCAGTGAGTAGGGGCGGTGCCTAGGGGCGGCCGGCCTCCGAACCTACCCACAGCAGAAGAGGTAGCCACCGCCGTGGCGGTGGCGGCCGGACGCGAGACGGGCGACCTGCTCCTCACGGGAGGGCAGGTCGCCAACGTTTTCACGGGTGAGGTGCTGCCGGCCGACGTCCTCCTGGTCGGCAGGTTGATCGCCGCGGTCGGTGAGGGGCTCTCGGGCGCCAGGCAGACCATCGACCTGAATGGCGCGACGATCGTCCCTGGCCTGATCGACGGCCACGTGCACATCGAGTCCGCGCTGGTGACGCCTGCCTCGTTCGCAGAGGTGGTCGTTCCTCGTGGCGTGACGGCCGTCGTCTGCGACCCGCACGAGATCGCCAACGTCGCCGGCGAGGCCGGCGTGCGCTGGTTGCTCGACGTCGCAGACGACTTACCGCTCGATGTATGGGTGACGGTGCCGTCCTGTGTTCCCAGCACGCTCCTCGAGACCACCGGGGCGAGCTTCGGGCTTCCGGAGATGGAGCGGCTGCTCGCGCACCCTCTAGTGGTGGGCGTCGCAGAGCTGATGAGCTTCCCGGCGCTAGTGGCAGGCGACCCGGAGAACCTCGCCAAGGCGGACCTGGCCGCGTCGGCCGGCCTCCGTGCGGAGGGGCACGCTCCCGGATTGACGGGGCGGGGCCTGCAGGCCTACCTGGCCGCCGGGGTGGCTTCGGATCACGAGGCGACGACCCTGGAGGAGGGTAGGGAGAAGCTGCGGGCCGGCGCGTACCTCATGGTGCGGGAGGGCTCGGTAACCCGCGACCTGGCTGCGATGCTGCCGCTGCTCGAGCCCGGCAACGCCGGCCGCATCGGGCTCGTTACGGACGACCGGCTGCCTCACGACCTGCTGACGGAGGGCGGCGTCGACCACGCGGTTCGAGCAGCGATCGCCGGAGGGGTAGACCCCGTGTACGCGCTGAGGTGCGCCAGTTACAACCACGCCCTCCACTTCCGACTCGTAAGACGAGGGGCCGTGGCGGCCGGATACTTCGCGGACCTTGTCGTGACCCGCTCCCTCGAAGAGTTCGAAGCCGAGCTGGTCTACAAGGACGGCTCGTTGGTCGCTCGGCACGGCCGGCTCGCGGCCGGGCCCCGGCGCCTCGACCTGCGGGCCGAGCCGGCCCTGCGCGACACGGTGCGCATCAGAGAGCTGACCGGCGCGTCGTTCAGGCTCGAGGTGCCGGCGGGCGAACCCAGAGCCCGCTGCATCGTGGCTCTCGAGAACCAGATCGTCACGGGATCCATGCTCGTGTCCCCGACGACAGAAGACGGCGAGGCAGTAGCAGACCCGAGCCGCGACATAGCGAAGCTGGCCTGCGTCGAGAGACATGGCAGGCACGGAGGCGTGGCGGTGGGCCTGGTGACGGGCTTCGGACTGAAGCGCGGGGCTCTGGCCTCCAGCGTGGGCCACGACCACCACAACCTGCTCGTGGTCGGCATGGACGACACGGACATGGCCGTCGCCTGTCGGCGCCTGGCCGAGACGGGCGGCGGTCTGGTTGCGGTAGCGGACGGTCAGGTGCTTGCCGAGCTGAAGCTCCCGCTGGCGGGGCTCGTGACGGACGCTCCCCTGGCCGAGGTCGCGGCCGACTTGGAAGCGCTCCACGCCGCAGCCGAGGACCTGGGCGTCACGCTGTCCTCGCCTTTCATGGCCCTCAGCTTCCTCGGTCTGCCCGTGATACCGGAGCTAAAGCTCACGGACCTGGGGCTCGTGGATACTGTTCGAGGCGAGTTGGTGCCCCTCTGGGAGGCGGCGGGCTCCTAGACCTGGAACCGCTCCAGTGCCTGATCGACGAGGTGCTCCGCGATGGCGAGGCTCGCTGTGGCGGCGGGCGAGGGAGCGTTGATCACGTGTAGCGCCCTCTCGCTCTCTCGGATCACGAAGTCGTCAAGCAACCGCCCGTCCCTGCCCAGCGCCTGAGCCCTCACGCCGGCCCCGCCCCTGTGCACGTCGGTCATGCCCAGCTCAGGCACCAGCCTCTGGAGGGCCTCCACGAACGCCGTCTTGGAGAAAGAGCGGTAGAGCTCGTACGCGCCGACGCGCCAGAACTTCGAGGCCATGGACCAGAGGCCGGGGAACGTGACGGCGTCGGCGACGTC
>DASRWD010000061.1:0-19545 GCA_035654755.1 Trueperaceae bacterium
TCCGGATACCCTCGGCTGCTGCCCGCTCGAGCCCCTGGCCCTGGTCGATGTGGTGGTGAGTCATGAGCACATCGGTGACGCGCTCGACGCCGACCTCGTGCAGGTGGTCGAGCACGCCGCCGGCGCCGAAGTCGATGAGGAAGGCGGTGTCGCCGGTCTTCACCAGGTAGACGACGCAGGTGTCTTCGTAGCGGTAGAGGTTCGCCGAGAGCCTCTGCATCAGGCGGGCACTCACGGACTACTCGTCCACTCGGCAGAGCCGAACACGGGCACGCGTCCTCGCGACACCGCCTCGTGCGCGAACACGTAGAGCGCTGCCGACCACGACTGGCCGGCCTGTCCCATCGGTTGGCCACTGAGGCCGTGGAACCACTCGTTGAACTCCCACTCACCCGAACGGCCGCGTCGGTTCATCTCGGCGAGCTTCGAGAGCTCCGAGCGCGCCCGTTGCAGGCGCCCGGCCTTGACGAGCGCCGCCACGTAGATCCCGCCGACGAATGGCCAGGCGCCGCCGTTGTGGTAGTGGTCGGGCAGGTTGAGGTTCCGGACCCTGTAGTACGTGCGCCAGTCAGGCTCGCCCGGGTAGATCGGTGGGTAGATGGCACGGACCGGCAACGGCTCCGCCAGGCCCGTCGCCTCGATGTAGTCGAGTATCTTCTCGGTCTTGGCGACGTCAGCGACGCCAAGCAGGATGGCCAGCAGGTTGCCGAGCGTGTCGAAGCGGTCGGCGAAGTCGCGGAACGCTACGTACGGAAGGTAGAACGGCCTCTCGACGAGCTCCACCTGCATCCGCTGCACGGGGTAGAGCCACTCCTTACGCTGCGCGGCCAACCGACCCAGGTCCTTCCTCGACTCCGGACCCACCCACAGCAGTGTGTCGATCTTCGCGCGGACGTCCGCGGCGTTGCCGAGCCAGGCATCGACTTGCTTGGCCTCGCCGCCCCCCACCGCCTGCGCCATCTCGCCCATCGCCCGCCAGCAGGCGCTGTATAGGACGTTGTCGAACAGCACGTTGTAGCGGTTGGCCAGTAGGTCGGCCCAGTCCATCGCCTCGTGGACCTCGAGAAGGCCGCACTCGTTCGAGTCCTGGTACCTCAGCCACGTCATGGCGGCCTTCAGGCGCGACCAGGCGCTTAGCAGCGTGTCGAGGTCGCCGGTGACGCTGTGATGGTAGTAGTGCCCCAGCACGAACCAGAGGTTGGAATCGACGCAACCGGCGTGGGCGGTGTCCAGGACTATCTCGTCCTGCTGCGCGCCGTCCCGAGAGGTGTCGCCCGGATCCACCGCGACGCGCTCGACGTTGTGCGGGATCTTGCCGAGCTCGGACTGGTAGCGGCCCAGCGTGGCCAACGAGCGACGGAACGAGGCGTGCACGCGCTCGTCTGCGCACAGCACCTGACCCAATCCGCTGAGCATGCTGTCGCGGGCCCAGACCTGTCTGTAGAGCCGAGGAGACGCGAGCAGGCCCAGCTCGGAGTCGTTGGCCAGGAGCAGCGCTTCGGCCCGCCCCCGGGCCTCCGTCATCAGGTCCGAAGGAGCCTCCATGACGGTGCCGACCGCGTCCACTGAGAGATCTGCGCTCAAGCTACGCTCCGGCGCACGACGGTGCCCTCGGCCAGTTTGACCGCGCCCCACAACGGGGCGTCGTCACCGAGCCGGGCACGGACGACCTCGACGTTCACCTCGGGCATCGCGTGTTCACTGGCGGCGTCGATCAGGGTTGCCCAGAACGCCTCACCCGCCTTGACCACGCCACCGCCGACAACGAAGCGACCTGGGTTGACGAGGTTGGCCGCGCTGCCGATGGCGATGCCGATCGCACGCGCCCCGGTCGCCAGCGCCTCCGCTGCGACGGTATCACCAGCGACCGCGGCGGCGCCGAGGTGCACGGCCGTCACCTCGTCCTGGCCCGCCACCTGGCGCAAGACCGTGCCGGCACTCGGGTCGGCGGCCAGCCGCACGGCAGCGGCCCTTGCCAACGCCGGCCCCGAGGCGAGCGCCTCGACACATCCCCGGCCTCCGCAAACGCACTCGGGCCCGAACGGGTCGACCTTCACGTGACCGAACTCGCCGGCCATGCCGTCGGCCCCCCGCCAGACACGGCCGCCCAAGATCCAGCCGCCGCCCACTCCCGTGCTGACCGTGATGTATAAGAGGCTCTCCTGCCCGCGGCCCGCTCCGTACGCGTGCTCACCCAAGGCGCCAGCGTTGGCGTCGTTGTCAACAGTGGTCGGCGCGCCCAGGGCCTCCTGCAACTGGGCGGCGAGGGGCTGCCCCTCCCAGCCCGGCACGTGGTGCGACAAGCGGACCTCGCCGTTCGGGAAGTCCACCGGACCGCCGAAGGAGACGCCCACGGCCTTCGGTGTCCGTCCGGCCAGCAGCTTGTTGGCCAGCTGGAGCATCGTCGCCCTGTCGAACGCGCCGTCGGCTCCCGCCGGCTTCTGCACGCGCTCCAGCGCGAGCCATCCATCTCCGGAGACCGTGGGCCCAGCTCCTTCGCTGGCGATCGCCGCGCTCAACTTCGTGCCGCCGTAATCGAGGGCCAGGACAAGGTCGCTCAAGCCGGCACCCCGGCATAGGCTTTCAACGCCAGCTCGATCAGGGGCTGCAACTCGCTGCCGCCGCTCCGCTTGTGGTGAGCGCGAGCTGTCCTGTAGGGCTCTTCCAGTCGTTGAACTGCCCTCGGGACGTCCTCGCCCGCCTCGGACGCGACGACCAGTTCCATGGCGCGACGGCCCGCCCACAGCCAGCTCTCCAGAGCCTCGACCCACGGGAGGATCTCTGCCCTCAGGGCGTAGTTGCGCAGGTGGAACTTCAGCGCGTAGCACGCCTCGTCCAGCGTTCCCACGTGGTCGAGGAGACGGCGGATGGCCGGCTGGGCCAAGGCCGGCCTGGCGGCTGGCTGACCGGTCCCGTCGCGCGCTCCTTGCGATCGGGAGCGCCGGTCTATGCGTGCCCGCAACTCCGCAAGTGCGTCCGCGGAGAGGCGGGCAAGCTCGGGCGCCGGCTCGCTCACCAGGACACCGTGCCGACACGTGCGGGCGAAGGCTTCGAACGCGCCCGCGTGCTCCGCCCCTGCGACGGCCGCGATGGCCGCCGACCATTCGGCGTCAGCGTCGTATCCAACGGGATCCGCGAAGTAGGCGGCGAAGGTATGAAGTGTGACCTTGGAGGCCTCGGCCTGGTTCATGGGGTTGACCGCGAAGCCCTTCACCTTGCCGGCGAGTTCGGGCGCGCGCCCGCGGATGGGCTCCACGTGCAGCTCGGAGCTCATGCCGCCGTCGTTGACGGGGTAGTTGTCCCAGATGAGCGGCTTCCGACCGAGGGCCCTGGAGAACTCGTCGACCTCGTGCGCCCCTATCGTCGTCGAGCAGACCTCGGTGCCCGTGTAGAAGACGTCGATCTCGGGCGACAAGCGCTCCCCCAGCTCGTGCAGGTAATCGCCGAACGGCGGTGCGCCGTGGTACGCGGTCGGGCACATGACCAGCGAAGCGTCGGTGCGTTCCTGCTTCAGCCAGTCGAGGACCTCATTGCACAGCTGCGCCTGTGCGTGCGCGAAGCTGCCGAATACCTTGCCGTCGTCTCGATGTCTGAAGGTAGGGTTTATGTCGTCCAAGAACAACCCGAAGCTTCGCACCCCTACGCGCATGAGAGAAGTGAGTTTCTCACGTATGGCGAAGGAGTCCTCGTCCGAGCTGTAGCGGACGTCGAGGCCCGGGCTCAACGTGTAGACGAAGTCGATACCGGCATGGCTCGCGACCCTGACGGAGCTGGCGAAGTCCGCCAGCGCCTGGTCGCCGTAGTGCTCGCGCCAGCGGGCGCGGTGCTGTCGGTCGTTCTTGGGCCCGTAGTAGTAGGTGTCGTAACCATGTGCCCCCAGGAAGCGCAGCATGTCCTCGCGCTCGGCCTGCGTGTACGCCGCGCCGTAGAACCCCTCCACGACGCCCTGCACCTCGAAGGCACCCATCAAGCGCCCCCAACGCTCTCGGCGCGACCGGCGCTGAGGAGGAAGCTCGTCATCTTCTCTCGGGTCACGAGCTCTACCGCTGCCCGCGCCGCTTCCAGGTCGTCCTCGCTCAGCACCCGAACGTCGGCGTCCGTCATCCGCCGTTCGGAGCCGATCGCTGCCAGCATGGCCAGCTCGAGGTCGGTCGCCAGGTTGACCTTGGAGATGCCGCCACCCGGCACGGCTATCGCCGCTGCCATGGCGGAGGCCGGCACACCGGAGCCGCCGTGGAGTACCAGTGGCACGTTCGTGCGCTTGCGTATCTCGGCAAGCCTCTCGAGGTCCAGATAGACGGGCGAGCCGTTCCTCACGCCGTGCATGGTGCCGATCGAGATGGCCAGCGCGTCGACCTCGGTCTCGCGGGCGAAGCGGCCCGCCTCCTCCGGGTCGGTGTACGTGCTCGTGAACGTCTCGTCGGTCTCCGAGAACGCGTACGCGCCCAGGGTTCCTATCTCACCCTCGACCGATACGCCGTTCACGTGCCCAAGCTCGACGACACCGGAGGTGAGGGCGATGTTCTCGTCGAGCGGCAGGTCGGACGCGTCGATCATCACGGAGCTGAAGGAGGCGTCTATCGCGCGCCGGATGATGTCCAGGTCGTGGGTGTGGTCCAGGTGCAGCGTCATGGGGACGCTCACCCGCTCGGAAGCCAGGGTCTCGTAGAAGGCCTCGGCGAACTCCTCCACGCCGACCCCGCAGCGGGACATGTCCTTCTGAGAGATCTGCACGATCGCGGGAGACCGGAGCGCCTGCGCTGCCCTGAGCACCGGCAGGATCATCCGAGGGTAGCGCGGTGAGAACGAGCCGACTGCGTACCCCGCACGCTGAGCGACGGGTAGCAGCTCCGCCAGCGTGACCACGTTCTGCGGCCTAGCCACGCCCCGCACCCAGCCCCTCCAGGACGTCGGCAACGCGCTGGGCTGCCAGTCGGGGGCTGGTGAGGAACTTGGAGCGCTCGTCCTCCGTCAGGCTCTCCAGGACCCTCGCCATCGACGCCTGTGCCAGCACGACGACGTCGTTCGAGTCCGCGAGGTCCCGCAGCAAGACGGACAGCTCGCGGTCATGACCTTCTTTGTCTCCGCGGGACAGCAGCGCGTACGCATCGTCGGCCACGCGGGCATCGAAGACCGCCTGCACGCCTGCATCTGCTGCCTTGGAGCGCAACAGGGCGAGCGTCGGCGCCAGCGTCGTGCGTAACGTGGCGGCGACACCGATGCGGGGCCCACGTCCGACGGCCGCGTCAGCCATGGCCTCGTCTATGCGCACGACGGGCACGTCCACGACCTCGCGCATAGCGCCCGCGACGCCTCCGACCGAAGAGCAGGCGCTTAGGATCACGTCCGCCCCGACCTCCTCGGCGTTCCTCGCGTACGTAAGGAGGCGGCCTTCGACCTCGTCCACGTTCCCGCCGTTGTGGGCGAGCTGTGGGAGGATCGAGTCGTCCAGGAGGTTCACGACGCTCACGCCCGGCACCAGCTCCTCGAGCAGCTCCTTGAGAGGAGCGATCGTGAAGGGCGAAGTGTGGATGACCGCCACCCGGGGGCCCGTCACGAGGGCGCCTCGGTGCCCGTGACGCCCGTTCGCGTCGACTCGAGCGGTGCGCCGAGCGGTGAGTCCCCGTCGGGCACGCCGCCCCAAACACGCCTAATGAGGTCGTAGTCCTCCGCCAGCAGCGGCTCGCCGCTCGTGTCGATGTGGCTCGAGTAGTACAGCGACGGCACGCCTAGCTCTAGCTGCAGCGGGAGGTACGCCCGCCACGAGCTGCGGTCGGGGATCGGCCAGTTGTCGGTGTCGATCAGCGCGTGCGGACAGGCTATGCGCGCGACCTTGGCCCGGTGGCGCATGGCCTCGTTGACGTCCGATCCCTTGTTGATGTCGTTGAGCCGGATCATGTCGAGCTGGTCGGCGAGGTAAGGATGTGGCGTGTGTGTCATGAACAGCGAGTCCGACTTGACGCTCTTCGCCTCGGAGTACAGGATCCCGAGGTAGAGGCGCATGAGCTCGAGCCCCCAGACGTCGCCGTGCATGTCGAGGCCCGGGCCGCTAGGCATGCGGGCAGTGAAGTCGAGCTTGAAGCCGTCGGCGTCGTAGCCATCCGGACCCAGCATCCGCCTCACGCTCTCCCGCAGTCTGTGCTCGTAGTCGGGGCTCGTAGGATCACACGCGACCTGCACACCGGCGGCGTTCGTCACGCACTCGCCCGCCGGCAGACCCTCGAGGTCCCAGGCCTTGAGCCACAGCAGGACCTTCCGTCCCGCCGCGTGCTGCTCGGCGATGAAGCCCTTCATATCGGGCCACTTGCCCTCGTCGGCCTCGTTGCCGCCGTAGGTGCTCTGCCACTTGTCATCGATGACGAGCACGCCGGGAGACACGCCGTTGCCGGCGAGCGTGTCGAGGAACGACCGGTAGTTCTCCTCCGTCGCCAGGTCGGGAGCGTGGACGCCGCTGCGAGCCGACAGGTGGGACTGGGAGCCCCAGCCGCAGAAGATGGGCCGGCACCACCACGTCGGGAAGGCGCGCGGCGGCACGTCCGGCACGAGGAAGCGCTCCTTGAGGCTCTTCACGTGGGCGGCGAGGGCCTCGTACGGGCCGTCTGCGAAGTGGATCGCCAGGTCGGGCAGGCGATAGGAGCCGTCCACGCGAGTACGGGCGTCGAAGCTGAGGCTCAGATGGAAGGCGCCGCGCTGGGCCACGTAGCGCAGGTCTGTGTAGCGGTTCTCGCCGGGCTGCGCCTCGACACCGAAGCCAAGCCAGCTCTGCGGTCCTTCGAAGGCCAGGCAGTAGGGCGGGGGCGTGAAGAACCAGCCGGCCTTGCCCGGTAGCGGGACGCCGGTGGCGTCGACCTGAGCACCTGCGTCCGGTGCGAAGTAGCGCTCCTCGTGGACCGTGGGCTCGGGGTTGAAGCCGCGCCGCAGGCTGGTCCCGGACCAGAAGAAGCCCGTTCCCCACCTCGGCTGACCGGAGTAGTTGCCGCCGAAGTAGCGGACGTCGGTCAGGTCGCCTTCGCCCTCGACGTGTGTCTCGAACCGGATCTGCGCCTTCGAACAGTGGATCCTGTATGTCTTGCGTTTCCAGACGGAGCTGGTGGCCTCGAGCTCGAATGTCGCGCCCTCGGCCGTTGCCGTCTCCTTGAGCTCGCTCAAGCTTGTCGTGTCGTCGAGCGCTCCTAGGGTATCGACGCCGAAAGGCACGAACAGCTCGACGAGGGGCTCGCCCGACGGGGTCATGAGCCTGACGTATGGCCTGTCGGACAGGATCTCCAAGCGGTACTTGCTGCTCTGGTAGTGCGGCTGCGTAGGTATGCGAGTTGACATTGGTATCGACCGAGGGCTACCTGCCGCCCATGCCGGTGATGGTGATCCCTTCTATGAAGTAGCGCTGGAACGCCAGGAAGACGACCAGGACTGGCAGCATCACGAGCAGGCTAACCGCCATGAGCCAGTTCCAAGCCGGCGCACCGCCGGCAGCGAACTCGAACTGTCGTAAGCCCAGTTGCAGGGTATAGAGCCGCTCGCTCTGCAGGTAGATGAGCGGGCCCATGAAGTCCTGCCAAGCTCCCTGGAAGCTGAAGATCGCGATCGTCGCGAGCGCGGGCTTGGACAGGGGCATGACGATGTTCCAGAAGATCCGGAGCTCGGAGGCGCCGTCGATCTTGGCGCTCTCGGAGAGCTCCATAGGGATCCCACGCATGAACTGGCGCAGGAGGAAGATGTAGAACGCGCTGCCGGTGAAAGCGGGCACGATGAGCGGTAGGAAGGTGTTGACCCAAGTCTCCGACCCCTGGAAACCGAAGGCTGGCAGGCGGGCGAAGATGATGAACTGCGGGATCATGAGGACGACGCCTGGCATCATCATGGTGGCCAGCACGACGCCGAAGAGGATGTCACGTCCCGGCCATCTGAGACGTGCGAACGCGTACGCCACCATGGCGGAAGACAGGACCATGCCGACGACGGAGAGCAGGGTTATGACGACCGAGTTGTACGCCCACCTGAACCACATGCCGTAGGACAGCGCGTAGGAGAAGTTCTCCCAGGCGAGCCGCTGCGGTATCCAGTTGTTGCGCATCAGCTCGCTCGGCTCCTTGAGCGCCGTCGAGATCATCCAGAACAGAGGGACGAGGAAGAGCACGGCGATGCCGACGAGCAGTAGCCAAGCCACGAAGTGGCCGACGGACGCGAACGGACTGTAGCTACGCCGAGGCGCCAGGAGCGGCGCCGTCGGGGCCGGCACGGGTGGGGGAACGCTCGAGACGGCCACTCTCAGCGACCGTCCGTCTCGTAGTGGACCCAGCGCCGTGCGAGCCAGAGCTGAACGAGTGTGACTATCAGGATGATCACGAAGAGGATCCAGGCGAGCGCCGAGGCGTAGCCCATCTGCAGGCCGCCGGCGCCGACCTTCCCGAACGCGCGGTTGTAGAGGTAGAAGACGTAGAAGAGCAAGGACTGGCCCGGGCCGCCGAGCGCGACGTCACGTCCAGCGGCGCCCGCGATGATGAACGCGGTCTCGAATATCTGGAAGGTCCCGATGATGCTCGTGACGACCAGGAAGAACGTGGTCGGCGACAGCATGGGAAGGGTGATGTAGCGGGTCTTGGCCCAGCCGTTGGCGCCGTCGATCTCGGCCGCCTCGTACAGCGACTTGGGTATCCCCTTGAGGCTCGCTAGATATATGAGGACCTGGGAACCGATCCACCACGTGCTCATCACCACCAGCCCCGGTTTGGTCCAGGCCGGATCGGTGAACCACGCCGGACCGCGCACGCCAATGAGGTCGAGGCCGGCGTTGAAGAGGCCGTTGGGAGCGAGGATCCACTGCCACAGGAAGATGGCCGCAACGCCCGACAGGACGTTGGGCAGGTAGACGATCGTCCGAAAGCCGCGGGCTCCTGGCACGTCGAGGTTCAACAAGATAGCGATGGTCAGGGCAGCAACGATGACGATAGGCGTCTTGACGATGACCATCCAGAAGGTGTTCTCCAGCGCCCGCAGGAAGCTGGGGTCGTTGAAGATGATGTTCTCGTAGTTGCGCAGCCCTATCCATCTCGGATCGCCGATGATGTTGTAGCGGGTGAAGCTCGTGAACAGCGAGTAGAGCATCGGCCAGAGCGTGAACACGACGAAGCCGATCAGCCAGGGCAGCGCGAAGAGGTAGCCCGTCAGCCCCTGCTTGAAGCGGCGGCGGGAGAAAGGCCGCTTCACCTTGGTTGAGCCGGCGACCTCGAGGGTCTCGTCTGGCGCGCTTACGGCCACGTCTGCTCACCTCCCTCGCGCTTGCGTTCTAGAGAGGGGAGGGGCGCTGGTGGCGGCCCCTCCCCTGCCCGCTCTACCTCAGCGGTTCTGCTCGATGACGGACGCGATCTCCTGCTGGGCGGACGAGAGAGCATCCTCTACCGTCGCCGCGTCGGTCCAGACGGACTCGAGCCGCTGGTTGAGCTGCTCGATCCAGTTGGAGTACTCGGGGACGAACGGGACGTTCACGCCCACTTCCATGGCGTCGATGAAGAAGCCCCAGGCGGGGTCGGCCATCAGGACCGGGTCACGTGCCGCGGAGATGTCGCTGGGGATGGAGTAGGTGTCGCGAGCCCAGGAGACTTGGCCGGGCCGGCTGGCGGCGCACTTGATGAACTCCCACGCCGCCTCGGGGTTCTCGGCGCCGCTGGGGATCGATAGCGTGAACCCACCGCTCCAGGTCGCCGGCGTGCCGTTGTGAGGCGGCAGGCTGACACCCCAGTCCATGTTGGGCGTGCTGCCATCGGCGAGCATGGCGCGGGGCCGGTAGAAGTTGAGGATCGAGTTGTACCCCGCAACGTCGACCTTCATGACGACGCCGCCGGCCATGAACGCGTCGTTGGGAGCTGCGCCGTACTGCGCCAGGAAGCGCTGCGTCTCAGCCCAACCGCCGTAGCGGTCTATCCAGCGCTTCATCCACTCGAGCGTCTCGGCCATCGCCGGATCGTCGACGACCGGCTGACCGTCAACGACGAACTCGTGACCGTTGCTCATCGCCCACAGGTCAGCACCAACGTTGCCGTACAGCGGGAAGAACGCCATGCGCGCCAGGGTGCCGTCGTCGTTCCATACGTCGAGAGCGTCGGCCGCTGCCCACAGCTCCTCCCACGTGGCTGGCGGGTTCTCGGGGTCGAGTCCGGCTTCCGCGAGGACGTTCTTGTTGTAGAAGAGCACGCGCACGTCGGTCTCGAACGGCAGGCCGTACGTTTCGCCTTCGTACAGCGTCTGCTGCCACGTGAAATCCCAGAACGCGCTGGGCTCCACACCGTCGGCGGCCGCCAGGTCGCCGAGGCTCTGGTAGATGCCGTCGGCCGCGTCGCGCGGGAGCTGTAGACGGTCGGCGACGATCACGTCAGGCATGCCGGAGCGCGCCGCGACGGCTGCGATGTTGGCGGTCCAGATGTCACCGAAAGGTTTGAAGGTCTCTGTGACGGTGATGTTGGGTAGCTCGGCCTGGCACTGCGCGACGACGCGGCGGATGCCGTTGCGTCTTACCGGCGAGCCCCAGAAGTGCCAGAACTCGATGTCGCCAGACACCTCGGGGTTCAACGGGATCTGCCCGTCTTGCGCAGTGCCCATCGGCAAGGCAGACAGCACCAACAGCGCCGCTGCCAGCGCCGCCACGGGTCGGCGCCAAGCCCACTTGCGAACGGTTACTCCCATAAGACTCCTCCTCGTTCCTGCGAGGCCATCGGCCTCCGCATCTCCTCTTCGACACAGTCCCGCATGTGCGGGTGGCTGCCGCGTTGGTGGTACGCCCGCGCAAGGCGAGCATGGGTCGGGGTCATCGAACCGCTGCCGTGACCACCTCCACCCCGTTCGCTTCCAGGCGCATGCGCCAGTCGCCGCTCAGCCGCTCATCGGAGACGAGCACGTGGACGGCGGCGAGCGGCGCGACGCTGGCCTTGGCCACGCGTTCGAACTTGGCGGAGTCGGCGACGACGACGGCCTTCTTGGCCACCCTGATGCAGTGGCGGAGGGCGAGGGCCTCGTCCTCCTCGGTGACGGTGTAGCCGGTATCGATGTCGACGCCGCTAACGCCGACGAAACTGACGTCGGCGAAGAGGCGGTCGAGGTTCAGCTCTGTCCAGTCACCGACCGTGAGCTCGGCGTCGCTGCGGTAACGCCCGCCCGTCAGCCAGACCTCGGTCTCGGGGCTGGCGACCGTGCGGGCCACGGCCATGCTGTTGGTGACGAGGCGGATGGCCATACCGTCGAGCAGCGTCGCGACGGCCTCCGCCGTGGTTCCCGGACCCACGACGACCGTCATGCCAGGCTGCACGTACCCGGCCGCAGCCTTCGCGATGGCGAGCTTCTCCTGGCGGTTGACGAGGGTGCGGTCGCTGAACGGCGCGCCGTCCCAGTTGATGAGTGACCCGCCGCCGTGGCTCTTCGATACGTGCCCCAGGGCGGCCAGCTCCTGAAGATCGCGCCTGATCGTCTGGTCCGAGACGTTGAAGCGGCGCGCGAGGTCCATGGTGCGCGCGTAGCCACGCTCCTTCAGCAGGCTCAGGATTTGCTGGCGTCGTTCCTCGGCGAGCATGCGCGAGTCTCCCTCTTGTCGGTGGCGCCGAGATTATCACATGTTCCTCTAAATTTCCACTCATTCCAACATCCATGTGGCTGCCAGTACCCAAGTCTTGTTGGAATCCGTTGAATACGCCTCGTTTCCTACGGCTTTTCCGACGCGACGCGCCCGGCTACGGTGTGCAAGAGTTGGCGACCATGGAAGAACAGGCGGCCCATCCGTTCTCCTACGAAGCGCTCGAGCCGACCGACGAGGTCACGAAGACCGCGCGGCGCATGGCGCTGCCCGCCCGCGTCGGCATCGTCGGCGCCGGCAACATAAGCGACCACTACCTGCGCATCAGTCTCGGGTTCGAGAGCTTCTCGGTCGTGTCGATCGCCGACATCGACCCAGAGAGGACCCGCCTGAAGGCGGAGGCGCACGGCGTACGGCCTTCCTCTGTCGCCGAGCTGCTGGCAGACGATGAGATCGACGTGATCGTCAACCTCACGGTCCCCGCCGCCCACGCGGCCGTCAGTCACGCCGCCCTCGAGGCAGGCAAGCACGTCTACAGCGAGAAACCCATATCCACCGATCGGGCCGCGGCCGGGGCGCTGCTGGCGCTCGCGCAGGAGCGCGGACTCCGAGTCGGATGCGCGCCCGACACTTTCATGGGCGCAGGGCTTCAGACGGCGAGGGCCGTCGTGGACGCTGGCCTGATCGGTGAGCCAGTAGCGGCCACGGCGTTCATGATGAGTAGTGGTCCGGAGCGATGGCACCCGGACCCCGCGTTCTTCTACGCCCCCGGCGCCGGGCCGCTCTTCGACATGGGACCCTACTACCTGACAGCGCTCGTGAACCTGTTAGGCGCAGTGGCTCGCGTCTCCGGATCGGCGGTGATCGGCCGTGAGTCCAGGCCCATCCTCAGCGGCGCGCTGAGGGGCAGTGCCGTGGAGGTCAGCACGCCCACGCACGTGAGCTCGCTCCTCGAGTTCGCCTCCGGGGCGACCGCCACGCTGGTGACGAGCTTCGACGCGCCGGCCTCTCAGCTTCCGTGGTGCGAGGTCTACGGCACCGAGGCGACGCTGAGCCTTCCGGACCCCAACACGTTCGGTGGCCCGTTGCGAGTGAGACGAGCGGGCGACGCGGAGTGGGAAGAGCTGCCCATGACCCGACCGTACGCCGTGAACAGCCGCGGCGTCGGGTTGGCCGACATGGTCCTCGGCCTGACAGAGGGGCGCCCGCACAGAGCGAGCGGCGAGCTCGCGTTCCACGTGCTTGACGCCATGCAGAGCGTCCTGGACGCGGCGACCGGCCACGCTTGGCTGACTCTCGACAGCAATGTCGAGAGGCCGGAGGCCCTGCCGGAGGGAGCGCGCTACTGACAGCCGAGAAGTGGGCCCGACGCCTTATCAGGGCGTGCCTGCGCGCTGCTGAGCGATGAGCCGCCCGAGCGGCGAAGTCCCACGCGTGCTGTGCGTGGGCCTCACCACGATCGACCACATATGGCGGGTGGACGAGTTCCCACCGAGGCGTTCGCGAACGCAGGCGTCCGACCACGTGACGTCGGGTGGAGGTCCCGCTGCTACGGCGGCCGTCACCGCCGCCCGGCTGGGTGCCGACACCGCGCTCTGGACCCTCGTCGGCACCGACGTCGCTGGGGACCGAGCGCTGACGGAGCTCGCTGCTCACGGTGTCGACCTGACGGTGTCGGAACGACTGCGCGGTGGCCGCACCGCGGTGAGCGGGGTCATCGTCAACGCAGACGGGGAGCGATACATCTTCCCCTTCTTCGGCGACGCCCTCCGGGACGTAGGCGGTGAGGACGTCGAGCTGGCCCAGGTCGAGCGTTTCCAAGCCGTGCTCGTCGACATGCGCCTACCTCAGCTCACCACCGCCGTGCTCGAAGCGGCCACTCGGGCGGGAGTGCCCACCGTGAGCGACGTGTCCGCCGCTCGCTACTGGGAGCTCGCCGGTGGGGTCGACCACCTCATCGCCTCGCAGGAGTGCGCGGCCGAGGTGCTCGGCAGGGACGACCCGGGGGCCGCCCTGGCCGCCCTGCGCCACCGTGAAGGGCAGGTGGTCGGGATCACGCTGGGCGAGCGCGGCTTGCTCCTCGAGGTGGATCGCACGGCAGTGGTGGTTCCTGCCTTCGCGGTCGCGGCTGTGGACACGACCGGAGCGGGCGACGTGTTCCACGGTGCGTACGCTTACGGTTTGGCCCGCGGTTTGAGACCCGTTAGAGCCGCTGAGCTGGCGTCTGCCACGGCGGCGCTCGCCTGCACGGGCATGGGGCGGGAGGCCATCCCAGACCTGGAGGCCGTCCACGCGCTGTTGGCCCGCAGCGAACGCCGCACGAGCACGTGAAACCGGCCGGGACGCCAAGGGGGCGTGCCGGCCGGTGATGCAGTGACGCCGGGCTTGGCCGGCGCGAGACGCTAAGGGCGAGCCAGGCTCACCGGAAGACGACGTCGTCGATCTGGAGAGAGAACTCACCCGCTTCGCCGGACGAGAAGATGACGGCCATCACGCCGGTCGGGTCACACCCACCGACCTCGTTCAGGGCGATCTCGTACTCCTGCCACTGGTCGGTCACATCGAACGTCGTCTCGCCCGGAGCCTGCCCCAAGTTCTGGCAGAAGAGCTGAACGCGGTAGGTGCCCGGGTCGCCCATCGCGCTGAAGGTCAGGTTCGACTTGCTTGACAGGTCGGCGGGGGCGAACGGCTGGGCCCCTGGCATGAACATGACCCCGGACCAGGGCTGCGAGAAGGCCGAGCCCACCTCGCCCGTCACCAGCAGCGAGTAGGCACTTTCGCCGGCTCCGCCCTCGATCACGTCGATCGTCGCCGTCGAGTCGCCGCCGGCCTGCTGGTCGGTCGTCGCCACCCACTCGTTGCCGAAGCCGACGCTCAGGTCCCCGGCCTCGAAATCGCTGACCGGAGCGGTCTCCATCTGGGCCAGGGCGTCCGCCTGTGCAGCTGCCGACTCCTCGGCTGCCGCCAGCGCCTCTCTGTACGCCTCGCGGTCCATGCGCACGCCGCGCTTCCAGATGCCGGCGATATCGCGCGTGGCGAGGACGTCCTGGGTCGGGTCGCCGTTGACTAGTAGCAGGTCGGCGGCCATCCCGGGCGCGATGCGACCGCGGTCGCTGAGCCCGAACGTCCGTGCCGGCACCGAGGTCGCGGCAGCCAGCGCCTGTTCAGCGGTCAGTCCCGACCTTGTGAGCAGCTCCAGCTCGCGGTGGATCGACGCCCCGTACGCCGTGCCGGGGTTGGGCGCGTCGCTACCGGCGAGTATCGGCACGCCGGCCTCCCTGAACTTCGCGACGCCATCGCTCGCCATCTGGAAGCCGAGCGTGCCGTCGACCTGGAACGGGTTCGCGAGGCTCTGAAGGTCGGCAGATGTGAGGAAGGGCGCGATGTTGGGGTCGTTCGCCAACGTCTCGTCGACGGGATCCTCGGGACCGATGCTCTGGAACACGGAGAGTGTCGGGATCACGAACGTGCCCTGATCGACCATCTGCTGAACGAGCGCGTCCGGAGGTACGGCGTCCGAGAACATGTGCGCCAGGCCATCGGTGCCGGCGTCAACTGCTACCTGCGCGGCCTCGAGCGTCTGAACATGGGTCACGGTCAGCAGATCGCGCTCGTGAGCGGCCTCGATGACCGCGGCGACAGTCTCCGCGTCGAGCGTCGGGATGGGCGGTTCGCCCGTTCCGCCCCAGGACTCGATGACGAGCTTGATGTAGTCCGCGCCGGCGTCGACACGCCCCTGTACCCACTCGTCGGCCTGGTCAGGGCTCGTCAGGGTCTCCAGGTCCACACCGAACTGCGTGCCGTGCCCGCCCGGGGCCGTGGCCAGCCATCCCGCCGAGTACAGGTCCGCGCGGTAGTTCGCGGTGCCCTCCTCCTGCTCCTGCCGCATCTGCGCGGCGAAGCCTTCGTCCGTGAACATGTCGAGGACCGTCGTCACGCCGAAGACCAGCCCCTGCACGAGCATTTCCGGCGTGAAGGTGTGCACGTGGGAGTCGATGAGGCCGGGTAACAGCGTGCGGCCGGAGCCGTCGATCACCTCGGCGCCGTCAGGCACGGCTATCGCGGCGCCCACCTCGGTGATCCTGCCGGCCTCGATGAGCACGTCGACCCCGCCAAGGGAACCCTCACCGTCGAAGACGTTGGCTCCTTGGATAAGGGTGGCCCGCTCCTGCTGAGCCTGCTGTCCTGCCCCTTCGCTCTCCTGCGCGAACGCGAACGCGAAAGCCAGCAGCGTCAGCCCTGCAACGAGCGTCGCGAAGCTTCGAACTGTTCTCATGGGTACACTCCCCACCGGCGCGCGGGGCGTTCCTGGTACGGCTGCCCTAGCGACGCCGATGGCCAGAATCCAACACGTGTCTGTACGCCGCGTGAGCGCACAGCAAGCGGGTGCCTGTCAACGGCGAGCGTCGACCGGCGCCGCCCGTTGGCGGGCTCGCCACGGTAATATGGCGCTCCAGGGCGGTTAGCTCAGCGGGAGAGCGTTCGCCTTACACGCGAAGGGTCGGGGGTTCGAATCCCTCACCGCCCACCACTCACATCCTGCGTGAATCACATCCTGGAGGCGCTTTCTACCTTCCAACACCTATGCGTCTGTCTTGTGGGGGTCCCTGACATCGTCGGCGGAGCGTTGCCGGCGCGCTTCACGACTCGACCTATCCGAGCTCCGCTCCTCGAGCATCTCGAGGAAGACCTTCACGATATCGGGGTCGAAGTGAGTGCCTGCCTGCTCCTCGAGGTACGCCAGAGCGCGCTCGTTCGGCCACGCCTGGCGGTAGGGCCTGTCGCTGGTGAGGGCGTCGTAAACGTCGACGACGGCGAAGAGGCGCGCCGCAACGGGTATGTCCCTGCCCTTCAGCCCTAGCGGGTAGCCTGTGCCGTCCCAGCGTTCGTGGTGAGCGTGAGGTATCGCCAGCGCCGGCCTGAGGAAGCGGATGCCGTTGAGCAGCTCGAAGGCGAGCGTAGTATGGCGCTTCATGGTCTCCCACTCGTCCGGATCGAGCTTGCCCGGCTTGAGCAGGATCTTGTCAGGGACGCCCATCTTGCCGATGTCGTGCAGAAGGGCGCCGCGCCTGATGTGGACCAGCTCTTCGCCCTTTAGGCCAAGTCGGGCCGCCAGTTGGACGGCCAGCTCGGTGACGCGCCTGCTGTGACCCTCCGTCTCCTCGTCCTTGAGGTCGAGCGCACGAGACCAGCCTTCGATCGTCGTGTCGTAAGCGAGCCTCAGCTCGATGTTCGAGCGCTCGAGGTCATCGAACAGCTTGGCGTTCGACAGGGCTATGGCAGCCTGCACCGCGAGGACGTCGAGGAAGTCGTGCCAGTCGTCGAGTTCCGGGAGAGGTTCGTCATGGAAGATCTCCAGAACGCCCTGGAGCTGCCCCTTGGCCACGAGGGCCACACCGACGTAGGCGACGATCCCGTTCTCCTGCGAGCGCTGGAAGCTCTCGAACGACCGCCACACCTCGTCTGCGCCAGCGATCGTCAGCTTCTCGCGGTCGCGCGCGACCGTCCCGCTCGGGCCTTCGCCGAGGCGGGCCCGGAACCCACGCATGCCCGTGCTGGGCAGACCCTTGCTGGCTCCGAAGCGAAGCGCCTGCTCCGTCTGGTCGAAGAGCAGGATGCGCGCCGCGGTCACGTGCAGCTTGCTCGTCACCTGGTCGAGCATCACGCCGAGCGTCAGGTCTATATCGAGAGAGCCGATTATCGCGCGGTCGATCTCGCGCAGGGCCGTCAGGCGCTCGACGCGCTCCTGCAACGCCTGGTTGAGGGAGTCGATGTGGGCTTGAGCGCGGTCGATGTCCGTGCGGTCGACCCCCGTCTCGACGAGGTACTGCTTGCCGCCCTGTGCGACCCTGGTCCCGCTCAGGAAGTACGGGTGCTTCTCGCCTGAGCGGGCCGTGATCCTCAGGTCCGCGGAGGCCGATCCCTCATCGAACACCTGTCGTATGTAGTCGCCGACGAGCGACTTCGTGTCATCGTCGAAGAGCCCCAGCGGGTCGAACTCCGCCAGCTCATCGTCCGAGTAGCCGGACACCCGCTGGAACCTGCGGTTCCAGCGCACGTAGCGACCCTCGTCGTCCCGTACGGAGAACACTCCGGGCAGGCTCTCGATGATGGCGTCCGAGAAGCCCTTCTCGTCGAGCAGCTCGGCCTCCGTCTCGGCCTGCTCATTGAGCGCGTCACGCATCCCCCGCTGGAACCGCAGCCCGAACCGGTCGAGCAGCAGCGACACGACGATGAGCACCAGGGAGAACTGCAGCGCCGCCAGCCAGCCCTGCTCCGTGGGGCCGGAGTCGCCGAGACCGAGGGGCAGGCGGTGGATCATGGGAGAGGCGAGGGCAACCACCATCGCCCAGCCCGTGGTCAGCGCCAGGGCGAACCTACTGATGAGCAGCCCGGCGAGTACGACCGGGATGAAGAACAGCACGAGCGCGATGCCGCCAGACTCCAAACCGGTAACCAGGGGTGGCAGCGAGGCAGTCACCATGACGAGGCCGCTGGCGATGCTCACGGCCAGGCGCATGCGCCCCGAGTTGTTGAGCGCGATGGTGGCGGCCACCAGCAGCAGCATGCCGAGGTTCGTTCCCAGGGTCACCGGGGAGATGAACTCGGTGCCGAGCAGTACGGCGTTGATGACGACGGAGAGTGCGACGATCGCGAAGAGCGTCCACAGGAAGCCCTTCACTACCTGTCTCTGCTGCTCCCTCAGGCGAGCCAGCACACGTTCGCTGTTAGGCACCTGACGACACGACCGATCGTGGTGCCACGTTGGCCTGGCGGGGCGTCAAAGCGCAGCGTTCAGTTCGTTCGGCAGATCCCCATCCGCCGTCACCTATTCGGTCGCAAGAGACCGCTTCTGCCTCGGTAGGCATCCCCCGACACCATGCCCATCTCCCCCATTACCGGTTTTACAGGGTACTTCAATCCGCGATCCGTTGCGCAGGTCACGCGCGCTCGCGCAACCAGCCCATCGTCTTCTCCGCCAGTCGGTCGAGGGCCACGACCGACATCTCCAGGTGCTCCTCCTCGGTGTCCTCGATCTTGTTGTGCGAGATGCCGTGAAGGCTCTGAGTGAAGAGCATCACCGTGGGAACGCCAGCCCGCGCCACCTCTGCAGCGTCGTGTAGCGGGCCGCTCGGCAAGCGGTGCGACTTCCCGGCCGCCTCCGTGACCGCCTCGTCCGCCATCTCGATGAGGTCCGGATGGAACGGCATGGGGTCGATGCTCCACAGGTGGCTCCAGGACACCTCGACGTCGCCTTGGCGTGCGAAGCGCTCGCTCGCTTCCTTGGCGTCGGAGAGCATGCCGGCGAGCTGCTCGCCGTCCAGGTGCCGCTGGTCGAGCGTGATGTCGCACTCCGCGACGACCGACGTGACGATCCCCGGACGCGTCTGACACGATCCGATCGTGCAGACCCCGCCGCGCCTGTCCGTGATCGCGTAGATCTCGGGGCTCATGCGCGCCGCGGCGAGGAAGGCGTCCCGCCGCCTGTTCATCGGCGTGGATCCGGAGTGGGCCGCCTGACCGCGGAAGTGTATGGCGTGCCTCTCGACACCGAAGGTCCCGAGGACGACGCCGAGGGGAAGGTCGAGGTCGAGGAGCACCGGGCCCTGTTCTATGTGTAGTTCCAGGTACGCACCGGCCTTCGCGAGCTCGGCATGCGCGTCGTTCATGCGGTCGAGCTCGACGCCGCAGCGGCGCAGGGCGTCCTCGAGCCGCACTCCGTCCGCGTCACGCCTCTCCCGCTCCTCGTCCGGCACCAGCGTTCCGCCTGCCGCGCTCGAGCCGAGGAGGCTCCGACCGAACCGAGCCCCTTCCTCGTCCGCCCAATCGACGAGACGCACGGTGACCGGGGGTCTTCCGCCGTACTCCTCCTGGATGCGCCTGATGACCTCGAGCCCGGCGAGCACGTTGAGACACCCGTCCAGCCAGCCGCCACCGGGAACCGAGTCCATGTGGCCACCGATGAGCAGCTCCACGTCCGACTC
>DASRWD010000062.1:0-5363 GCA_035654755.1 Trueperaceae bacterium
CGCGACGTCCTGCCCAGGCTCCAAAGGTTGCTGTCGAGGCTCGACATAGACGAGTGGCGGGCGCAGATCACCGAGTGGAAGGACCGCTACCCCGAGCGCTACAAGACCGACAAGCCGCTGGTCTCGCAAGAGGTCCTCGAGATGCTGCGGGAGGCCGCGGGCGACGCCATCGTCACCACAGAGGTAGGCCAGCACCAGATGTTCGCCGCGAGGCTGCTGCCCACCAAGAAACCGCGCAGCTTCATCACGTCCGGGGGCCTCGGCACCATGGGTTTCGGCCTGCCCGCGGCCATCGGTGCGGCGTTCGCCAGGCCCGGCGAGACCGTCGTGTGCGTGGCCGGTGACGGCAGCGTGCAGATGAACATCCAGGAGCTAGCCACGCTGTCCAAGCACAGGCTGCCCGTCGTGATCGCGATCCTCAACAACGGCGTTCTCGGCATGGTCAGGCAGTGGCAGGAGCTGTTCCACGCGCAGCGCTACTCGGAGATCTACCTGGCCGACTCGAACCCGGACTTCGCCAAGCTGGCCGAGGCGTACGGCATAGAGGGCCACAACGTCTTCGACCGCGACCAGGCGCGCAAGCTGATCCCGGAAGCGATCGCCAAGGGCGGGCCGGTGCTGCTCAACTTCGTCGTCTATGAGGCCGAGAAGGTCTGGCCCATGGTGCCGGCGGGCGCGGGCGTCGACGAGATGATCATCGGCGACCAGGAGCCCGAGCAGGAGCCGGAACCGGTGGTGACGGCGTGAGCGTCTCGCGTCACGTGCTCTCCGTCACGGTTCGCGACCAGCCCGGGGTCCTCCTCCGCGTGGCCGGCCTGTTCGCCCGGCGCGGTTACAACATCGAGTCGCTCTCGGTCGCCAGGACCGAGCACCCAGGACTGTCCCGCACAACCTTCGTCGTGATGGGAGAGGACTCGACCGTAGAGCAGGTCTCCAAGCAGCTCCAGAAGCTCATAGACGTCATCACGGTCCTCGACCACTCGGGTTCCGCCTACGTCGGTCGCGAGCTCATGCTCATAAAGGTCGCGGTCAGGACGCCAGAGGATCGCGTCGAGATCCGCCAGATCGCCCAGGACTTCCGCGCTCGCATAGTCGACGTCGCCAGGGAGGCGCTCACGTTCGAGGTCACCGGAGACGACGGCAAGCTGGCCGCGTTCATCTCGCAGATGAAGGCGTTCGGGATCGTCGAGCTCGTCCGGACCGGCATGGTCGCCCTCGAGCGCACGGAGCAGCGTGAGGGCCAGGAGAGGGGACGCGCCAAGGCGGCCTGAGCAGCTTCACCACTACGCACACTTCAGAACGCACACCTCCGCGTTACGGCGCGACCCGACTCCCACAGCAGAACCCAAGGAGAGACATCACAGATGGCGAAGATCTACTACGATTCCGACGCGAACCTCCAGCACCTCGAAGGCCAGACGATCGCAGTCATCGGTTACGGCTCGCAAGGCCACGCCCACGCCCTGAACGCACGCGACTCGGGCTGCGAGGTCGTGGTGGGCCTACGGCGCGGTTCCAACTCGTGGGCCTCTGCCGAGGCCGCCGGCCTGAAGGTGATGGAGGTGTCGGAGGCCGCAGCGGCAGGTGACCTGGTGATGATCCTGCTGCCTGACGAGGTGCAGGGGGCGGTGTACCGCGCTGACATCCAGCCGCACCTGCGCCCCGGCGACGCGCTGCTCTTCGCCCACGGCTTCAACGTGCACTTCCATCAGGTGACCCCGCCGGCCGGCGTCGACTGCTTCATGGTGGCGCCCAAGGGCCCGGGGCACCTGGTGCGCCGGACCTACCGCGAGGGCGGCGGCGTGCCGTGCCTCATCGCCGTGCAGCAGGACGCCACGGGCACCGCGACCCAACGCGCGCTGGCGTACGCCAAGGCGATAGGCGGCACGCGTGGCGGCGTCCTCGAGACGACGTTCAAGGAGGAGACCGAGACCGACCTGTTCGGCGAGCAGGCCGTCCTGTGCGGCGGCGTCACCGCCCTGATGCAAGCCGGCTTCGAGACACTGGTCGAGGCCGGCTACCAGCCGGAGCTTGCGTACTTCGAGTGCGTGCACGAGATGAAGCTGATCGTCGACCTCATATACGAGGGCGGGTTCGAGAAGATGCGGTACTCCATCTCGAACACCGCCGAGTACGGTGACTACGTAACAGCTCCCAGGATCGTCACCGACGAGGTCCGCAACGCTATGCGCGACGTGCTCGGCGACATCCGCTCCGGCGCGTTCGCCAAGCAGTTCCTGCTCGACGACAAGGTGGGGCAGCCCACTCTGAAGACCGGTCGCCGTAACTCTGCCGAGTCGCAGGTGGCCAAGGTCGGCTCCAGCCTCCGCAAGATGATGCCGTTCATCGGCGCCAAGGAGGAAGCGGAGGAGGGGGTGGAGGCATGAGCTACGTCAGGTTCTTCGACACCACGCTCAGGGACGGCGAGCAGAGCCCGGGAGTGGCGCTCAACACCGCGCAGAAGCTCGAGATCGCCCACGCCCTGGCGCGTATGGGCGTCGACGTCATAGAGGCCGGCTTCCCCATCACGAGCAAGGGCGACTTCGAGTGCGTCAACACGATCGCGCGTGAGGTGGAGGGGCCGATAATCTGCGCGCTCGCGCGTACTCACAAAGGGGACATAGACAGGGCGGCGCAGGCGGTCGAGCCCGCGGCGAAGCCGATGATCCACATCTTCACATCGGCCAGCGACGTCCACCTGGAGCACATGCTGCGCAAGTCGCGTGAAGAGGTGCTTGCGATCGCCGACGAGATGGTGCGGTACGCGCGCAACTACGCGGACGAGGTCGAGTTCAGCGCCCAGGACTGCATGCGGGCGGACCCGGCGTTCGTCTATCAGCTCGTGCGCACGGCGATAGCCGCCGGCGCCAACACCGTCAACATCCCTGACACGACGGGCTACGGCACCCCGAACGAGTACGGGGGCCTCATCCGCTCGATCTTCGAGAACTTGCCGGAGGCGAAGGACGTGCGCATCAGCACGCACTGCCACGACGACCTCGGCATGGCGGTGGCGAACAGCCTGGCGGCCGTCGAGAACGGCGCGACCCAGATCGAGGCGACGATCAACGGCATAGGGGAGAGAGCGGGCAACACCTCGCTGGAGGAGTGCGTCATGGCCCTCTACACCCGCGCCGACCACTACGGCGCCAAGATCGGCATCAACACCCGTGAGATCGCCCGGGTGAGCAAGCTCGTGGAGAGGCACACCGGCATGATGGTCCCGGCCAACAAGGCGGTAGTCGGCGAGAACGCCTTCTCGCACGAGGCCGGCATCCACCAGGACGGCGTCATCAAGCACCGTGAGACCTACGAGATCATGAACGCGGAGCTTGTTGGCCGCGACGCCGGCGTCCTGGTGATGGGCAAGCACTCGGGTCGCAGGGCGTTCAGGCAGACCCTCGAGGGCCTGGGCTACGCCAGCGTGACAGATGAGCGCCTCAACGCCGTCTTCCGTCAGTTCAAGGAGCTGTGTGACCGCAAGAGTCACGTGACCATCGAGGACATCCGCGCGCTCATGGACGTGGAGGCCGGCCGCGCCGCGGAGGCCTACGTCTTACGCAGCGTGCAGTTCCAGTCCGGCACGAACGTCGTGCCGGTGGCGACGGTGACCCTCGAGACGGACACCGGCCCATCTACCCTCGCCGGCACGGGGGACGGGCCAGTCGACGCCGTCTACCATGCGATCGAGGCCATAACAGGGCTCTCGCTCGAGCTAGACTCCTACGATCTGAGGAGCGTTGGGTCCGGCAAGGACGCCCTCGGCGAGGTGACGATCCGCGTGCGGCACGAGTCGCGCCTGGTCCAGGGTCGCGGGCTGTCGACGGATGTCGTCGAGGCGTCAGCCAGGGCCTACGTAGACGTGCTCAACAAGCTCGCGGCAGGGCAGGTGCGCTCCGAGACGGCGGCGCTCACCGCCCCCAACGCGAACGCAGTGGACTGAGTGCCCCGCTTCCGTCTACGCGGGAGCGCGACCCAGGAACGAGTGATGTAGCATCTCGCTACCGACAACCAGGTGTCAGGTCGCCGGCCCCGCGCCAGTCGCGGCGGGCCCCCACGCAGGCAGCGGGGGCAGGGAGGGAGTAGAGATGCGCAACTCCATTAGCAGGCGGGTCTTCTCGGTACTGGCGGGGCTGGCGCTGTTGGCTGCCAGCAGCATGGCCGCCGCTCAGGTTGACAGCCTGCGGATCATGGCCCCAGCCGCGCCCGGCGGCGGTTGGGACGGCACGTCGCGTGCGATGCAGGCGGCCCTCATGGACGCCGGCATCGTCAACCAGGTAGAGGTCTTCAACGTGCCGGGCGCCGGCGGCACGATCGGTCTGGCTCAGCTCGCGTCGAGCGAGTCCGGCAACGGCGACATCCTCATGATGATGGGCCTCGTCATGGTGGGGTCGATCCTCACCAGCGACGCCCAGGTGGGCCTCGACCAGAGCACGCCCATAGCACGCCTGACGGCCGAGTACGAGGTCATCGTCGTGCCGGCGTCGTCGCCATACCAGACGCTCGCTGACCTGATCGAGGCCTTCCAAGCCGACCCCGGCGCCGTGGCGTTCGCCGGTGGATCCGCGGGCGGCATCGACCACATCCTCGTCGGACTCTTGGCCGAGGAGACGGGTGTCGACCCCAGCAGCATCAACTACATCCCGTACTCGGGTGGTGGCGAAGCGCTGGCAGCGATCCTGGGCAGCCAGGTGGCGGCAGGCGTCTCCGGCTACTCCGAGTGGGCGGGGCAGATCGAGGCCGGCGAGCTGCGTGTCCTCGCGATCTCGTCACCGGAACGGGTGGAGGGCATCGACGCCCCGACGTTGATGGAGCAGGGCGTCGAACTCGACGTCGCCAACTGGCGCGGCGTGGTCGCGGCGCCGGGCATCTCGGCCGATGAGCGTGACGCCCTGGTCGCCACCGTCGAGGCCATGGTCGCGAGCGACGCGTGGCAGACGGCTCTGGTACAGAACAACTGGCTCGACGCCTACATGGGCGGGGACGAGTTCGACGCGTACCTCGGCTCCGAGGCGGAGCGGGTGACCGACGTACTCATAAGCATCGGCCTGGTCGAGGGGAACTGAGCTGAGCGAGGGGCGAAAGGACGTCGTCGACGGCCGCGGATGGCGCAGCCGTGTGGCAGTCGGCGACGCGCTTCTCTCGATAGCACTGATCGGCTACGGCGCCTACCTCATGGTGGGCGCCGGCCGCATACGGGTGCTGCCCGTCTATTCTCGGATAGGACCACGCTTCTTCCCCTACCTGGTCGCGTGCGCGGCCCTGCTTTGCGGTGTGCTGCTTCTCGTGGGTGCGCTACGCGGACAACGGGCCGAGCCAGAGGGCGGCGAGGATGTCGACCTGTCGGCCAAGGACAACCTGAG
>DASRWD010000063.1:0-6113 GCA_035654755.1 Trueperaceae bacterium
ATGCTCCTCGCCCAGCTCGGCGATTATCTCGGTGCCGGAGGCCGGGTAGTTGCCTAGGTGCGGCCGGCCGGTGATGGCGTCGAACGCGGCCATCAAGTGCTCAGGGAAGCGCTCGAACGTCCTGAATGGGTGGTCGAGGACCACGCCCATGAACTCCCAGTGTCCCGTCGTCGTGTCCTTGCCGGGCGACAGCTCCCGCATGCGACCGTAGCTGGCTAGTGGGTTCGTGATCGCCGGCAGGGACTCGACACCTTCGATGTTCCCCAACCCCAGCGCGGTCAGGTTCGGCAGAGACACCGGCGCCCGCTCAAGAGTGTGGTCGAGGGTGTGCGCACCCGCATCACCGCCCTGGGAACGGTCTCCGAAGCCGTCGGCGTCCGGCAGCGCGCCGACACCGACCGAATCGAGCACCATCAGGGTCACCGTCATGTTGCGAGCTTACGGCCTGGGCCGCCAACGCGTCGTCGACAGGGTGTTCGCAAGCGCTGGAGCCGTACGAGGCCCGTTTCGGCCCCGTCTCCGCTCCAGAGAGGCCGTTCACCCTGAGATACAGTTCTCTGGTGTCGCTGGTAGAGAGGATGACCGCCGCGCTGAACGCTCTGATGCCGGGGGCCAAGCGCTGGCTCGTCGCGGTGTCCGGCGGTTCTGACTCGGTGGCGGCCCTCAGGCTCCTACTCGAGGCGGACGCCGACGTGGTCGTAGGGCACGTCGACCACCGCCTGCGTCCATCCTCGACGTCTGACGCCGAGTTCGTGAAGGACCTCTGCGCCTCCCTGGGGGTGCGGCTCGCGGCCACGTCGGTAGATGTTGGCGCCGTTGCCAAGGAACGGGGTTGGAACGTCGAGGACGCAGCGCGACGCGTTCGCTACTCGTTCCTGCACAGCGTTGCCGGTGAGCAGGGCGCCGACGGCATCGTCGTGGCGCATACACGTGACGACCAGGCCGAGACGTTCCTGTGGCAGGCGGTGCGTGGCGCCGCGTTCCCGGCCGGGATGCCGGCTCGGCGCGGGCTGGTCGTGAGGCCGCTACTTGGAGTGCGACGTTCGGAGCTCCGGGACTACCTCGTGCGCATCGGCCAGACGTGGCGCGAGGACGAGACGAACGAGGACATCGGCGGCCAGGACCGCGCCTGGGTCCGTCACGAGGTGTTGCCCCTGCTGACGGACCGCTACCCTCGGGCGCCAGAGACGCTCGCCCGCACCGCGGAGGGGCTCACGGACGTCCGCGAAGCGCTCATGGACTTGGCCGCGCAGCGGTACGGCACCCAAGAGATCTCGGTCGCCGCGCTCTCGGGCGAGCCTCCCGGTCTGCAACGCGCGGCCCTCGCCGGCTTGCTGCGAAGGGCCGGGATCACGCCCGGCCACGAGGTGGTCGACGAGGCGATGGCGGCCGTCGCCTCGGCCGCCGCCGACGAGGGTGCGCCGCCGTGGCGCAGGGATGCCGGTAGCGGCAAGGTGTTGAGGGTCGCGTACGGCAGGGTTTCGGTAGTGCCGTCCAGGAAGGTGCGATCTCGTGAGCCCAGGCGCGTCCTGGCAGCGAGCGACGTATTGGCGGTGCTTGCCGACCACGCTCGACGTGGAGCCCCCTCGCTCAACGAACACGCCGTAGCGACGCTGGTCACCGAGCACGGCGAAGACCTCGTCTTGAGGCACAGACTCCCCGGCGACCGCATTCGACTACCTGGCGGCAGCAAGCTAGTTGCCGACCTCCTCGTCGATCGCAAGGTGCCGCGTGAGGACCGCGATGACCTTTGGGTACTGGCCGCCGGCCACGACGTCTTCTGGGTGGAAGGCATCGCCGCCGCTGCCGGCGTGCTTGACCCCGAAGAGAGGGGGGACCGGCACTGGATGCGACTTGCGCTTCAGCAGGCTGAGGAGGCCTTCGCTGCCGGCGAGGTACCCGTTGGGGCCGTGGTGGTCCGCGACGGTGAGATGCTCTTCGCCGCCCGCAACCGCACGGAGGTCGAGGACGACCACAGCGCCCACGCGGAGGTGCTGGCCCTTCGCGGCGCTGGAGAAGCCGCTGGTGACAGGCGGCTCGTGGGCGCCACCCTTTACGTCACGCTGGAACCGTGTCCGATGTGCTTCGGGGCCGTACTGCAGACACGCGTGGAGCGCGTGGTGTACGGCGCGGAGAACCTCCGCGAGGGTGCCCTGGGCGGCGTCGTCGACCTGCGCGCGGGCCGGTTCAAGCGCCTGCCCGAAGTCGAAGGCGGTCTGATGGCCAAGGAGAGCGCCAGACTCCTCAGCGACTTCTTCGCCGAGCGCAGGAACGGCGGCCCGCGCGGCTAGGCAGCTCGCGCCCTTGGACGTCTCGCGCGCTCAGGTAGCCGGGCTAAACTTGACAACTAGCGTCATGGAGCCTCAGATCCGGAACTTCTCGATAATCGCGCACGTAGACCACGGCAAGTCAACGCTTGCCGACCGGATCCTCGAACTCACCGAGAGCGTGTCCCAGCGCGACCGCCGTGACCAGATGCTCGACACCCTGGAGCTCGAGCGCGAGCGCGGCATCACCATCAAGGCCACTCCCATGCGCCTGTTCTACAGGGCGAAGGACGGCAAGACCTACCTCTTCAACCTCATAGACACGCCGGGACACGTCGACTTCAACTACGAGGTCTCGAGGGCGCTGAGGGCCTGCGAAGGCGTGCTGCTGGTGGTCGACGCGGCTCAGGGCGTCGAGGCGCAGACGATACAGAACGCGTACCTCGCCATCGACAACGGCCTCGAGGTGTTGCCGGTTATCAACAAGATCGACCTCCCGGCAGCGGACGTGGACAACGCCAAGCAGGAGCTGGAGGAGGTCGTAGGGATACCCGCCGACCAGGCTGTACCCGTATCGGCCAAGACGGGAGAGAACATAGAGGCGGTCCTCGAGGGCATCGTCTCGCACCTTCCCGCGCCCAAGGGCGACGCGGACGGCCCGCTGAGGGCGCTCATCTTCGACGCGATCTACGACGCCTACCAGGGCGTTATCGCGTTCATCCGCGTGTTCGACGGTCAGATCAGGAAGGGCGACGAGATACAGGTCATGTCGACGGGGAAGACCTTCGAGGTCGACAACGTCGGCGTGTTCACCCCGCAGCCACTGGTGGCGGAGAGCCTGGACGCCGGCCACGTCGGCTGGTTCACGGCCGCGATCAAGGACATAGCGGACACGCAGATCGGTGACACGGTCACGGGTGTCGAGCGCGCTACCGACAGACCCATCCCCGGGTTCCAGCCCGCGATGCCCGTGGTGTTCAGCGGCCTCTACCCGACAGACACCGAAGACTACCCGAAGCTGAGGGAGGCCCTCGAGAAGCTGCGTCTGAACGACGCTGCCTTCTCGTTCGAGCCCGAGACGTCCGAGGCCCTGGGCTTCGGTTTCCGTTGCGGGTTCCTCGGCCTGCTCCACGCTGACATCGTGCAGGCCCGTCTGGAGCGTGAGTTCGACCTCGCCCTGATCGCCACAGCTCCGGGCGTCGTCTATCAGGTCACGACGACCGACGGCAAAGAGCTGGAGGTCCAGAACCCATCCGAGCTGCCGGGGCCGGACCGGATCGTCGAGATCGCCGAGCCCTGGGTCGCGCTGTCCGTCTTCCTGCCGGAGGAGTACGTTGGTGCCGCGATGGGCCTCCTGCAGGAGAAGCGCGGGGACATGAAGGACATGGTCTATCACGGCAGGCGCGTCGAGCTGCGGTACGACGTGCCGTTCGGGGAGATCCTCTACGACTTTCACGACCGTCTCAAGTCGCTGTCGCGTGGCTACGCGTCAATGGACTACCGGTTCTCCGAGTATCGGCCGGGCGACCTCGTGAAGCTCGACGTCCTCGTGAACGAGGAGAAGGTCGACGCGCTGTCCGTGATCGTTCACCGCGACAAGGCGTACGAGGTGGGCAGGCGGATCGTCGACCGTATGTCCGAGGTCATCCCGAGGCAGATGTTTGCGATCCCGGTCCAGGCGGCCATCGGCGGCAAGATCGTCTCGCGAGCCACCGTGAAAGCTTTCCGGAAGGACGTCCTGGCCAAGTGCTACGGTGGTGACATCACGCGGAAGAAGAAGCTACTCGAGAAGCAGAAGAAGGGCAAGGCCCGCATGAAGCAACTCGGCACCGTCGAAGTGCCGCAGGAGGCGTTCCTGGCGGTCCTCGGCTCGGAGGACTGACGCTTGGTGGCGAGCAGCCCCGTGCGGCGGACGCTGCGGCGCGGCGGCGGGCTCAGCCTGCGCATGCAGCTCACTCTGGTCATCGCGCTGCTCGCGCTGCTTCCGAGCCTCGTGATGGTCGTCGTTACGGTCGTGCCCGCGTACAACAGAGCGGGCGGTCTGGCTTCCGGAGACCTCGTCTCCGTACTCTTGTGGCTGGCCGGCTTCGTTCTCCTCGCGGCCGTAACGGGTTACCTGGTCTCGGGTCAGCTCTTGGGTCCGCTGCTCAGGCTCACGCGGGACCTCGGCGGGCTCAAGACGTCCACGGGACATCTTGCGGGCGAGAGGTTGACCGCCAGGCCCGAGGAGCCCAGCGAGGTGAGGGCGCTCACGGAGTCGTTCAACGACCTTCTCGAGGAGATCGAGATAGAGCAGGGACGGCGGACCGCGTTCACGGCAGCCCTCATGCACGACCTCAAGACGCCGCTCGTGGCCGCCGCAAACCTGCTTGGCGTCGTGAGAGACGACGACGCCATAGGCCGTCAGCAGCGAGTGGAAGTGCTGCGCAAGACCGCACTCGAGCTGCAGTCGCTCATCGAGCTGGTCCAGAAGCTCGTCGATGCCCACAGGCTCGAGCGTCCGGAGGTGCCGCTCGCACGCGAGAGCGTGGACCTGGCGGCGCTCGTCAAGCTGTTGGTCGGAAGGCTCTCCACCTTGGCCGAGGAGCGCGGCGTCACGGTGGAGGTGACCGGTTCCGCGACTGCCAGGGTGGACCGGCGCGAACTGGAGCGCGCGCTCTACAACCTCGTGAGCAACGCCGTCCGGTACGCAGAGAGGTCGATTCAGGTGGAGGTGCTGCCCGGCCTCATACGTATCGTCGACGACGGCCCGGGTCTTGGAGCCCCTCTCCATGATCTCGCCCAGCCGTTCAACGACCAGGGTGTCGACATAGCGGGCCGGCGCTACGCCGCCGGGGCCGGCGGCCTGGGGCTGTTCATCGCCAGGCGCGTGCTCGAGGCCCATGGAGGAAGGCTGGTCGCCGAGTCCTCGGGCCCCCGCGGAACGGCGCTGCTGGCGTACCTGGGGCCGTCGTGAGCGTCCGAGTTCTCCTCGTCGACGACCACCCACTGTTCCGGATGGGGCTCTCACTGGCCCTCACCGCCGAGGGGTTCGAGGTGGTGGGCGAGGCGGGAGACGGCGAGCACGCGCTGTCCGTCGCAGCGGCGCAGGCGGTCGACCTCGTCATCATGGACATCAGGATGCCGGGTACCGATGGCATCGAGGCCTGCCGGCGGCTGACCTCGCAACCTGACGCTCCGGTCGTCGTGATGCTTACGACCCACGACGAGCCTGGCGTCGTCAGGGCGGCCCGCCAGGCGGGCGCCAGCGCTTTCCTGTCCAAGGAGACGGCTCCCAAGGAGCTTGCACGGATGCTCAGGCGCGTCGTGGACGAGCCTGACAAGGAATGGATGCCTCACGTAGCGCTGCCCGAGCTGACTCCTCGGGAGGAGCAGGCCCTGGCGCTTCTCGGACGCGGGTACAGCAACAAGGCCATCGCGAAAGCGATGGACCTGAGTCCGGAGACGGTCAAGGACCACCTCGAACGGGTGTTCCACAAGCTGGACGTTCGCGACCGCTTGAGTGCCGTCAAGCGCGCCACGGAGTTGGGACTGCTCCGCAACCAGTAGATGTTCACGCGCCCTGTCGGCGGCCGCCGTGGTCGTGGCCATGCACGGTTGTAATCCGCCAGGTCGACGAGGTTGAGGACCTTCTAGGCCGCGGCCGCGCCGCTGTGGGCTATAGCCCACGACCGCCCGGCATCTACCCGACCACCGTCGACGCCACCATGCAGCCTCGATCAAGATCTCGGCATGGGCAGCGTCCGATCAGCGAAACGTGCGTGCCGTGCCCGCCACGGCGGCAGAAGGCCGCTGCTGTCGGGGCGGCCGGACGGGTTCTCGCTCATCGAGGTGTTGATCGCCCTG
>DASRWD010000064.1:0-4610 GCA_035654755.1 Trueperaceae bacterium
CCTGGGAGCGCTCCACAGCGCGCTGCCGCCACCGGAGACCAACAGGAGCAGCAGGTCACCATCGTCCAGTTGCGACGCCAGCTCCAAAGCGCGGCTTGCCGCCCGCACGCTGCTTTCGTCGGGCAACGGGTGGGAGCCGCGCATCACCTCACCCCCCATCGGAGGTGTCGTGGGACTGTCCGGCGGCGTCGCCAGCCACGGCACGTCCGGGAAGCGTTCGAGCGTCGCTTCCAGCATCTGCAGCGAGGCCTTGCCCACGGCCAGCACGAGTTCGGGGCGTTGCTGCGGCAGCCCCTGCCTGGTCAGGTCAGCAGGGTCCGTGCCTTCTAGGGCACACCTGAACGTGGACTCGAGGATCTCCCTCATGCCCCGCGACCTACCCGCGAGAGACAGGCGGTTCGGTCGGGCCCAAGAGGAAGATCGGCCATGGGTGTCTAGCCTAGGGCAGCAGCACCGTCGAACCTGTGGTCGCGCGCGACTCTAGTGCCCTGTGCGCCTCCTCGACGTCGCCCAGGGCGTAGCGCTGGTTAACCTTCACGTCCAGGACGCCCGACCTGACGGCGTCGAAGACGGCCGCCACCGCCGTACGGAGTTGTTCCGTGGTGGCCATGTACGTAGCGGTGGAGGGCCTGGTGAGATACAGCGAGCCCTTGGTGGACAGGACGACGAGGTTGGGGATCGACACGGGGCCCGAGGCGTTGCCGTACGACACCATCAGACCCCGTGGACGGAGGCTGTCCAACGACCCCTCGAACGTCGCCTGACCAACGCCGTCGTAAACGACGTCCACTCCGCGTCCGTCGGTCAGCTCGCGCACGCGCGAGGGGAAGTCCTCCTTGCCGTAGTCGATGCCGTGGTCGGCACCCTGCGCCAGCGCCTTCTCGACCTTCGCCTCACTACCGGCGGTGCCTATGACGAAGGCCCCGAGGTGCTTCGCCCACGGGACCAGCAACGAACCGACGCCGCCGGCCGCGGCGTGCACCAAGACACTGTCGCCTTCCGAGACCTTCCACGTCTCGTGCAGCAGGTAGTAGGCGGTGACGCCCTTCAGAGTCGCGGCGGCAGCGACCTCGAAGCTGATGTCCTCGGGTATGAGCGCCAGGCGTCCGGCCTTGATGTTCCGCTCGTCCGCGTAAGCGCCGACCGACCCCTGGTAAGTGACGCGGTCGCCGACCTTCAAGTCGGTCACGCCGGACCCGACCTGGGTGACCTCGCCGGCGGCTTCGTTGCCGCCCACGAACGGGAGCGGAAGTTGGTAGAGGCCCGTGCGTTGGTAGGTGTCTATGAAGTTGAGGCCGATCGCCTTGTGCCTGACCCGCACCTCGTCCTCGCCGGGCGGCGGCAGCTCCCGCTCCTCGTAGCTGAGCACCTCCGGACCACCGTGCCTGCGCACGAACACCGCTCTGCTCACGTGACACACCCCATCCCTGGCCTGTCGCGGCCATCCCTGTCTCTCGAAGAAGCCTAATCCAATCCCCGTGCCGGTTTACGCTTGGACATGGCGAACCACATGCGGCTCAACGACGGCCGTCAGATGCCCGCCATCGGCTTGGGCACGTGGCCGATGGACGACGCGGAGGCGGAACGCGCCGTAGCCACCGCCCTGGAGCTGGGTTACCGGCACGTGGACACCGCCGTGCGCTACGGCAACGAGCGCGGCGTGGGCAGAGGTTTGGCGGCCAGCGCCGTGCCCCGCGAGGACGTGTTCGTCACCACCAAGCTGAACGGACCTCACCAGGGCGACGGCCCGGCGATAGACGGGCTGCGCGAGTCGCTCGACCGACTGGGCCTGGACTACGTCGACCTCGTGCTCATCCATTGGCCGCTGCCCGAGCGCGACCAGTACGTGCATACCTGGCGCACGTTCGAGCGGCTTCAGGAGATGGGCCTGTCGCGTTCCATCGGCGTGTCGAACTTCAAGCCGAGCCACTTGGAGCGCCTCGCACGCGAGACCAGCGTCGTGCCCGCGGTGAACCAGATCCAGCTCAACCCCTACGTCACGCGCGGCGACCACCGCGCGTACCACGACGAGCACGGCATCGTTACCTCCTCGTACAGCCCCATCGGCAAGGGCGGCGACCTGCTGGCGGACCCCGTCATCGGAGAGGTGGCGCTGGCGCACGCACGGACGCCGGCGCAGGTGATCCTGAGGTGGCACCTGCAGCTCGGCCTGGTGCCCGTACCGAAGTCGTCGCACGAGGGCAGGATGCGCGAGAACCTTGACGTCTTCTCGTTCGAGCTGACGCCCGACGAGATGCGGCGCCTCAGCTCGCTCGATAAGGGCGGGGGCGTCGACTCGGACGCGGCCGGACACTGACGTCTGGCAAGTCCACGATCGTGTAAGGCAGGAACGCCTGGACCAGCGGGCCGATAGTGAGGGCGAACGCCAGCGTCGCCCAGCCGAGGACCCCGCCAAGCAACCATCCCACGGTCACTACGGCCACCTCGATGCCCGTCCTCACCAGCCGTATCGACCTGCCGGTCACGCGCGCGAGGCCCGTCATGAGGCCGTCCCTCGGTCCCCTGCCGAACTGGCTGCCGATGTAGAGAGCCGTGGCGTACCCGTTGAGGACGATGCCGCCAGCGGCGAACGCGATCTGCCATATCAGGCCGTTGGGTAGCTCCTTGGCCACCGGCACGACGACCAGCCAGACGTCGGTGAAGATGCCGATGAGCACGGCGTTGGCCAAGGTCCCGACGCCGGGCGCCTCGCGCAGCGGCACCCATAGGAGTAGCACCGCGAGGCCGGTGAAGATCATTATCGTGCCGATGGAGAGGGGCAAGAGACGCGCCAGCCCCTGGTGCAGCACGTCCCACGGCATGGCGCCCAGGTTCGCCTGTATCAGCAGCGAGATGGATAGCCCGAAGAGCAGCAACCCGAAGACGAGCTGCGCCGTCCGCCGCGGCAGCCGCCCCGCCTTCAGTTGGCCAACCGGTCCCAGGTCGCGGAGCCGCAGCACCAGGGGACGGTATCACCAGACACCCAGCGTGACGTGCTACGGATAAGACCGTTGACGGCTGATCGAGACAACTGGACCGTAGCGGCGGAGGTCTGCTTCTCGCCGGAGCCCAGCGTGCGCGCCCGCGCCATGGAGCTCTACGAGGTCGTCTCCGACTTGGCGCTGGTGTCGCCTCATGGGCACGTGGAGGCGGCGCTGCTCGCCGACGACTCCGTGAGGTTGCCTGACCCGGCGACGCTGTTCGTCACCGGCGACCACTACGTCACAAGGTTGCTGTACGCGCACGGGGTGGCGTACGAGGAGCTCGGCGTAGAGCCCAGCGACGGCGCTTCTCACGAGACCGACCCCCGCGCGGTCTGGCGTCGGTTCTGCGAGCGCTTCCATCTCTTCCAGGGCACACCGTCCGGGCTATGGCTGAAGCTGACGCTGGTCGGAGTCTTCGGCGTGAACCAGAGGCCGTCAGCAGAGACGGCGGACGCGCTCTTCGATCAGCTGAGCGAGGCCCTCGCCTCCCCGGAGTTCGGCCCGCGCGAGCTGCTACGGCGCTTCAAGGTCGAGCACCTGGCCACCACCGACCCGGCCGTCGCGTCGCTGGAGAATCACGCGGCCGCGCAGAAGGCCGGTCTGAACGTGGTTCCAACTTTCCGACCGGACGCGCTCATGCAGCTGAACGACCCGAGCTGGAACGAGCGCCTCGGCGTGCTCGGCGAGCGCGTCGGCTTCGACATCGACTCGTTGGAGGCCTTCGTCGAGGCCCTCAGGCGCCGCCGTCTCGAGTTCCGCGACAGGGGCGCCACCTCCACGGACCACGCCATCGGCAGCGCGTTCATAGACCCCATGGACAACGACAGGGCCGCCGTGCTGTTCGACAGGGCTCGCTCAGGTCAGGTCGGCCCCGGCGAGGCTGGGGTCTTCCACTCGCACATGCTCTTCGAGATGGCGAACATGGCCACAGAGGACGGCCTTGTCATGCAGCTTCACCTCGGCAGCTTGCGCAACCACAACCAGCGCGTGATGGAGCGCTTCGGACCGGACATGGGCGCGGACGTGCCGGTGGCAGTGGACCTTACCCGCGGCCTTCAGACCCTGCTGAACGCCTTCGGCTACGACCAGCGCTTCCGCCTCGTCGTGTACACGCTCGACGAGTCGACGTACGCCCGCGAACTGGCCCCGCTCGCCGGTCACTACCCCGCCCTGCGCCTGGGCAGCCCGTGGTGGTTCCACGACTCCGTGAACGGCATCGAGCGCTACCTGGCTTCCACGGTGGAGACGGCCGGCTTCCACAAGCTTGCCGGCTTCGTGGACGACGCGCGGGCGTTGCCCACGCTGCGCGCCCGCCACGACGTGTGGCGGCGCGTCACCTGTGACTGGCTCGCGCGGATGGAGCTGCGGGGGCTGATCGACCCTGAGTCCACGCCGCAGCTTGCCGCTTGGCTGGCTCACGGGGCGGCCAAGGACGCGTTTCGCGTGGCTGGGACTGTTGGGGGTGGGGTGGGTTAGATAGGCCTTACTCTTAGGGAACGGTATCGGAGCGCCGAGGATCGCCCAGGCACGTCCCACGGCTGACCGGCGCTACTGCTGCACGGCAAAGTTTCCTCGAGGAGGCCACCGATGAGCACGACCATGGACATCGCGAACAGGTACGTGGGA
>DASRWD010000065.1:0-4322 GCA_035654755.1 Trueperaceae bacterium
GACGCGACGGCGATTCACACCCGCACGCTCAACGCCAGCAAGGGCGCCGCGGTTCAGTCTCTTCGCGTCCAGAACGAGCGCGATGGCTACGCAGCCGCGGCCAGGGAACTCGTAGAGAGCGAGCCCGGCGTCGAGATCGTCCGAGCCGAAGCTGCCGAGCTGATCGTCGAAGACGGCGCCGTAGCCGGAGTGAGGACGACCGACGGGCGCGAGGTGCTGGCGCCGAGCGTTGTGCTTTGCACCGGAACGTTCCTCGCCGGCGTCGTCTGGTACGGCAAGCAGAGCAGGCCCGCGGGCAGGCAAGGCGAGCCACCGGCGCGGCACCTTTCGAAGAGCCTCCTACAGACGGGTCATCAGCTACTCCGCTTGAAGACAGGTACGCCGCCCCGTATCCGTGCGGACTCCGTGGACCTTGCGGTGCTGGACGAGGTCCCGTCGGACGACCCTCCCGACAGCTTCACTGGGCGCGCTGGTGCGAAGGCAGCCAGCACTTCTACGTGGCTCACGCGAACCACGCCGGCTACCCACGAGTTGATATTCCGCAACTTGGAGGAGTCGGCGATGTACGGCGGCGAGATCGAGGGTGCCGGACCGCGGTACTGCCCTTCGATCGAGGATAAGGTCGTACGCTTCTCCGACAAGGACAACCACCTGCTGTTCGTCGAGCCCGACGGGGTGAACACCAGCGAGCTTTACCTGCAAGGTTTCTCGAGCTCCATGCCGCCCATCCTCCAGGACGACATGATCCGAACGTTGCCCGGGTTCGAGAACGCGGTCATCCACCGGTACGCTTACGCCGTGGAGTACGACGCCCTCGAGCCGTCGCAGCTCGACACGACGTTGATGTCCCGTCGGCTCCCCGGGCTGTTCTCCGCGGGACAGATCAACGGCACGTCGGGCTACGAGGAGGCGGCGGCACAGGGGCTCATAGCCGGCGTGAACGCCGGCCGACACGCCCACGGGATGGAGCGGGTGACGGTGCGAAGGGACCAGGGCTACATCGGGGTCATGCTCGACGACCTGGTCAGGGGCGGCCTTCAGGAGCCCTACCGCATGCTCACCTCCCGCAACGAGCATCGTCTGATACACCGGCAGGACAACGCCGACGAGCGCCTCGTGCGCGTAGGCCACGCGTGGGGCTTGGTTGCCGACGACAGGCTGTCCGCGGTCGAGGCATCCGAACGGCGCGTGAAGACCGAGGTAGACCGGCTCGGACGATCCCGCATCTCAGGGGAGCTGGCAACGAAGGTCATGTGCCGACCGGGGGAGTCGTACGATTCGGTGGTCGGACGCGTCGGCCCGGGAGCCCCCGACCTGACGGCGAAGGAGAAGGCCAAGGTCGAGATCCTCATCAGGTACGCCTCGTACATCGAGCGAGCGGAGAAGCACCTCGCCGAGCGCGCCGGCTTCGAGCAGCGAGCGCTGACGCAGGTGGACTTCCGACGCGTCCCCAGCTTGTCCACCGAGGGCAGGGAAGCGCTGGAGCGGGCGCGCCCCGCCACGGTGGGCGCGGCTCAACGGCTACGAGGGGTGCGCGATAGCGACGTAGCGGCGCTTCTCGTTCACCTTCGAAGCAGACGAGGCGTTCACGCGCAGGGCGACTGAGGGGCGCCGCCTGCGCGCAAGGCCGCTTGGTGTCTGCGGGCCGACATGCGGCACGATGTTTCACGTGAAACATTAAGGGGCCGCCTAACCTTGGCCCACACATAAGCCCGACCGATCATCGGAGAGGCTTGGCCTTGAATCGATGGCCTTCGGCTGAACCGCCCTATGGAAGCGGGACACAAGCGTGACGAGGCAAACGTTATCTGAGTACGCGCAGCTACTTGAGCGCTATCGCGGCACGCTGGACCTGGTCTCCGCGAGAGGGTTCGAGGATCTGGACCGGCTGATCGATGAGGCGCGAGCGTACGCCGCCGTCGTATCCCACTTGGCGGGAGAGAAGTCAGTAGTCGTCGACCTAGGCTCCGGCGCAGGCTTGCCGGGCATCGTCGTTGCCGCCGAGCTTCCTGGTGCGACCGTTCACCTGGTGGAGCGACGCCGTAGACGCGGGGCGTTCTTGGAGATGGCCGTGGCACGGCTTGGGCTCAGCAACGCCGCCGTCCACACGACCGACATCACGAAGCTCTCCGGAGTCTGTGCGGACGCGGTCACGGCTCAAGCCGTGTCCTCGTTCGCCGCGGTGACCCGGCTGACGCGCCATCTCCACCGCGATCCATGCTTCCTGATAAGCCGTAGAGGTGCCGATTGGGGCGAGGAGTTCCGGGACGTGAGCGATTGGCTCTCGGCCTCGGCCGAGGAGGACTCGGCTCTGGCTGTAGCCGATGAACGCCCCTTGGGACACGATGGTAGCCTCGTCGCACTGCGCCTTGTCGGAGGAACTGCTTGCCCACCATCGGGGTGATCAACCAGAAAGGCGGCGTCGGTAAGACGACGACCGCCGTGAACCTGGCAGCCGCTTTGGCCGAGCGGCGCCGGATCCTCCTGGTTGACTTGGACCCTCAGGCGAACGCTAGCAGTGGGGTAGGCGTCTCCGAGCCCGACATGACCATCTACGACGTGATCTCCGGCTCCTCCTCCGCCAGGCAGGCGGTCATGCGAACCGGCATAGAGAACCTCGACCTGCTGGCCGCTTCGGACGACCTGGCGGGTGCCGCCGTCGAGCTCGATGCCAGCCGGGACAACCTGATGCTCTTGAGCCGGTCGTTGATCGGCGTGAGGCCCACGTACGACTTCATCGTGATCGACGCTCCGCCCTCGATGGGCGCCCTCACGCTCAACGCGCTCGGAGCGGCAGACCAACTCCTCATCCCGCTTCAGACCGAGTACTACGCGCTGGAGGGCATCGCCAGCATGATGGAGACGGTCGACCGCGTGCGAGGATCCTTGAACAGGGATATCCGGATCCTCGGCATCCTGCTCACCATGTTCGACGTGCGTACCCGCCTCTCTCAGGAGGTCGAGGAGAACGTAAGGCGCCATTTCGAGAAGCTGGTGTTCCGCACGGTCATCCCTCGAACGGTCCGGCTGGCAGAGGCGCCGTCGTACGGTAGATCGATATTCGAGTACGCACCGTCCTCCCAAGGGGCAATCGCCTATCGGGAGTTGGCCGAGGAGGTAATCGAGCGTGTCAGCGAAGGCTAGGGGCTTGGGACGCGGGCTCGATGCATTGCTCCCGAAAGCGGAGAAGTCCGGAGCGCAACAAGTGCCAACGGCCAAGGTTCGCGCTTCGCACCTGCAACCGCGCAAGAGGTTCGACGAAGCCGCGATCGCGGAGTTGACCGCTTCGGTCTCGGAGCGGGGTCTGCTTCAGCCGATCTTGGTGAGGCCCGTCGGTGACGGCTACGAGGTCGTGGCTGGCGAGCGCCGCTTGCGCGCGGCCAAGCAGGCAGGGCTTGAATCGGTTCCGGTCGTCGTTCGCGAGTTGTCGGACCAGGAAGCGCTCGAGATCGCGATCGTCGAGAACCTCCAACGGGAGGACCTCAATGATGTCGAGCAGGCACGCGCCTACAAGCAGCTCCTGGATTTCGGCCTCAATCAGGAGAAGGTGGCACAGACCGTTGGCAAGAGCCGAAGCGCAGTAGCCAACACATTGCGGCTGCTGACGCTTCCGGAACCGGTCCTCGAGGCGCTGGAAGATGGCGTCATCAGTGCAGGTCATGCGCGTTCGGTTCTCTCTCAGCCCGAACTCGATCGGCAGTGGGCGTTCGACACTATCGTCGCCAAGGGCCTCTCGGTCCGACAGGCCGAGCAGCTGAAGCGTCCCGCGCCGCGCTCCAAGGAGCAACCACGCGCCGGCGAGCGCTACCGTGGCCTTGAAGAGGATCTAAGTCGCCACGCAGGTACGCGCGTTCGCATCACTGGCCAGGACAAAGGCAAGATCGAGCTTCACTTCCACAGCCAAGACGAGCTCGAGCGGCTGTTGGAGCTCCTCGGCTACCAGGCATAGAACGCCCGGCGCACCGTTCGGCGCCACCAACAGACCGGCGAGTGTTTCACGTGAAACATCGCGGCCGCCGAACCAATCACGCGTCGGTTAGCATCGGCGTCGCGAGCATGTGCGTCCAATCACCACGCCGACCGTTCGACTCGCAGTTGGCCAGCGCGCCCGCACTGTTCCGGTCCGCCGGCCGGGACGTAGTGATCACCGGCGCAACGGACCATGAGTGGACGGACGCTAGATCGAGGATCGAGGGAACCTGATGAAGCAACCAGTCAAAGTTGCCGTCACCGGCGCCGCAGGCCAGATCGGCTACGCCCTACTCTTCCGGATCGCCGCTGGCGACATGCTGGGCAAGGACCAGCCGGTGGAGCTGCAACTC
>DASRWD010000066.1:0-18368 GCA_035654755.1 Trueperaceae bacterium
GCAGGCTTCTTCAAGGTCCTCACCTACGCCGTCTTCCCTCAGGTCCTGCCGCGACAGGTGGGCCTCTCCATCTACCAGCTCGACTCCAACCTGCGCGCCTCCGCGATCGTCGGCATCGTCGGTGCCGGCGGCATCGGCGGCACGCTGATGAACTCCTTCCGGCGCTTCGACTACGACTTCTCGCTGGCGATCCTGATCGTGATGATCGTGATCATCCTCATCAGTGAGGCGTTGAGCGGCCGCATCCGAGGGGCGCTCACGTGACCGGCTACCACTGGCAGCGCTACACCTTCGCGCAGCGCATGTGGCGCTACCTGGCGTACCTGGCCACGGTGGCCGTGATGGTGTGGGCCGTCAAGGACCTCGACATCTACTGGCCGTGGGTCAAGGACGCCCCGGTTCAGATCGCGGACCTGCTGGGCCGCATGAGCCCGCCGAAACTGGAGAACCTGCGCCAGATCGGCTCCGCCCTGATCGAGACCGTGCACATCGCGACCATCGCCACTCTCCTCGCCCTGGTGCTGGCGGTGCCCACCGCCTACATCGCGGCCCGCAACACCACGCCCAACCAGGCCCTGCTGTGGCTGGGTCGCTTCATCGTCGTCTCCACCCGCTCGGTGAACACGATCATCTGGGCCCTCCTCTTCGTCGCCATCTTCGGGCCCGGCGTGGTGGCCGGCATCCTGGCCATCGCGTTCCGGTCCATCGGTTTCGTGGGGAAGCTGATGGCCGAGGCGATCGAGGAGATCGACAAGCGGCAGGTCGAGGCCATACAGGCCACGGGCGCCGGCCCGGCCAAGGTCGTACTGTACGGCATCGTGCCCCAGGTGCTCCCCGCCTTCTTCGCCGTCGCCATCCTCCGCTGGGACATCAACATCCGCGAGTCCACGGTGCTGGGCCTGGTGGGCGCCGGCGGCATCGGGCTCATCCTGCAGAGCGCCATCGACCTGTTCGACTGGCGCACGGTGGCCACGGTGCTCATCGCGATCCTCGGCATCGTGATCCTCGGCGAGCTGGTGTCGGCGGCGCTCAGGCGACGCGTGCTCTAGCCCGCCTCGTGCCCGACCCGACCACGTTCCCCTCGCATGTGCTCTAGCGTGTCGCCAAGAACGCCAGGGAGGTGCATCAGGTGATCACGATGATGTTGGTCGTCGGCGGGGCAGCTCTGCTCCTGGGTATCGAGCGCACGGTCATGTTCGTCACGGTGTCGTCCGGCCACCTCGAGACCACTGGCTCCCGGCAGATGGAGGGCATGCTCGTGAACATGGTCCTCATGGTCTTCGGGCTGCTGGTGTTCGGCCTGGGGCTGCTCTGGACGATCTACGGCGTGGGCTCCTAGGGCGAGCTCCAAGGACCCCGGAAGCCGGCGATTGCCTGGTCGCCCGCCGGCGTTCGGGGCGGGGCGCTTCCGTGTAACCTCGTGTCAGAGACGCGCCTAGCCGCCTGTCGGCGGCAGTAGCGCAAGTCTAGATTCAGGCACGTGAGGGAGGAAGATGTTCCTGATCTTCATCGTCCTGCTCGTAGGCACGATGCTCGTGCAGGGCTACTTACGCAACACGTACGGGAAGTGGCAGAAGGTGTCTGCGGCCTCCGGGTTGACGGGCGCCGAGACCGCCCGGACGATCCTCGACGCCAACGGCATGAGCGACGTCAGGGTCGTCGAGGTCCCGGGCCAACTGACAGACCACTACGACCCGCGCAAGAAGGTCGTCTCACTGTCGACGGCCAACTACCGCGGCAACAGCGTCGCGGCCCACGCCGTCGCCGCTCACGAGGTGGGGCACGCCATCCAGCACGCCGGCGGTTACACCCCGTTGCAGGTGCGCACGGCCTTGGTCCCTATCGCGTCGCTGGGTGCCAACTTCGCCCCCTGGTTGATAATCCTCGGAGCCGTCATCGGTGCTTTCGGCCTCGTGCAGGTTGGCGTGCTGCTCTTCGGCGCCGCCGTGCTGTTCCAGGTGGTCACGCTGCCCGTAGAGTTCAACGCCAGCAGTCGCGCCGCGAACCAACTCAGCGCGCTCGGCATCGCGACCCAGAGCGAGGTAGGCGGCACGCGACAGGTCCTCAACGCCGCGGCCCTCACCTACGTCGCCGCTGCGGCGGGGTCGATCATGTACCTGCTCTACTACCTGTCGATCTTCATGGGAGGACGCGACTAGCTTGCTCCAGCCGGAACCAGAGGACCCCGGTTCAGTTCGTCGCCTTGGTCAATAGCTCGGACGTGCGCTCGAGCAGCGCCGCGGGTTCAACCTCGCGGGCACGGGCCTCGAGCGCCGTGCGGGTGTAGGCGTCGAGCCTGTTCTCGAGCATCCTGCCAAGCCGGCTCTGCCGCGCCAGGTTGACCGGCGCGATGGGCACGCCCATGGCATGCCGCCAGTTCTCGGCCGCGGCCAGGAGCCCGTACGCCTCCTCGTGCCGACCCAGCAGGCTCAGGTACCAGGCCGTACCCTCCACGTACAGCACCTCGATGGCCGGGGCGCCCTGGCTCATCGCCAGCCTCAGGCCTCGAGCCAGTCGGTCGCGGGCGGTCGCCAGCTCACGCCTGAGCAGAGCGACGCGGGCCAGGTCGTAGAGCACGAAGGAGGCGCCGCGGTCCTCGCCCTGGCTCTCCCGTACGGCCAAGGCCTTCCTACCCTCTGTCTCCGCGACCTCGAGGTGCCCGCGCTCGATCGCGACGAGGCAGCGGCGATGCCACACGTTCGCGCGGCCGCCCTGTAGGTCGAGGTTCTCGTATATCTCCATGACCTCGTCCGCCAGGCGCGTCGATTCCTCGAGGTCCCCGCGGTGCCATGCGCTGACGCTCAGGTTGTCGATGGCGAACGCGTAACCTAGCGAGTCCCCCGCCTGGTCCGCGAGGTCTCTGCTGCGCCGGTAGCGCTCCTCGGCCTCGTCGTGCAGGCCTTGGTCAAGGGCCACGTTGCCGAGGCTCAGGTAGGTGTTCGACTGTGCCTCGACGTCACCGTTCCTCACGGCCAGGTCGAGGCTCTCCTGCATGAGGCGCGCGGCCTCCGGGTAGTCGGCGGCGTTCTGTGCGATGGCGCCCAGGGAACGAAGCGCCGTGATCGCGCTTGCGTCGTCTCCGATCTCCTTGGCTATCTCGAGCGCGGCAGTGAGCTGTGGCCGCGCGCCCTTCAGGTCCCCTTGGCGCCATGCCAGCACACCGTCAGCCAACAACGCCGCACCCCTCAGAGCAGGAGGTGCTTGCGTGCCGGCGGCGAGGGCCTTGCGCAGCCACATCCTCCCCTCGCTCAGCGCGCCCACGCGGTGCCAGTACGGGCGCAGGTCCGCGGCCAGGCTGAGGGCGTCCGCCGCCATGCCTCTATCGAGCAGTGTGCCGAGCGCGGCGCGCATGTTGCCATCAGACGCGCGAAGGCGTCTTAGCCAGTCCTGCTGCTCGGGCCCGCGGAGGCCGTCGCTCGCGATGCCGCCGAAGATGACGAAGTAACGGGCATGCATGTGGCGCAGCTCCTCGATGCCGGGGAGCTCCTCCAGCCGTTCGGTGGCGAACTCCCTCAGCGTCTCCAGCATGTGGTACGCCTCTTCGTCCGGCGAGATTCGCATCAGCAGACTCGCGTCCACCAGGGCGCCTATGCCGTCGAGGACCGTCGAGTCCTCAAGCACGCTCTCGACTGCGTCGAGGTACGTGACGCCGTCGAACACCGCGAGGCGCGCGAACAGCCGCTTCTGGTCCTCCTCGAGCTGGTCGTAGCTCCAGGCGATGGTGGCGCGGAGCGTCTGGTGGCGGGCCGGCGCGTCCCTTGGGCCGCCCGTGAGCATGGGCAGCCGCTTGGTCATCCTCTCCAGGAGGGCCGTCGGCGGCAGCGTCCGGATCCTGGCCGCCGCCAGCTCGATGGGTAGGGGCAGACCGTCGAGACGCCGGCAGATCTCCACGACCGCGTCTACGTTGTCGTCATCAAGGGCGAAGCCGGGGCTGACGTCGTTCGCTCGATCGACGAACAGCCTGACGGCGTCGTACCGCATAGCCTCCTCAGGGTCCAGCGCGACGCGCTCGTCCGGCAGGTTCATGGGCGGTACGGAGAAGGCGACCTCGCCACGGGCCCGCAGCATCTGGCGGGAGGTGACGAGTAGCTTGAGGCTCGGAGCGCGCGCGAGCATCCGCGAGAGTAGCGGCACACCCGCGAGCAGCCCCTCGAAGTTGTCGAGGATGAGCAGCATCCGGCGGTCCTTGAGCGCCCCCTCTAGGCGCTCCTCGGGGCCGCCGGACTCGTTCTCACGGACCTCCAGCGTCGCGAGGATCTCGCCGGCCAGGAGGTTAACGTCACGCACGGCGTCCAGTGACACGAACACGACGCCGTCGGGGAAGCTGGCGCTCACGGCCCCCGCCACCTCGATGGCGAGGCGGCTCTTGCCGATCCCGCCCGGTCCGTGCACGGTGACCAGGCGGACTCCGGTGTCCGTGATCAGTTCGGCGAGCCCGTCCAGCAGCTCCGCCCGCCCCACGAACGATGTGGGCGGCAGAGGTACCTGCGGCGGGGTGACCTTGCCGACGCGTTGATCGTGATCGGCGAGCGCCGGCCACGCCGCGCCCGATACGGGCCTGCGCCGCCCGTTGGCTGCGGGAGGCTGGTCCGGCGGTGGTTTGGTGGTGTCCGGCTCCAGCGTGCGCGTCGCACCGTGGAAACGCTCGGTGACCAGAACGGCGAGGTCCTCCGCCAGCAGTTCGGCCAGCTCTTCGGGTGTCGAGTACCTTCGGTACGAGGCCCGGCTCTCCCGCCGTATCCGGTCAAGCAGCTCGGTGAGCCGCGGCTCGCGGTCGGGGGCGGGGTCGAGCACGTAGAGCAGCGTCGGCTTGCCGGCCGACAGGCCGTACTCCTCCTCGAGCCCGGAGACGCCTGCCTCGGGCGGGATCCAGCCGTACGCCTCGCCGTAGATGCCCACGAACACGTCGCTTTGCCCCAGGTAGGAGCGGTAGACCTCGGCAGGCGGGTGTGACCTGGCTCCCTCCTCGAACATCACTGGGGTGAGCCTCAGGCTCTCGATCGCGTCCCGTACGGCTCGCCGCTCGTCGGCCAGCTCCTTCAGCGTCGAGGACACGAACACGCGTATGCGCCGGTCCGGCGTGAGGATGGCCGCAGGTGGCGGAGTGAGGACCGGCGTGGCCGCGCTCGATGAGCCGCCCGTCGTAGCGGTCGCGACGCTTACGTCCACCGTCCGCTTCTCCCGCCTTTCGGAGAAGTAACGGGCGATGTTCGTCAGGTTGGCGAGGATGGTCACCAGTACGCCAACCACGGTGATCACCGCTAAAGCCTCGTTCATCACCGCTTCCGGACCCGCCGCAATACGAGAGCTTGGAACGTACTGGGTCTCGGCAGATTCTACGCGTGCACGCGGGGCGGCGTGAGTGTGTGGCGACTACCGTGCTCGAGCTCTCACGCACTCAGGCGACGTCGGCCAGAGCCTGCTCTATCACTCGCGCGGCCTCCTCGACCTGCTCGGCCGTGACGATGAGCGGTGGCGCGATGCGGATGACGTTGCCGCCCATGCCACCCTTGCCGAGGATCAGGCCGTGGCGCCGGGCGGCGGAGACGAACGCGGAGGCCCGCGCGGCGTCCGGCTTGCCGGCGTCGTCGACGAACTCGATCGCCTGCATCAACCCCATGCCCCGCACTTCGCCGATCGAGGGGAACCGCTCCTTCAGCCGGTCGAGGTGACGCCTGAGCGTGTGACCTTGACGGGCGGCGTTCTCGATAAGGCCGTTCCGCTCTATGTACTCCACGGTCGCCAGCGCGGTGGCCATGGCGACGGGGTTGCCGCCGTAGGTGGACAGTGTCGGGTGGTCCACTGCCGCGGCGATCTCGGGTGTCGTCGTCGTGATGCCGACCGGATAGCCGTTGGCCACGCCCTTGGCGAAGGTCATGATGTCGGGCTGCACGCCCCAGTGTTGGATCGCGCACATGCCCGTGCCCGTGCGGCCCCAGCCGGTCTGGACCTCGTCGATGATCAGCAGGCCGCCGGCCTCCTCGATGATGGGCTTTATCCGCCTGAAGTAGTCCTGTGGGGCCACGACGAACCCGCCGACGCCCTGGATGGGTTCGGCGATGAAGGCGGCGATGCGCCCTTCCGTCGACGCCCCGATCACGTCCTCGACCTCGGACACGCACAGGTCGAGGTACGCGGCCTCCGTCATGCCGGGCGGGCGCCTGTACATGTTCGGGTTGCGCACGTGCTTGACGTAGCCGTCGTAGACCAGGCCGCTGCGCCACGGCGACTGCCCTGTCAGGCTCATGGCTGTCTGGGTCCCGCCGCTGTAGCCGTGACGCAGCGCGATCACGTCGGTGCAGCCCGTGTACATGCGGGCCGTCATGATCGCCTTCTCGTTGGCCTCGCTTCCCGAGCTGGTGAAGAACGAGACCGAGAGGTTCCCGGGCGTGACGTCGCGTATCTTCTCCGCGAAAGCCACCGTTATCTCGTTGATGAAGAGCGTGCTGGTGTGCTGAGCCGTCCTGAGCTGGCGGACGGTCGCCTCGGTCACCTCTTCGTTGCAGTGGCCGACCGAGACCGTGAGGATGCCGCCGAAGAAGTCCAGGTACTCGTTGCCCTCGACGTCGTAGACGTACATGCCCTCAGCCCTGTCAACCGCCAGCGGCTCGTCGCCGTAGAGTTGCAGCTTCCCGACGATGGGGTAGAGGACCTCGTCCTGTCTGGCCCTCAGCCGCTTCGTCGCCTCTCCCGCGCGCCGTTCCTCGCTTCTCGTGGCGGTGACCTCTGCCATGCGCATGCCCCTCCCGGTGCGCGGCCCGGCGCTTGGCCACGGCGCACGCCCAGTTGACTCGTCCGTCCGACCGAAACTACCAGATGGTCAGAGGCGTGGAACGCGGCCTGTTTCGCAATGAAGGTCGGATCACAGCCCGAGGTACGCGCGCTTGATCGTCGGGTCGTCCATCAGTTGGCCCGAGGGACCTTCGAGCACCAGGTGACCGTTCTCGAGCACGTAGGCTCTGTCGCTGATCCTCAGCACCTGCCTGACGTTCTGCTCGACCAGCAGGATGGGCAGGCCGGTCTCGGAAACACGGCGGATCACCGCCATCACCTCCTTGACCAGTAGAGGGGCGAGACCGAGGCTGGGCTCGTCCATGATCAGCACCTGCGGGTGGAGCATGAGCGCGCGGCCTATGGCGACCATCTGCTGCTGGCCCCCGGACAGCGCGCCGGCCATGACCTTGCGCTTCGTGTGCAGGTCCGGGAAGAGCCCGTACACGGTTTCGAAGCCCTCCGGCCTACGGGCGCGGGCCGGCTTGAGATAGGCGCCAAGCGAGAGGTTCTCCTCGACGGTCATGTTGGGGAAGAGCTGCCTCCCCATGGGCACGTGGGCTAGGCCGCGCAACGCCAGCTCGTGCGGGGTCCGACCACCCACGTCCTCGCCCGCGAGGACGATGCGCCCACGCCACGGCTTGATCATCCCGGAGATCGCGCGGAGGATCGTGGACTTGCCGCTGCCGTTGCCGCCGACCAGTCCAACCAGCTCACCCTGGTTCACGTGGAGGCTCACACCGAAGACGACCTGCAACTCGCCGTAACCCAGTTCGGCGTCGATCACCTGCAGGACCGGTGCGTCGGTCGGGGCGTCAGTCATCCTCTTCCACCCCGAGGTATGCCTCGATGACGCGCGGGTCGTCCGTTACCTGCTGGGGGGTGCCCTCGGTTATCCGCTCACCGAACGCGAGCACGACGACCCTGTCGCAGAGCTCGGTCACCGCCTGCATGATGTGCTCGACCATGACGATCGCCATCCCGGAGTCGGCGAGGCCGCGGACGAAGGTGATCATGTCGCGCAGCGCCGGCGGGTTAAGGCCGGCCATCAGCTCATCGAGGAACAGGACCTTCGGATCGAGGGCCAGCGCCTTGGCGAGCTCGAGCCTGCGTCGCCTCGCCAAGTTGAGGTCGGACGACGGCTGCAGCGCCCTGTCGAGGAGCTCGACCCGGTCCAGAGCCTCACGGGCCCGCGCCTCGGCGACTCGCCTGTCCGAAGTGTGCAGGAACGCGGGGATAAGGACGTTCTCCAGGACCGTGAGTCCCTCGAACGGCCGCTCGACCTGGAAGGTGCGGCCCATCCCGAGGCGGGTCCTGGCGTACGCGGGCAGGTTCGTGACGCGCTGCCCGAACAACGACACCTCGCCGGCGGAGCGCACGTGACCGGTGAGGGCGTTGAAGAGGGTCGTCTTGCCGGCGCCGTTCGGGCCTATGAGCCCGATGATGGCCCCCTCTTCCACCGACAACGACACGCGGTTCACAGCCGTGAGGCCACCGAACGTGACCGTCACGTTCTCAGCCCTGAGCGCTGCGGGCATACCGCCTCCTGACCATCCATCTCTGGAGCTCGCCCAGCATGCCGGAGGGTGCGAACAGGACGACGACTACGATCAGAGCGCCGTAGATGAGCAGGTTCGCCTCGGCGAACACGTTGCGGAACAGCTCGGCGGCCACGGTTATCAGCGCCGCGCCGACGAGTGGGCCGAACAGCGTGCCGCGTCCGCCGATGATCGCGACCAGCGCAATGCGCACCGACAGGTGGATCTCGAACAGCGGTTGCGGCTGCAGCGCCGAGAGGACGATGCCGTAGAGACAGCCGCCCAGTGCCGTTAGGCCGCCGGAGATCGCGAACGCCCAGAGCTTCACCGCCTCCGGGTTGATGCCGGCGGCCTCCGCCGACGGCTCGTCCTCCCTGACGGCCCGCATCTGGTACCCGAGGCGGCCGCGCGTCACGAACGCTGCGACGACGAGCACCAGGCCGAGGTAGCCAAGTGCTACCCAGAACTCCACGCCGCGGTCGAAGAGGTCCAGCCCGAACGGCTCCTTGAGGTCGAAGATGAACAGGCCGATGGCCCCGCCTGTCAGCTGGCGCTCGTTGATGGCTACGAGCCGCAGGATCTCGGCGACGGCGATGCTTGCCAGCACGAAGTACGAGCCCCGGAGGCGGAAGGTGAGCTTGCCCCAGAGCAGGGCGAGAGCCGCCGCTAGCGCCATGGCGAGTAGCGCTCCCCACCACGGCGCCAGGTCCCAGCGCGTGCTGGTGACGGCGATCGTATAGGCGCCAAGTCCAACGAACGCCGCGTGGCCGAGAGACGTCTGTCCGGACCAGCCGCCAAGGAGGTCCCAGGCCGTCGCCCAGCCCGCGAGCAGCATGAGGTTGATGCCGAGCGTGCGGTAGTCGGGAAGGAAGATGAACCAGGCGAGGCCGGCGATCGCGACCAGGCCCAGGCGCAGATAGGTCATACCCGCTTGGTCTCCCGGCCGAAGAGGCCTTGAGGACGGAAGAGCAGCACGAGCAGGAACGCGAACAGGCCGTACGCGTCCCGGTATCCGGAGGATAGATACGAGGCGCCCAGGAACTCGACCACGCCGAGGAGCAGCCCGCCGCCGATGGCGCCGGGCACGCTGCCGAGGCCACCCAGGACCGTTACGACGAACGCCTTGAGCGTGTAGCTGGAGCCCACGGTGGGTATGGCGAAGAGGAGCGGCGCGAGGATCACGCCGGCGGCCATCGCCAGCGCCATGCCGAGCCCGAACACCAAGGCGTGCACCTGCCTGGTGTTCACGCCCACCAGCTCTGCGCCCAGGCGGTTCTGTGCGGTGGCGCGCACCGCCCTGCCGATCTCCGTGCGGTTGAGGACCAGCCATAGGAGCGTGATCACGCCCACCGTTATCGCACCCGCGATCAGCTGTGCGACCGGCAACCGGATGCCCGCCACGTCCACGGTGGCCGTCGCGTACGGCAGGTAGATCGACTTGGGCTCGGCTCCGAAGAGCAGGAACAGCGCGTTGGCGATGACAAGCGATAGGCCCAACGTGACCAGCAGCGTGCTGTCGCCGGGTGCGTCTATCAGCCGCGCCAGGACCACCCGCTGGATGAGCCAGCCGGCAACGAGGCCGGCTGGCAGCGCGATGAGCAGCGATACGTAGGGGTCTAGCCCGAGGTCGGCGAACAGCGCGATGGCTAAGTACATGCCGATCGCGACGAACTCGCCGTGCGCGAAGTTGATCACGCGCATGACCCCGAAGATCAGCGACAGACCGACGCCGATCAGCGCATAGATGCCGCCGATGAGTAGGCCACCGGTGATGTTCTGGAGGAGCGGGGCGAGTCCCTCCAAGGGTCTACCTCGGCCCGCTCCTCAGCTCGCTTCTCAGCGGTCGTCCCAGACGGGGGTCTCGAGCATGGGGTTCACGACCTGGCCGCTCACGTAGACGGTGACGAACTCTCCGTCCTGGACCTGCTGGGCCACAGCGGGCAGTCGCGCCTGGTTCTGGTAGCCCTGGTAGTCCTCGAACGCGATGTGTCCGTAGACGGTGTCAGGCATGTCCGTGCTCTCCAGCGCGGCCTGTACGTCCGCAGGCTCGAACGACTCGGCGCGGCTCAGGACGTCGACGGCCGTGATGATCCCCGCGTACGCCTGCGCAGCGTGGTACGAGGGCGTGCGTCCCAGCACCTCGGTGAGGCGCGTGTTGAGCTCCTCTGCGCCTGGGTAGGGAACCTCCTGCGTCCACATCGTCGCCGTGTAGACGTAGTCGGCCGCCGGGCCGGAGCCCTCGATGAAGTTAGGGAGCGCGAAGCCCGCTGCACCACCCGCGAACACCTTGGCGTCGAGACCCACTTCCTGTATCTGCCTTGCCAGCGCTACCGAGTCGGCGGCGTAGGACACCATGAAGACGACGTCGGCGTCCAGGCCGCTGAAGCGATTGAGGATGGGCCGGAAGTCCGCGCCCGACTGGTCGTAGTCCTGACGGTCGAGGACCGTGTAGCCGCGGTCTGCGGCGATCTCGTCGACCGCGTCCGCGACGGCGGTTTCGAAGGCGCCGTTGCCGTGGATCGTGACGATCGTCTCGAGGTAACCGTCGCCGTGCTCGGCGTTGAGTTGGTCGAAGACGTTGAAGAGTACCTCGGCGTACGCGAACGACGGCTGGTTGATGCGGAAGATCCAGTCGGAGCCCGGCCGTGTTATCGCGTCGTCCGAGGACGTGAAGACCAGGAACGGCCGCTCTTGGCGAGTGAAGTACTGCGCGATGGGGTTGGTGATGGAAGAGGAGTACGCGCCCATCACGAGCGGTACCCCGCGGTTGACGAGGCGCTCCGCGGCCGCGATGGCGGCGTTGACCTCTGAGGTGTCGTCCTCCCAGATGACCTCTACCGGCGCTCCGTTGATCCCGCCGGCGGCGTTGACGTCCTCCAGAGCGATCTGCACACCGGCCTGGTGCTGCTCGCCGAACTCGGCGAAGCGGCCGGTGATGCTGGTGATCACGCCGATCTGAACGGGTTCCTGAGCCAGCGCAACGCCGGCCGTCGTGATGAGCAGAACTGCCAGGACTCTAGACAGCATGGTCCCTCCTCGTGCCACAAGGGGATATGGTTCGAGGCGAGGTTAGCACGGTGCCCCAGGGCGTCCGGGACGCCTGGGCGAGCGTCCGTGACAACGGGAACCCAGTCTGCCCGTAGCGCCCCGTGGGCGCGGGAACGCGCCGATGACCGGGGCAAGTCGCCCTGGCAGCTCACGGGGCTCAGCCCGCGATCCTGGCGACCTGCGCGCCCAGCTGTTCGGCGAGAGCGCGCTGCCCCATGTCGCGGGCGCGGGCCGCTCCCAGGGCGAAGCTCTCGCGCGCGGCGGTCTTGTCGCCCGCGGCTAGCAGAGCCAGTCCCCGGAGGCGGAACACCTCTCCGAGGGCGTGCTTGAACCCGATGCCCTCGAGGAGCGCGATCCCCTCGTCGGTGAGCTCGAGCGCGCCGCGTGCGTCGCCCGACCGGAGGCGCACGTCCGCCGCCGTGCTGAGGAAGAGCCCCAGCCCCCACGGGTTGCCGATCTCGCGGTAACGCTCGACGCACTCGTCGAGCGCCGTCCCGGCCCCGTCGAGCTCGCCGACCTCCGTCAAGACCTTGCCGTACCAGCCGAGGTTGTGGGCCCGCCACCACGGGCCGACCACGTCGTCGTCCAGGCGCATGTTGGCCTCGAGCTGCGCGGCGGCGCCATGGAGGTCGCTCTGAAGGTAGAGGGCCATGGCAAGCACGCTACGGGCGTGAACGGCGACCTCGTGCCCGGCCTGATCGCGCGGCGCTTGCTTCAGTCCTTCGCGGGCGTCCGCCTCGGCGGCGGAGTTGTCGCCGAGCGCCCACGCCATCTGCGAGCGGTAGGCAAGCAGGCGCGCCCGCTCGGCCGGCGTGTTCGCGCGCGCCAGGGCCCGCGTGAGCCACGTCTTGGCCTCGTCGGCAGCGCCGGAGACGAGCAGGAAGCGGGCTGCCGCGCCCGCGAGCCGCGGCGCCAGCGCCGGCTCGACTTCGGGGGAGAGGGCGTGATCGAGCGCGGCCCTGACGTTGTCGGCCTCAGGCCGAAGCCTGGCGAGCCACTTAGACATCTCCGGACCGAGGAGCGCGGTCTCCGACTCGAGAGCCAGCGCGGTGAACGCCTCGAGATGGCGCCGCGCCGCCGCCTCCGCCGCTCCGGACGCCGCCAGGCGCTCGGCGGCGTAGTGCCTGAGGAGCTCGTGGAGCTCGAACCGGCCGGGCGTCGGGACGGACAGGAGGGAGGCCTCCACCAACCGCCGCAGGTCATGTGGGCTCGTGGCCGCGACGCCCGCTGCCTCCTCGGGAGCGAAGCCGCCCCGGAAGACCGCGAGCCAAGCCAGCTTCCGGGCGGTGTCCGTCTCGAGCCTCTCCCAGGAGGCGTCGAAGAGCCGTACGACGCTGCGGTGGCGGTCCGGCAGGTCCCGTCGCTCGACGGCGAGGAAGGCAGCGCCGCGCCCTATCTCGGCCGCCACGGTGGCGCACGACATCGTGCTGAGCCACGAGGCGGCCAGCTCGAGGGCGAGCGGGTGGCCGCCGACGGCACGGCATACCGACCTCACGGCCTCGAGTTCGGCCTGCGGGTCGAAGGCGGGGTCGACGCGCGCGGCGAGGCGCCCGAACAGCGACGCCGCCTCCGATTCCGGCCCAAGGCCGCCAACGGGCAGCACCCACTCCTCGGAGAGCAAGAGGCGCGCCCTCGAGGTGGCAAGGATCTTGACGCCGGGGGCCGCTCGCAGCAGGTCGAGGACCACGGCGACGTCCGGCAGTAGGTGCTCGAGGTTGTCGAGGACCACGAGCATGCGCTTGCCCGCAAGGTAGTCCATGACCTTGGCGGCGACGCTCATGCCAGGCGATGGGCCCAGCTCAAGCCCGCGCGCGATGGCCGCGGGGACGAGCTCGGCGTCGGCGACACCTGCCAGCGGCACGAAGGCTGCCCCGTTGGGGAAACCTCCGGCTTGGCGCCGCGCGGCCTCTACCGCGAGGCGCGTTTTCCCGACCCCGCCGAGCCCGGTGAGGGTGAGAAGCCGGCAATCCGGGTCGGCGAGCCGCCGGGCGATCAGCTCGAGCTCGGCCGTCCGTCCCACGAACGGTCCCGTCGGCGTCGGCAACCTCTCGTGCCGCACGGCGGGCGCAGGCGCCTCGGCGGCTTCCTCCTCGCCGGCGCGCAGCGCCCGGGCGAGTTCGACAGTCGCCCGCTCGGGCTCGACGCCCAGCTCGTCCCGCAGGCGCGCGGCGAAGCGTTCGAAGTGGGCGACGGCCGCGCCCCTCTGGCCGAGTCGCGCCAGCAGCCTGATGGCGGCGCGGTTGGCGGGCTCGTGCAGTGCGTCGAGATCGAGGAGCCGCATGGAGCGCTCCAGCGCGGCCTCAGCGTCCCCCGCTGCGAGGGCCGCCGTGAGCAGGCTCTGACCGCAGGCGAGGGCGAGCTGCCTGAGGTGCTCCTGCTCCTCGGCAAGCCAGTTCTCGAACCCCGGGCTCTCGTCGAGGTGCAGCCCGGGGGCCAGGTCACCGCGGTAGAGATCAAGGGCGTCCTGGCAGCGCCCGGCGCGAGCGTGGGCTTCGAACTCGGTGGCGTCCACCCACACATCCGGGCCGAGGGTCAGCGTGGACCGGTCAGCGACGAGCTGGTCGCCGAGGAGCGCTCTGAGGCGCTTGGTGGCGCCGCGGAGGTTGGCCTGCGACTTCTCCGGCTCGCGGTCCGGCCACAGCAGCTCGGCGAGGACCGGGCGCGCCTGCGCGCCCTGCCGCGCCAGGTAGACGAGCAGGGCGGCCGTCGAGCGGGCCCCAAGGCCGGGGAGCGTCTCGCCGCCGCGGGCGAGGCGCAAGCCCCCAAGTGTCGCGACACGAACCGACACGGCACAGACCTCTCGCTGAACTTTAGCCGCGCCCGGGGGCCGGGGTGGCAGGCAGCGTCCCCGCGCCCACGGCATACACTCTCATGTCAACGGCGCCAGAGGACGGGCCCGGGCGCGAGATCGCGCCGCAGGCGCGGAGTCGGGCGCGGAAGGGACGTGAGAGGGCCAGATGCTGTTGACCATGCTGGGCGGTCTCGCCCTGTTCCTGCTGGGCGTCAACCGCATCTCCGACGCTCTCGAGTCCGCCGCCGGTCCCACCGCGCGCCGTTGGATGGCGGCCGCGACCGGGAACCCGTTCAAGGCGTTGGGTACGAGCACGGCGGTGGGCGCCATCACGCAGAGCGGAACGGCTCTAGCCGTCACGGCCCTATCCCTCGTAGCCAGCGGTCTCGTACCGGTAGCCGGCGGCCTCGCGATGTCGCTCGGCGCGAAACTGGGTGCCACCGGGGCGATCCAACTGGCAGCCTTCAACGTGGCGGAGTACGCGCTGCCCCTCATCGGTCTTGGCTTCTTCGTGTCACTGTGGCGCCGTGCGCGGCCCCTAGGCGGCCTCCTCCTCGGAGTCGGGCTCCTGTTCCTGGGCCTCGACCTCACCGTCGAGGCCATCGGCGGGCTATCGGAGGGCGAGGTGTTCAGCCTCGTCGTCGACGCGGCCGAGGCCCAGCCGCTGACGATGGTCCTCGTCGGGACGCTTCTCGGCGCCCTTCTCGGCAGCGCGAACTCGGCCGCGGCCGTCGCGATCGGCCTCGTGGTCTCGGACGCCGTCTCGCTGCCCACGGCCTTCGCGCTCGTCGCGGGTGGCAACGTAGGCAGCACGTTCCTTCCTCTCGTGGTCTCGCGCGGGCTAGACTCCGCCGCCCAGCGGGTGGCGATCAGCCACGTACTGGTCAAGGGTGTCTCGGCCCTCGCAGTCGTGTTCTTCGGTGACGAGCTGATGGGGGCGATCAGCTCACTGGGCGGAGACGGGGCCCGCCAGGTCGCGAACGCGCACACGTTCTTCAACCTGGCGGTCGCGCTGGTGTTCGCGCCGTTCGCCGGACCCGTCACGCGAGTGGTCGAGCGTGTCGTGCCTACGAGCGAGGACGACTCCACCCCCAAGTACCTGCGGCGCGAGGCGCTCTCCGACCCGGAGGTCGCCATCAAGCTGGCGTTGCGCGAGACCGTGCGAATCAGCGACCAGGTGGCCGTAATGACCGAGCTGGCCGTCGGTAACGTGGACACCGGCAAGTGGGACCCTGCCCCCATCGAGGGCAGGGAGGCGAAGACCGACAGGTTGACGCGCGAGGTCGTGGACTACCTCGCCGAGCTGAGGCGCTCTACCGACGAACAGGACGCGGCATCCGAGCGGCTACTCCTCGTCGCCACCGAGCTCGAGAACATGGGTGACCAGATAAGGCGCCTGTACCGCCGCGAGGAGCGCTTGCGCAAGGACGGGGTGGAGTTCAGCGAGCGGGGGAGGGCCGAGCTGGCGAAGACGGGTAGCATCGTCATGGAGCGTATGCGCCTGTCGTTCACGGCGCTCGCGACCGGCGACGCGGCGATGGCCAAGCAGGTGATCGAAGGCCGACCCCAGTTCGAGGAGCACGTGGCGAAGATGCGTATCGCGCACCTCGCGAGGTTGGAGGAGAGGCTGCCGGAGTCGCGCGCGTCCAGCTCCCACCACCTCGAGGTGCTCACGCTCTTCAGGCAGCTCGACGCTAGCATTACGCGCGTGGCAGGCTGGATCCTGCAGATCTACGAGAGCTGAGGGACCGCAGCGAACCGGTATGGAGTTGCATGATCGACGCCGAGGTCGAGGTAGGAGACGCGCGGCACCCCAACTACCCCGCCCCTGAACACAGTTTCGCTCTAAAGCTGGATGACGACTTGGCCGTGCGGTTGTCGGAGAGGCATCACGCCGAAAGCATCTACCGGCTCGTGGAGCGCGACAGGTCCCACCTGACGCGGTGGGTCCCTTGGACCGCCGAGGCAACCAAGGAGAGCGTCCGACAACTCGTCGCCGAGGAGCTGGAGCGCTTCGGTTCCGGTGACGGCTGGCGCGGGGAGCTGTGCTACGAGGGCAGACCCATCGGTCTTCTCTGGCTGCACGATTGGGGCGGGGCCGGCGGGTCCACCGAGGTTGGCTACCTGATAGCCAAGGATCACGAGGGTAAGGGCCTGGTGACGCGTGCACTGAAGGGGCTCATGCGCCACTTCTTCGAGGACCGTGGCGTGGGGCGCGTGGCCATCGGCCTGGATGCGCGCAACGACCGGTCGCTCGCGGTCGTGCGGCGGCTGGGGTTCAGGCCGGAGGCCGTCCTCAGGCGCCTGATCATCGTCGACGGCGAGCCGACAGACCTGTCGATGTTCGGCCTTCTGCGGGAGGAGTACGAGGCCCGGCACGGCCGCAGCGAACCGCACCGGCGCCCGCCGCGCTTCGCGTTGGCGGTTGACCCGGCAGAAGACCTGTACCTTGCCATCTACGAGCCAGATGACGCACCGGAGCTTTACCGTTTGGTGAACGTGAACCGTGACCGGCTGCTGCCCTGGATGCCGTGGGCCAGGGACACGGCACCGGAGGCGGAACTGCGCTTCGTGACTCAGAGGGCCATGCCCGGGCTGGTAAGTGGCAGCGGATTGGAGGTCGGCATCTGGTCCGGAGGTCGGCTCGTAGGTTCGGCGGGGTTGCACGACGTCTACGCGAGGTCTCGCAGCGCAGCGATCGGGTACTGGATCGACGAAAACCACCAGGGCAGAGGCATCGTCACGCGCGTGGTGCGGGCGTTGGTGGAACGCTGCTTCACGGAGCCACTCCTGGGCGGGGAGCCGTTCGAGCGGCTGGAGGTAACGGCAGACGTCAACAACCTGCCGAGCCGGGCGGTGCCAGAGAGGCTCGGGTTCCAGTTCGAAGGCGTGTTGAGGCGCAACAACGTGGGGGGTTACACGCCGGACACGGCTGTCTACAGCCTCCTGCGCAGCGAGTGGGAGGGGTCGAGACGACCGACCGAGGACGTTCCCACCGCTGCCGTCCTAGTCTCCCCGTAGGCGTCCGGTGTACACCCATGCAGGTGGCATCGCGGTCTCATGTGGTACCCCTAGGCTCGACGTCCTATAAGGGTTTCATACGCCGTGTGCTGCTGACGCAGCGCACGACGATGAACGGGAGGCTTGCTCATGGAGCGCCACAACCGGACCACAGCGCGTACACAGTTGGAGCGCCTGGAGGAGTTGGAGGAGCGCACGCGGGCTCTGGACGGTGCGATCGACTACGCCGACAAGCTCGCTTACGAAGCGCGCCATCGCGAAGAGAGGGACGCACGCCTGGCGTTGGGACGCGGCGACGCGGAGCTCGATGAGGCCGTAGACGAGTCGTTCCCCGCATCGGACGCGTCCTCGACCGCCCGGTCGAGAGAAGACGGGGAGCTGCAGAGCCTGCGGGAGATGAGCTCCGAGCTGGACGACGCACTCGACGACACCTTCCCGGCCAGCGACCCTCCCTCGATCCTGTCTCCGAGGCCAGACGACGAGGCGTAACGGCCTCCCGTTGCCGTCGTTGACCGCATCCGTAAGTATCGTCACTTGACGCCTTGACTACCCCACCCCCCCTGGGGTAGGCTCGGCGCTATGACCAGTGACATCCGTTTGGAAGTGAAGGGTATGAGCTGCAACCACTGCTCGGCGGCCGTGAAGGGCGCGCTCGAGAAGGTGGAGGGCGTGCAAGGCGTTCAAGTGGACCTGGCGGCCGGCGCGGCGACGGTGACGGGCAACGCGGACCCGCAGAAGCTCGTCGCTGCCGTCGAGGCGGAAGGTTATCGCGCGGCGGTGCGCTGATGGCGGACGTAGCGGACGTTGGCGTCTCCCAGGCCAGCTCTCAGGTGTCCGCGCCGCACTGTCTGCATCTGGACACGGAAACGCGCGAGCAGGCGGCACTGCGGCTCAAGAGCGTGCGCGGCCATGTCGAGGGCGTGCTGCGCATGCTGGAGGACGAGAGCGTCTATTGCGTCGACGTCTTGAAACAGCTGAGCGCCGTTCAGGGCGCCATGAGGAAGGTCTCGGAGGCGGTCCTGAGGTCGCACGTCCGTGACCATGTCGTGACGGCGGCAGAACGCGGTGACACGGACCGGATCGTCGACGAGTTGATGGAAGCCCTCAAGTACAGGGCGTGATCCGCGTGCAGACCGAGATAGATGGCGGGGTGCCAGAGAACCGCGTCGAAGCCGAACTGTCGATAAGCGGCATGACTT
>DASRWD010000067.1:0-9626 GCA_035654755.1 Trueperaceae bacterium
TCCCGCGCAGCTGGGCGTCGACAACGGTGTCGCGGTTGCCCCTCACCTCGAAGGAGCGCGTCACGCTCTGGTAGCCGGAACGCTCGAAGGTGGCCTGGTACGAGCCCGGCTGGAATCGGATCGAGCCCGTGGGCGTGGTGCCGACGAACCTGCCGTCGACGTAGACATCGGCGCCGCTCGGCGAGCTGGTGAAGCTGGCAGTGCCTGCGGTCTCACGCCGCTGGAGCGTGGCGTTGACCGACTCCGACCGGCCGGGCCTGACGTTCACGCTGGTCGTGAACTCCTGGTAGCCGTCGAGGACGAAGCGCACGTCGTGCCTGCCCGGTCGGGTGCCGAAGGACAGTGGCGTGAAGCCGACGAAGTTGCCGTCCACGTACGCCTCGGCGCCGTTCGGGTTCGTCTGCATGGAGATCGTGCCGTACGCGGCTTCCTGTGGCCGGTCACCCACGTAATAGAGCGCGGTGTCGGTCACCCAGTCCGCCTGGGGAACCGGGTTCACCACGATGCGGAAGCCCTGGATGAAGCCCTCCTCGCCGATCGTGCTGGAGGCGAAGAGCTGGTCCTCGTTCTGGAACGATGCCAACTGACTGGTGTTCAGTCGCGACTTGCTGGCGATCGCGATGACCTTGGACAGGCCGCGCGGGGGCGCGATGTTGAACACGTACCTGGCGTTGTTCGGTGGGATCGTCATGGTCTGCCCGCCGCTTACACGGTTGTTGTCGTCGAAGCGGTTGGGGAAGATCTGCGTGATCTCGCCGTTCGGCTTGACGTCGAAGACGTAGACGTACGAGGTCTCTGCCGGACGCACGGAGATGCGCACTTCCTCGCCTACGGCGTACGACGGGGCGTTGTCACCGGACGTGTCCCGGTCGAGCCATACGTCGACGTCGAAGCTGGGGCGGGGGTTCACTACTATCGCCTGGGGGCTGACCACGATCTGTGCGGAGGCCGCGGAGGCGAAGAGCAAGGCTAGGCCCAACAGTCGTTTGAACATGGCCTGCCTCCTTTCTCCGTGGAGGGTAGCACCGGTCCTTTCATCCACGTGATGGTCGGCTTAAAAGGTCCTTCATCCTGGAGTGTGACGTGTCGCACGCGCGTGGCCCGGCGGCCGCCCGTCGGTTAGTTTGAGCGGCATGGACCTCTGGAACCCGCTACTCCGGCTCGCCTCGGGCGGCCTGCTATCAGCCTTGATCTCCTTCGGCCCCCTAGCCGCGGCACAGGAAGCGCTGCCGGTCGAGACCGTGCTCGACAACGTGACGACCGCGGCTACCGAGCTCGAAGACGGCGCGTTCCTGCTTACCGGCCGGGTCATAGATGCCGACGGCACGGAGTTCCCACTAGAGATCGAGATCCAGGTCATGCCTCAGCTGAACCTCGCCAGCGCGTACATAGTCCAGCCGGATGCCCTCGCAGACAACCAGATCGTGCTGGACGGCGACTCCGTGTACAGCTACTCGTTCCTCACCCACCAGGTGACGGTCTTCGACGCGGATGATCCCGACGCGTTGGGCGGCATGCTGCCTGCCGGACAGGACGGCGCTACCGCGAACCTCTCGCTCGACCTCGGCCAGATCCTGGCCGGCTACGACGCCGAGATCCTCTCGGTGGAGCCGGGTGAATCCGGAGACGTCTACCACCTCAACTTCTCGAACCGCGACGAAGCGGCCATGATCCTCGACGTAGAGGCCACGGTCTTCGCGTCGGACTGGCTCCCCCGAAGGCTCGTGTTCAAGGAGGCCGAGGGGCGCGTCGTCGCCGAGCTCAACGCCGAGCAGCTCGTGACCAACCAGGGCTTGGACCCCGAGAACGTGCGCGCTCTGCCGGAGGACGCCGAGATCATCGACAACAGGGAGTAGCTCCCGCTCCAGACCAACTCATGCGCAGCACAGGTACTACCGGCGTCTTACGCGTAAGCTCGCCTTTCGTGCCGCGACGTCGCCGCGCCGCGGCAGCTCGAAAGGACGCCACATGCGATCGAAGCTCTTGCTACTCGCGTTAGCCTGCCTCGCCTTCGCAGCCGTCGCCACGGCCCAGGGAGCTCCTCCCCAGACACCTCCCGCCCCGCCATCGTCCACTGATACGGCAGACAGCAGCGAAGTCTCGGCGACCGGCACATGGGAGGGCGCCATCGAGATCCCAGGCTCTCCGTTGGGCGTCGTGGTGACGCTCGCCGGTGAGGCTGGCTCCCTCTCGGGCACCATCGACATCCCGGCCCAGGGCGCGGCTGGGATGGCGCTCACAGCCGTCTCGGTCGAGGGCCAGGCGGTGACGTTCGCCATCGCCAACACCCCCGGCAGCCCGACCTTCGACGGCACGCTGGACGGAGACGCAATCACCGGCACCTTCACGCAGTCCGGCCAGGCGTTCCCGTTCACGCTGACCCGAGCCGGAGCGAGCTCGGCGGGTGGCGAGACGGACGGAGGAGGCGGCGTGGCGGACACGCCGGCCGTGGGTCCCGACAACCAGCCAGCCACCGACTTCACGGACCCGCAGGGTCGGTTCACGCTCCCGGTGCCTACGGGATGGACCGCCTCGCAGGTGAGCGAGGACCACGTGCTCCTGGCCGGCCCGGACGGAGAGATCCACGTTCACGTCGTCGTCTCGCAGGGCGAGGACCTGGAAGGTGCGATCGCGCAAGCGTGGGCTACCGCGGAGCCGGACCTCGAGTTGGAGCCCGACCAGACCTTCGAGCCGCCCGCCTCCGGAGGTATCGAGCGCACGCTCGTGACGACTTACGACGCGGACGACGAGACGCGCTTCTATCAGGCGAGCGCGCAGCTTCACGACGGCACCATCTACTCGATGCTGGTGGACGCCTCCCTCGTGGCGTTCCAGCGCCGGACCGCACAGGTCGGGATCGTCTCGTCGGGGTTCACGATCAGCGCCGTTGACCAGGTCGACCTGAGCGGTGCGGAGCCACTCGCCGTGGACGACATGATCGGCGAGTTGGAAGTCTTCATCACCACCATCCTGGAAGACTTCGGCATCCCCGGCGCCGCCGTCGCCATCGTCGAGGACGGCGAGGTGGCGTACGCCGAGGGCTTCGGAGTCACCGAGGTGGGCTCCAGCCAGGAGATCACACCGGCCACGCAGATGATGATCGGGTCCGTAGGCAAGACGATGACCTCCATGTTGACGGCGACGCTTGTCGACGACGGGGTCATCGAGTGGGACACGCCGGTCGTGGAGGTGCTACCCGAGTTCGCGGTCGCGGACCCGGATCTGACTCAGAGCATCACGATGCGCAACCTCCTGTGCGCCTGCACCGGAGTGCCGCGGCGCGACCTCGAGCTGTTCTTCAACAGGTCGGAACTTGGCGCGGAAGGCATCGTCGAGTCGCTGGGCACCTTCGAGTTCTTCACGGACTTCGGTGAGGCGTTCCAGTACAGCAACCAGATCGTCGCCACCGCCGGCTATGCCGCGGCCGCCGCTGCGGGGGCGGAGTACGGTGACTTCTTCGAGGGCTACGTGAACGCGCTCCACGAGCGCGTGCTCGACCCTATCGGGCTTTACGCCACGACCCTTTCCATGGACGAGGTCGTCTCCAAGGGCGAGCACGCCATGCCGCACGAGCAGAACATAGTCTCCGGTGAGTACGAGCCCATCGGTCTCGAGAACGAGGACCTCCTGACGCCCATCGCGCCAGCAGGGTCGCACTGGTCGACGGCGATGGACATGGCCCGGTACCTGATCACCGAGCTCCAGGTAGGCGTGACGCCGGACGGCGCACGCGTGGTCTCCGAGGAGAACCTGCGCGAGACGTGGGAACCGCAGGTGCCGGTGAGCGCCACCGAGAGCTACGGCCTCGGCTGGTTCAGGGGCGAGTGGAAGGGCCTCGAGCGCCTCTACCACGGCGGCAACACCCTCGGGTTCACTTCCGAACTGACGTTCGTGCCGCAGGCAGGCGTGGGGATCGTGGTGCTGACCAACGCCCGGAACGCCAACACGTTCACCGGCGCAGTCACGCTGCGCGTGCTCGAGCTGATCTACGACCAACCCGCGGACAGCGCGGCGCAGGCTACGTTCACGGCGCAGCAGCTCACTGACGCCCTGGCAGAGGCGCGCGAGCAGCTTCAGGACGCCGTGGACGCGAGCGAGGTGGAGCCCTGGCTGGGCACGTGGTCGAACCCCGCTCTGGGCACGATCACGCTCGCCATGGAAGGCGACCAGCTGACGATGGACGCGGGAGAGTTCAAGACGGAGGTCCGCCCGATCCACCGCTCCGGCGAGTTCGACATGTACGTCACTTACGGCGTGCCGCTCACCGGCCTGCCCGTCGACCTGACGACCGCCGATGAGGGCGGGGAGGTCGTGGTGCTGGGTCAGGGAGCGATCTCGTACACGTTCGAGCGCGCGTCCGACCAGTGAGCGACCTCTAGCTCAGACCATGTGCTCGGGTACCACCGCCTCGTCGAACTCCTCGGCGGTCAGGTACCCGAGCGCCACCGCCGCCTCCTTGAGCGTCGTGCCCTCCTTGTGCGCCTTCTGAGCGATCTCGGCGGACTTGTAGTAGCCGATCTTCGTGTTCAACGCCGTCACGAGCATCAGCGAGTTGTCCAGGTGCATGCGGATCCGCCGTTCGTCTGCGACTATGCCCTCGACGCAGTTGACCCTGAAGCTCTCGCAGGCGTCACCCAGCAGCTGTGCCGAGTTCAGCAGGTCGTAGATCATCACGGGCTTGAAGACGTTCAGCTGCAGGTGGCCGTGGGACCCGGCGACCGTGACGGCGGTGTCGTTGCCGATCACCTGCGCGCAGACCATCGTCAGGGCCTCGGCCTGGGTCGGGTTCACCTTGCCCGGCATGATGCTGGAGCCCGGCTCGTTCTCCGGCAGGCGGATCTCGCCTATGCCGCTGCGCGGACCGGAGCCAAGCAGCCTGATGTTGTTCGCGACGGCCATGAGCGCCACCGCCACGCGCTTGAGGGCGCCCGACGCCTCGACCACAGCGTCGTTGGCCGACAGCCCCTCGAACTTGTCGTCGGCCGTGCGGAACGGGTTGCCCGTGAGCTCGGAGATCTTCTCGGCGACCTTGACGTCGAAGCCGACGGGGGCGTTCAACCCGGTGCCGACGGCGGTTCCGCCCAGAGCCAGCTCGGCGAGGTGCGGCAGCGCGTTCTCCACGGCCTCGATCGACTTCGTTACCTGCGTCGCGTAACCGCCGAACTCCTGACCGAGCGTCAGCGGCGTCGCATCCATCAGGTGGGTGCGCCCGATCTTCACGACGCCGGCGAACTCCCTCGATTTGGCCGCGAGCGCCTCTCGCAGGCTCCGCAGCGCCGGCAGCGTGTGGTCCGTCAGCTTGCCGTAGGCGGCGATGTGCATGGCAGTCGGGAACGTGTCGTTGGACGACTGGCTCTTGTTCACGTCGTCGTTCGGGTGGATCGGCGCCTTGCTCCCCCGCGGGTTGCCCGTGATCTCGCTCGCGCGGTTCGCGATCACCTCGTTCACGTTCATGTTGGTCTGAGTTCCGGAGCCCGTCTGCCATACGACCAGCGGGAAGTGATCGCTCAGCCTGCCGTCCAGGATCTCGTCGCAAACACGCCCTATGAGGTCGGCCTTCTCACGGTCCAGTCCGGCCAGCTCGGCATTGACGAGGGCAGCCGCCTTCTTGAGCACGGCGAAGCTGTAGATCACCTCGATCGGCATGCGCTGCCCGCCGATCTTGAAGTTCTGACGCGAGCGCTCGGTCTGGGCGCCCCAGTAGCGGTCCGCGGGCACCTTGACCTCGCCCAGCGTGTCCTTCTCTATCCGGTACTCCATGGATCAATGCTACTCGCGGCGCTCGTGCCACCCCGGCCCGCGGACCGCCGAGTAGGGCAACGGTCGCGGTTGATCGGGCCGGCGGGACGGCCACAGGAACAGCGGCTGGATCTGGCCTATTGGCAGAGCGCCTGGGTACACACGTCCATGTACGCCCAGTCGCGGTCCTCCTGGACCACGAGCTTCATCCACAGCCGACCCAAGTCGATGAAGTAGGCCGGTACCTCCGTGGCCCTCAGCGCGGACAAGGAGCCCACCGGCTCCTGCTGGTTGCGTTCGTCCACCCACCAGTCCTTGTAGAGGAACGCTTCGTCACCCGGCCACGGCACGGAGGTGATCAGCTCGTCGCCCGGACCCACGCCGTCCGTCAGACCGATGCGGACGTGGCTCGGCGTGCCGGAGTACTGGTAGCCGAGCTCCGAGTCGTAGCGCACTACCGTCCTGAAGTAGTGGGGCACGGCGTCCGGCGACCCGTACATGACGTGGCTGGGACCACCGTCACGTTGGATCGTGACCGGCCCTATACCTCCGGCCGGCCCGGAAACGGCGTCCAGAGTCAGGTTCACGTACCTGCCGTCGCAGGCGTAGGCGTTCCAATCGGAGCGCAGCAAGCAGCCGGCACCGGCTAGGAAGGGGCTGTTCACGGTGACCCAGCGTCCCGCGACGCCGGTGACACTGCCGTCCAGGTCTCGGAAGACGGCGCTGCGGTAGCCATCCTCGCCGTCGAGGTCCGGTGCAGCGTCACGGCTGTGCAGGTAGACGCGGTTGGTGCCGGGGGCGAAGCTCAGGCCGCTGGCGTGGTTGTCCGCCGCGGTCGCGAACGCCGTGAAGTCGAGGTAGCTCAGCGCGGCTGCCTCCCGGGTGGCGTTCGGCTCGTAGCCCGCGAAGCGGCTCCCCTCCACGTAGACGGTGCCGTCGTAGTACTCGAACCCGCGCACGGTGTAGCCGGCGTCCCAGGGCCGCGGCAGGTGCCTGCCCGCCGCCGCGCTCTCATCGTCCCACTCCGGCCAGGTCCCAACGTTCGGCGTCTCGCCCACGAAGTCGACGCCCACGGCGCCGCTCTCGTCGGACGCGAACGTCACGCCTCTCGAGTTGTCGCTGAGCACACCACCCTGTAGGACGGCGTGCGACCCACGGAACCAGGCACCGGCGTCTCTGTGCTTGTAGGCGACGAAGTCCTCGAAGTACGCGGTGACGAGCGTGTCCTCGTCGTGCGGGTCCAGCCTGGGCTCGTACCACGTCGGAGGGTTGCCCGAGAGGTCGGCAGTCGGGCCGTTGTCGACGTGCAGCCCAACCTGACGGTTCGAGTGCGCGACGTTGGAGTCGAACAGCCCCAGCGGCGTGTGCCTGGGCCATACGTCGATCTTGTGGCTCGCGAGGCCGGTCGGATGCTCGGGGAGGGCGTACCAGAACCCGCTTCCCTTCGAGCTGGCCGCGACGTTGCCTACGAGGTCGTTTGCCGGGTTGGTGACCCAGAACCCAGCCGGTCCCAGGAACGAGTGATCGGAGGGAAGCACGGCGTCGTCCTCCGGCGGCCGCATGACCACGAGCGCGAGGTTCCGATAGAGCTCGTTGCCTGTCTCGTCCGCGTCCTCGAAGAAGAAGCAGTGGCCGTACGTGCGGTACGCGGCTACGTCCTCCACGAGCACGTTGTTCGTGCCGTGTATGGTCACGCAGCGGTGGTAGGCGTGGTGCACGCTCGTGCGGGTGACGAAGCTCTCGGCCCCGCCGTCGCCGACCTGGTGGAAGTGGACGGGATACCGCGCCAGGCGGCCCCGCTGGCCCATGCGATACAGCTCGACGGCGTCCAGCCGCAGCCTGCCACCCGGCATCACCATCACGTGGCCGCCGAACTGACCGGCCTCGCTCTGTGCGTCTCCCCGTATGACGATGTTGCGGTTGAGGCGCGCTACCTCTGCGCGTTGGTCTACCTGGATACCGCCGACCTTCATGAGCGTGCCCTGGTGGAAGTACTCGAGGGGCTCGTCGAGCGAGAGCACGTTCCCGGCTACGGCCGTGACCGTCCGCTCCTCGACCTGCGGGTCTCCGTCGTCCTCGTAGGCGGCGAAGTCCGTGGAGGCGATGACCACCTCGTCGCCGGCGCGCCAGCCGGTGGCGTCGTTCACCGTGATCGCTAGGTCTCCGGGCAGCGCGTCGACGCTCAGACGGGCCCAGCTGTCGCCGGTCATGTCGCCGTACAGCTCGATGACACCGCCCATCGCCGCTAGGAACTTGGTGCCCATGTGCCCGATGCTCTCGTCCGTCTCCGGACCGGTGAGCGTGATGACCGCGTTGTGACCGAACGGCTCCTGGCTGCTGCCGATGTAAAAGCCCCCATGCACCATGATCCAGCCGGCCGTCAGCTCCAGGTCCTGATCGTCGAACACGAGGCTCCCGTCGACCGTAAGCGTGGAGAGGGGCGGCGGGGACGTGTCGAGGAGCATCACCGTGCCGGCGGGAACCACGACGGCGTCGCCCGCCGCGGGCACCTGTCCACCGGGCCAAGCAGCGGGGTCGCTCCAGCTCGCCGTGATCGTGGGGGGTGCCGGGCTGGGCTCCCGCGGCGATGCCTTGGGCGACTCTTCCGGTGGCTGCTGCGCACCGCAAGCCGTCAGGAGCAGGAAGAGCACCGCCGGGGCAGCGCGGAGGAGGACGCGGGCGGAGGTCATGTCGAGAATCTAGACCCGGAACAGGTTAGGAAGCGGCGAGAAACCTCATCGACTCTGCGCCACGCGACCGGCCGTGCGACCCTCGGTCTCCTCAGATGACGGAGCGCAACGCGTCTGGCAGGGCGTTCTTCCAGTTGGGCCAGTTGTGGCCCGCACTGGCCTCCGAGTACGTGGCCATGACGTCCTGCCGGTCCTGCAGCGCAGCGAAGGCCTCGCGGTTCACCTCGTGAAGCCACTCGAGGGTCCCGACATGCAGGTGCCAACGGCCCGGCAGGGCCGTCTCCGGGTCCTGGAGGCGCTCCACGAGCCATGACTCCGACGACCTGTACGCGTGAAACTCCTCGGGGGTGCCGAGGAACGCGCCCGAGAGGGCGAGCACTGCGTCGTCTTTCGCCATGTCCGGCATCCGCTTGGCCCGGCGCAGGCCCAGGTCGGCCGAGGCAAGCGCTCCCAGGCTCGCGCCTATCCAGAGCCTGCGCTCGGTGAGCGGGTAGCGCTCCGCGAGCTCTGCCTCGAGCTCCTCCTCGACGAACCTCAGGTACGGCTCCTTGAACGCGTACTCTGCCATGCGGTCTACCGGCTCCAGGAACGCGAGGCGCAATGGCTGCACCTCGCCGCGCTCGAGCAGCGACTCCAGAAGTAGGTGAAGTGAGCCGATCCGCATCATGGCAACACCGTCCTGCACCACCGCCAACGGCGTCGCCTGGTCCCGCTCCACGGCCGCCGGCGTGTATACGGTGACGCGCCTCGCCTGCCCGCCCAGCTGCTCGCTCTCCAGGCGCAGACGGTCGGTAACGCCGCGAGCGAGATCCGCCGGCGGATCGGCCAGCGGGTCAGATCGGTACTCCGGACCGGTCAGGGAACTGACCTCGCCGTACCAGACGCTCTTGGCGCGGTTCTCGTTCTCGGGGTCCGGCTTGACCTTGTCGTCCGCACCCATGAACCCGTACTCGAAGTAGACGTCGTCCGGGAGGTCGTGCTCGATGACCTCGCCCGGTTCCACCACGCGCGGGTCGCGATCCATGTCCGTGAGGTCGCTGACGAGCTTCTCCGCCCACTCCGGCGCTTCCAACCTGACCCGCATGACGCGAGTGTAGCCACCGGATGGCTCACCTGGGCCGGCGGTAGACTCTGAGGATGTCCAACACCTTCAGACCGCTGAGCCTGGCGGAGCTCAGAGCCCGCGAGTGCGCGAAG
>DASRWD010000068.1:0-4566 GCA_035654755.1 Trueperaceae bacterium
GCCGCCTCGACCTTGGCGACCAGGGACGTCCAGCCGACCCTGGACCTCGCCACGAGAAGGGTCGCTCGGACCCTGGGCGCGGACCACGCGCGGATCGTCGAGGCCACCGATGAAGGGCTGCAGGTCAGGGCGAGCTTCCCCGTCGCCGCAGCGGCCCAAGACGACGGGGCGCCTCCGCCACGCAAGAGAGACTTCGATCTGGAGCTCATCGGCGCCGAGTCGCTCCCCGCCGAGGCGCTCGAGCCGCTCGGCATGTCGAGCGGGGTCCGCTTCCGGATCCACAGCCACGGCGGTACGTTCGGGTTCCTCGAGGTGTTCTCCACCGTAGCGGACGCGTTCAACGTGGACGACCAAGCCTTCCTGGGAGGGGTCACCTACTTGCTGGCCGCGGCGATAGAGCAACAGCGTCTGCACCAAGAGCTTGAGGTGCGGGCCGAGACGGACGACCTGACCGGCCTCCTCAAGCGCGTCGCCTTCGAGCACAGGCTGGTCGCGGCCCTCGGGCAGGCCGAGCGCAACAAGACCAAAGTGGCCGTCCTCTTCATGGACCTGGACCTGTTCAAAGAGGTCAACGACTCGCTGGGGCACCACGCCGGCGACCTGGTACTCAGCCAGGTCGCCGGCCGCGTCCGGGAGGCGGTGCGCAGCTGGGACGTCGTCGCCCGGCACGGCGGTGACGAGTTCGTACTCTTCTTGCCCGACATCAAGGAGAGGACTGAGATAGAGCACGTCACGGCGAGGCTGCTGACAGCTTTGAGCGAGCCGTACGAGGTTGACGCGGCGCAGGTGTTGGTGGGAGCGACGATCGGTGTCGCCGTTTACCCGGACGACGGAACCACGGTCAAGGAACTTCTCAAGGCTGCTGACTCTGCCCTCTATCGAGGCAAGGCCAAGGACCGGGCTGCGGTCCACTTCGAGTCCGAAGAGCCATCCTCCTGAACCCCTGTTGTCAAGCTTAAGTCGGTCCTAGCGGGCGAGTGCTCGTCCTTCCAGGTCCAAGCCGACGACCACCGGGTCGTGGTCCGACGAGCGGAACGGGGTCGGTTCGAAAAGCTCGGCTTGCGGCGGGCGCTTGAACGTCACGTCGTAGTCGATGATGTCCGGCTCGTCCGCGTTCACGTGCCACGCCGCCGCCCCGGTCACTTGCACCGCCAGGGTGGGGCTTGCGAAGGCGTAGTCCAGGTAGCCGAGCTGCCCGTCGAACAGGTACGTGTACGCATCCTCGCCCTCGAAGCGACGAAGTAGGTCAACGTAGTCGTCTTCCGTCTCAGCCGTCCCGTCGGGGCCCGCCGCCAACTCGCGTGCCGGGTCCTCGTGGTCGTAGCCGTTGAGGTCGCCGACGATCAGGTAGTCGAGATCCTCCAGGCCAGTGGGATGCGAGCCCAGCCAGTCAAGCAGCTTCCGAGCGGCCAACGCCCTCGTCAGGTTGCAGTTCCCCTGCACCGGATCGTCGTCACCGCGCCCACAGGCCTCGCCCTTGCTCTTGAAGTGGTTGACGACGAACGTGAACCGCCCGCCGCTGGCCGGGTCCTCGAACGACTGAGCCAGCGCCGCGCGGTTGCGGTCTACACCGGTGTCGTTCGGGTCGAGGAACGCCATGTCGTCGAGAACGGCCGGAGGCCCAAGCGGGCTGACGAACGCCGGTTGGTAGACGATGGCGACCCTGATGGCATCTATGCCGACCGGGCCGCCCGTATCCACGAGGTCGTAGGTTCCCGGAGCGGTGGCGTCGTTCAGACCCTCTACGAGGTCCAAGAGGGCGCCCTGATCCGCGTCGTTCTCGATCTCGATGAGGCCCACGACGTGAGCGTCCAGCGCCGTGATCGCCGCGATGATCTTGGCACGCTGCCTCACGAACTCCCGCTGGTCGTTGCCGCCCCTGCAGTCGTCCAGCCCTTGCGGACCACAGCCGATGGACCCGAAGTCCTCGAAGTAGTTCAGCACGTTGAAGATCGCGCCGCGCAGGTTCCCACCCACGTCGGGTGGCTCTACTGGCCGCGGGTTGCGGCTGGCGTATCCAGCGTCTTCCGTCGGTTGGATTCGGTAGGCGCCGAACGCGTAGCTGAGCACACCGGTAACGCCCACCAGGACGTCGCCTCCGCGGAAACCGTGCTCCTGCGTGAAGACGCCGCCAGCCGGATGCCGAGCAGGGTCGGGGTTCTCAGCCTCTCTGCCATCGTCGAGCGTGATCCGCGATCGCCTTATCAGGTCGATGGCGGCGGCGACCTCCGAGTCTCTGGGGTCCAGGTAGGAGGTCGGTTGGTGAACGCGATCTGCGCCTGCGCCAGGCACGGCCAAGACGACCTCTCCGTACCGGTCGAAGTTGAAATACTCGCTGATGACGAGCTCCTGAGGGAACACGACGCGCATGCCCTCTAGTGGCTCGAGGTAGCCTATGTTCGTGACGGGAAGCCTCGCTATCGCCGGCGCCGGCAGCTCCTGGTCCTCGGCGCAGACGATGACGTCGCGCACGCTGCGCAGCGCGGTAAGGCCGTCGGACTCGCTTACACGTCCGGTTACCCGCACGAGCTGACCGACCTGAACGTCCGGCCGGCGCCCCTGCACGAAGATGCCTTCGGAGGTAAGCAGGTCGTCATCGGCGTCGTCGTCTTCCTCCTGAACGTTGAAACCGCCGAGGTCGGTCGCGAACTGGTCCCCGTCACGTGGTTGGAAGTCCCCGACGACGACGCCCTCGATGGTGACGACCTCTCCCGTCAGGGCGCTCGCCGTACCGGAGCCCTGGGCCTCGTGGATGAGTAGGGCCGGGGCGCCACACTGCACGGGCGCCGCGCCACGGACCGCGTCGTTCGCTTGCGTCGCGTGCGTGACGCTCACCGTGCGCCCGAGGGCGGCATCGGGCATGGGGCCGGCGCACGACGCCAGCAGAAGACAGGCGAATGGCAGAGCGTAGCGGCGTATCACACCGGCCATCAGCAGCTCAGCGGACACGCTCGACGTTCACGGCGCCCAGCCCGCTGTCCAGCCGGATATCCACGCGGTCGGTCGCGGTCTGGTAGTCGGGCGACTCGTAGACATCCTCGTTCCTCACGAGCCCGTCCGGAACCGAGATGCTGCCGATGCCGCGCGAGACGGTGAGGCGAGCTGCCAGGCCAGTGGGAAGCAGCACCGTGGCGGCCCCGATACCCGTGTCGATGTCGACCTCGTATTCGCCCCTCGCCGGCAGCGTGACCGTAGACGCTCCCACGCCGGTGTCCAGGTCGAGGCGCGTCAGTGCGAGCTCGGAGAGGTCGAGGGTCGCCTGGCCGACCCCGGTGTCGACGGTCAGTGCCATGGGAACTCGGCCGGAAAGCGTGAGGTCCCAGCGGCCACCGCGTGTGGCGACCGGTATCCCACCGACCGGCCGCTCGCTCTCGAGGACGAACGTCGCGACGCCGCCACGCACCTCGAACCGCTGCTCGATGCGCTCCCCCATCGCCGTCTCGATGGCGCCCTCGGCCAGCAGCTCGGCGGCCCGAGCTGATGCGATCTCGAGCGAAGCGACACCGCTGCGCAGCGTCACCTCCGCCTGGCGGGCACCATCGAGCGCCCGCGAGATGCTCACCGTCTCGCCCGGGGGCCCCGCCGTGAGTGGGCCCCTCGGGTAAGCGACGTAGACCGCGGCGCCCACGAGGAGTGTCAGGCCGAAGACGACGAGCCTGTACCTGCCGCGCAACAGGAGGTCGGCACCCACGGCGATGAGCAGCAACGGCCATAGGTAAGTGAGCCCCCACAGGAAGTTCCAGTCGAGCCAACCAAGGTTGCCGAGGATCAGTACGACACCGACGAGTATGAGTATCAGCGGCCAGGCGCCGCGCCCGCGGCTCTGTGTTCGGGCTGTTGACGGACCAGGTTCATCGGCCATGAAAGCCTCCAACAGCGGTCCCCCAGGCTGATCGAACGGGTCCGCGCTCACGATCCTATGTCACGGAACGCGAACACGACCTGCATTCCAGCTCGAAGCCCAGCAGCCGCCTCCGGCCCTCCTCGGTCAGCACCAGCGGTCTGTAAGTGAGCGGAGGGTCATGGCGTACGTGTTGCCTGTGGCCGCACTCGAGGAGAGCGACCCAATGCCCTTCCTCGTCCTGCGTGAAGCCGATGATCCTGCTTCTCGTCACGTGCGAGTCAGGCGGTCGTACGGCGCTCGGACCTGCCAGCCCCGGCTGACCGCGTCTGAACGCTCTCTACCAGGTCCTGAAGTGTTCTCGCCACGTCGGCCAGCGCTTCGGGCACGAGCTCGTAGTAGACCCAGCGGCCGCGCTTCTCCGCGCTAACCAGTCCAGCTTCCACCAGCTGTTTCATGTGGTGACTCACGGTCGGCTGCGACAGGCCGAGGAGGGATTCGATGTCGCATGCGCAGACGGCGTTCTGTGGGCCGCAACAGTCGCAGTCCGGTTCCGCCAGGAACCGGACGATCCGGTAGCGAGCCGGGTCGCCGAGCACCTTGAGGACCTCACTGCCCACGGCCATGTATCGATGATAGTCGATGAGAACCGCTCGGGCCAACCCGGAACACGGGTCACATTGACAGGTTTCGATGCAACGCTTACTCTTCTGGTCGAGGTCACA
>DASRWD010000069.1:0-4684 GCA_035654755.1 Trueperaceae bacterium
GCGGCGCTTGCGTTTCGGGGGAGGGGGCTTCTCGCCCCGCCTCTCCTTGTCGAGGCGCTCCTCCAAAGTAGAGAGCCCGCCGGCCTGGCGCCGCTCCACCTGGTACGCGCTCAGCGCGCGTTCGCTGTCCACGCCGACGGCCTGGGCGAACAACCGGACGAAGTTCCTCGTGTAGACGTCCTCAGGGAGGTCCGCGTAGCGACCCTCTTCGAGCGCTCTGAGGTACTCCTTACGGACGTGGGTGAGCTCCGCGACGTCCGCGAGGTCAAGTCCACGGCTCTCGCGGGAGCTTCGCAACAGCTCTCCCAGGCTCTGCGGCCGGCCGCCGCCTTGGGTGATGCGGCCCTCGTCCGTCACGATGCCGCCTCGGCGATGGGGGTGCCGGCACGAAACGCCGCCGCTACCCGGGCGGCAAGCCTCGCGTTCTCCTCGAGCAGGCGCGTGTTGACGTCTACCGTGCGGCCACCGGAGAGCCTCGCCAACTCGGCCAGCAGGAAGGGGGTGGTTTCCCGGCCCCTGATGCCGCGGTTGGCCAGCTCGGCCTCCGCCCGCTCCTTGAGGGATGCGAACTCTGGCTGAGACATGCCGTCCGAAACGGGGTTGCTTAGGACCACGCCAGAGGATAACCCCAGCTCACGCTGGGCCCTCAGGAGGCTCGCGACCTGGTTGGCAGAGTCGACCCTGGCCGGCAGCTTCAGATCCGTGAGGCTCACGAGGAAGCCGGCCAACCGGTCGGAGCGGTAGCCGACGACCGGCACGCCCGCGGTCTCCAGGCGCTCCAGGGTGGCCGAGGCGTCGAGGATGCTCTTGGGCCCGGCGCAGACTGTGACGATGGGGTAGCGCGCCAAGGCCGCGAGGTCCGCGGACTCGTCGAAGGGCGCGTCGTGCACGCCGCCGATGCCGCCCGTGGCGAACACGTCGATGCCGGCAACATGAGCGGCCCACAAGGTCGTGGCGACGGTCGTGCCTGCGTCGGCGCCCCCGGCGACGACGGCGGCCAGGTTCCAGAGGGATGCCTTGTCCGCGCCCTCCGCCTGGGCGAGCCGCGCGAGCTCTGCGGGGGAGAGGCCAACGACCACCTCGCCGCGGAGCACGCCGACGGTCGCGGGAACGGCGCCGGCCTCTCTCACGACGGCCTCCAACCGCTCGCCTGCGGCGAGGTTCTGCGGCCGCGGCAGGCCGTGCGTCAGGACGGTCGACTCCAGCGCGACGACCGGAGCCCCGCTTCGCAGTGCGGCCTCGACATGCCCACCGATGCGCGTGCGGGGGAAAGGCTTCACGTCGACATATTACGTTCCCGCCGAGGGTCGGTCGGCCGCCCGTGGTAACCTCGCGGCCGTGGAAGTGCCGGAGCTGTCGGCCGTGTGGCCGCTGGTGGAACAGGTCGGCTTCGGCGCCATCGCTGGGTTCATAGCCGGTTACGCGCTGAAGAAGGTCGGCAAGGTCGTGGCCATCTTCCTCGGGCTCATCTTCATCGCGATCCAGCTGCTGGCATGGTCAGGGTTCGTGAGCGTGAACTGGGGCATCGTCCAGGAGCGTGTCGACCCCATGCTCACCGGTGACTCGCTGCAGGGGACCTGGAGGGCGCTGCTCAGCATGCTGACGTACAGCATCCCGTTCGCCGCTGCGTTCGTGCCTGCCTTCATCCTGGGTCTCAAGCGCGGTTGAGCCGCTGCCTGACGGGCGCAGGCCTGCAGAGCCTAGCCGACGCAGTGGTTTCGCTGCCGAAAACTTGAGCGTTGCCGTATCACGTGGTCTGAGTAGGCAAGGTTCATCCTGATTGACAACGAACGGCTTGACACACCTTCCCGAGCCTGGATAGCATGGCCGGTAGTTGGCACTCACGCGGTGAGACTGCCAAGAAGACATCCAAGAAAAGTGGAGGAAGCATGGCTGACCAGAAGCTGAACCTGAAGCCGCTAGGCGACAAGGTAGTGGTCGAGGTCGTAGAAGAGCCCCAGACCACCGCCTCCGGCCTGGTGCTGCCCGACAGCGCCAAGGAGAAGAGCCAGCGCGGCAAGGTCCTGGCCGTTGGCCCGGGCAAGTACCTGGAGAACGGCTCTCGTGAGCCCGTGGACGTCCAGGTGGGCGACACGGTCGTGTTCGCCAAGTACGGCGGCACCGAGATCGAACTCGACGGGCGCGAGCTCATGATCCTGAGCCAGCGCGACATCCACGCGGTCCTCGGTTAAGGGCTGCGTAGGGAAAGCTTAGAGACAAGGAAGCAGAGGGAACATGGCCAAAGACCTGATCTATAAGGAAGACGCCCGTCGCGCGCTAGAGCGGGGCGTCAACGCCGTCGCCAACGCCGTCAAGGTGACCCTGGGACCCAAGGGACGCAACGTCGTCCTCGAGAAGAAGTTCGGTGGCCCCACGATCACCAAGGACGGCGTCACCGTCGCCAAGGACATCGAGCTCAAGGACGCGATCGAGAACATCGGCGCCAAGCTGCTCATCGAGATCGCCAGCAAGACGAACGAGATCACCGGTGACGGCACCACGACCGCAACCGTGCTGGGCCAGGCCATCGTGCGCGAGGGCCTGAGGAACGTCGCCGCCGGCGCCAGCCCGCTGGCGCTCAAGCGCGGCATCGACAAGGCCGTCGAGGCCGCTGTTGCCAGCGTCAAGGGCATGGCACGCAGCATCGAGGACAGCAAGGCCGTCGCCGAGGTGGCAGCCATCTCCGCCAACGACCCAGAGGTCGGCAAGGTCATCGCCGACGCCATGGACAAGGTCGGCCGCGATGGCGTGATCACCGTCGAGGAGTCCAAGACGCTCGACACCGAGCTGGACGTCGTCGAAGGCATGCAGTTCGACAAGGGCTACATCAGCGCCTACTTCATCACCGACTCGGATGCTATGGAGGCCGTCCTCGAGGACGCCTACATCCTCATCCACGAGAAGAAGATCAGCGCGCTCAAGGACCTCATCCCCGTCCTCGAGCAGGTCATGCAGACCGGCAAGCCGCTCGTGATCATCGCCGAGGACGTCGACGGCGAAGCCCTCGCCACGCTGGTCCTCAACAAGCTGCGCGGCACGCTCAACGTGCTGGCCGTCAAGGCCCCTGGCTTCGGCGACCGCCGCAAGGAGATGCTCAAGGACATCGCTGCCGTAACCGGCGGCGAGGTGATCAGCGAGGAGCTCGGCCACAAGCTCGAGAACGTCAGCATCGGCCAGCTCGGCAGCGCCAAGCGCGTCCGCTCCAGCAAGGACGAGACGACGATCATCGAGGGCCAGGGCGACAAGGCCGTCATCGACGAGCGCATCAAGGGCATCAAGTCAGAGCTCGACAACACCGACTCCGACTACGCTCGCGAGAAGCTCCAGGAGCGCCTCGCCAAGCTGGCGGGCGGCGTCGCGGTGATACGCGTCGGCGCGGCCACCGAGACCGAGCTCAAGGAGAAGAAGCACCGCTTCGAGGACGCTCTCTCCACCGCTCGCTCGGCCGTCGAGGAAGGCATCGTCGCGGGTGGCGGTGTCACGCTGATCCACGCCGTCGAGGCCGTGAAGACGGCCGCCGAGGGCCTCAAGGGCGACGAGCGCACCGGCGCCAACATCCTGATCCGCGCCCTCGAGGAGCCGGCCCGCCAGATCGCGGCCAACGCCGGCGCCGAAGGCAGCGTCATCGTCAACGCCATCCGCAACCAGAACGACGGCAAGTACGGCTACGATGCCGCCACCGACGCGTTCGTGCCCGACATGTTCGCCGCTGGCATCGTCGACCCCGCCAAGGTGACCCGCACCGCGGTGCAGAACGCCGCTTCTATCGCTGGCCTGCTCCTCACGACCGAGGTCGTGGTTGCTGACCACCCCGAGAAGGAAGCCCCCGCGCCCGCCATGCCTGGCGGTGACATGGGAGGCATGGACTTCTAAGCTCCACGCCGCACGCTGTCACGGCACGAGGCTGCCGGGCGGCACGCGATACCTGGTGGAGGCATGGACTTCTAAAGTCCACGCGCAGATAGGCGATAGAGCCGCCGCCCCGGCAACCGGGGCGGCGGCTCCTTCTGTGGGCAAGAGGCCTGCCATGTGCGGGACCGAGATCGGGCCTCTCGTCGCTTCAGCACACCTGCGCCTCAACGCACGATCAGCGAGACCCCCGTCATCGCCTCGGGCTGCACTAGGCCCATCAGGTCCAGTACCGTTGGCGCGACGTCGCACAGCGCCCCGCCTTCGCGCAGCGTCAACGCGTTGACCGCCGGGTCGTTCGATACCAGTACACACGGCACAGGGTTGGTCGTGTGGGCGGTGTGCGGCTCGCCCGCAGGCGTGAGCATCTGCTCGGCGTTGCCGTGGTCCGCGATGACGACGGCGGTACCGCCCCGAGCGCGCCAGGCTTCCAGCAACCTGCCGAGACACCCGTCCACGGCCTCGCAGGCGGCGACGGCAGCGCTCAGCACGCCGGTGTGCCCCACCATGTCCGGGTTGGCGTAGTTGAGCAGCAGGAAGTCGTCGAGCCCCTCGGCGATGCGCGCGACCGTCGCGTCCGTGAGCTCGAAGGCGCTCATCTCCGGCTTCAGGTCGTACGTAGCTACCTTCGGGGAAGGCACGATCCGGCGGTCCTCGCCCTCGAACGGCTCCTCCCGTTGGAGGTTGAAGAAGTACGTCACGTGGGCGTACTTCTCGGTCTCGGCGGTGTGATACTGCCGCAGGCCCGCCGCCGAGACGACCTCGGAGAGCCCGA
>DASRWD010000070.1:0-3254 GCA_035654755.1 Trueperaceae bacterium
GCCGGAGGTCAGGGCGCCTTGATCACGGCGCTCCCGGGGATGTCGCCGGAAAGGGGCGAGAGGCTCATGACCACGACGCGGCTCACGCCAGCCTTCACTCCTGAGCAGGTGGAGAGCCGGTTGCGGGACGTGCGTGAGATAGCCGCTCGCGTCGTGCATCCACACGTCAACGACCTGCAACGGGACGAGGAGACGCTACGTCGGGAACGCGGCGTGCCGCGCTGGCTATGGGTTCCCTTCGAGAACGGCACCTACCTCGCCCCCCTCACACCCAGCGGGAAGCGCTGGGCGGAGGAGGTCGCGCGCCTCTCCCGGGCGGCCCGCCCCAAGGCCCCCGTCCCTTACCTGATCACCCCAGAGCGCATCACCGCCCTTAGTTGGCACCTGGCCAGCGTCCTGATCGACGACCTTCAAGACCCACGAGCCGGTGCGCACGGGCTGGGGCGCCAGCCTGGCCGCCGAAGCGAAACGGAAACAAACGGGTAACGAACGCGCGATACCTTTCCCTTCAAACTCGGCTGTGCCCGCTGCTAGAGTTCGGCGCGATCGGCCAGAAGGAGCAAGACCCCTCATGGTCAACGTGACGGCACGGCTAGCGGCCCGAGCCACACGGGTCGTGACCCGGACGCTTCTTCCCGTGTTGCTTCTAGCGGCGATAGCGGCATGCGGAACCCCGACCGGGTCGCCCCAGGCGGTGACGTTCCGCGTCCGCATGGCCTCGAGCGCGTCGCTCCATCCCGCCGCGGGCACCGTGCCCCGCGTGGAGGTGCTCGTCTACGGCTGCGTGGAGAGCGACCCGTGCCACGCAGACGCCGTCGACGCCGCCATCCTCGAGTTCGACGCGGACGGCCGCCTCACGGGCGATCGGTGCGAGGGAGAGGGGATGGGCTGCGAGCTGGAGTTCACGTCCGCCAACCCCAGCCGCACCGTGTGGCTGCTTCCCGGCTCGTACGCGCTGCGGGCCGAGGCTTACCAAGCCGGAGCCGAGGCGCCGGCGTACTGCTCTGCGATCTCGTTCCAGGTGCCCGCCACGAGCGATACGGTCGATGTCCCCATGCTGCCAGACTGCCCTGGGGGCGGAGACGGCGGATGGCTGACGCAGTTCGGTAGCGATCTCGACGATCAAGCCTCAAGGGTCGCGGTCGACCGCGACGGCTACGTATACGTCGCGGGCACCACGCGCGGTGTGCTGCCGGCCGCTGCCGAAGGCAAGTCCTGCGACCCCACCTGCCCCCTCGACGTGTTCATCACGAAGCTCGGCCCGGACGGTGCTCACATCGTGACCCGCCAGTTCATCTCGGACAGCGATGACGGTGAGGACGTCTCGGGCCTGGCGATAGACGACCAGGGGCGCGCAGTCATCGTTTCCAACACCGTTGGCGACTCTCGAATCATCGTGCGTGCGGTGAGCAAGAGCGACGGGGCCGACGTCTGGACCGAGACCATCTCCTCCGGGGCGGCGGATTGGGCGGTAGCGGTAGTGATGGACGACGAAGGGAGCCTCCTGGTCGCCGGCGGGACCGTAGGCACACTCGAGGACGGAAAGAGCCCTGAGTTGTTGACGTCCGCGTTCGTCCGCAAACTCGACCAGGACGGCGCCCACGTATGGACCCACCAGTTCGAGGACCTAGCCTTGGGCACTGCGACCGCTCTCGCGACGGACGCCGCCGGCAACGTCTACGTAGCTGGCATGAAGGACGCCCCAAGGAACGTCTTCGTCAGCAAACTCGACGCTGACGGCTCGCTCAGCTGGACTTGGATCCCCCCGGAATCCTCAGGCAAGAACGATCATGCCGAGGCCATCGCCCTCGACGCGCGCGGCGGGGTGCTTGTCGCGGGGACGACGGAAGGGAGCTTCCAGGGGGAGTCGAAGGTAAGCGAACCGTCATATGTCGACGCCTTCCTCCTCCGACTCGACCCGTCCGCCCCCGAGCTGGACTGGGTGCACCAGTTCGCGATAGGGGAGGTCGCAAGTAACCAGGCGGAGGCGCGGGCGGTTCTTCCCACCGGCGAGGTCATCGTCTCAGGCCAGGACGTGCGAGGTGACGCTCACGTGATGGTGGCGAAGCTGCAGGACGCGACGTTCACGCCCTGGACGTACACGTTCGGGACCGACCACTCGGACTCGGCCGCCGCGGCGATCACGGGCCTCGGTGAGGCGGTCATCGTCGGTCATACAGCAGGCGACCTTACGGGGGAGGCGAGGACGTGCGACTCGCCCTGCGACGAGGACGCGTTCGCTCTCAAGGTTGTCTGGTGACCAGGGGTGCCACCCTCCAAGCTGTCCCGGAGCACGAGTCCGTCGCTTGGAGCGAGGCTGCCTGAACTCGAACATGCGTGCTCGACGAAGAGCGATTCGGAGTTCCCCGCTGCGGTGGACACATGACCGCTTGAGCTAGAGTGCTCTGAAAGGTAAGCGTCCTAGAACAAGAGACGAACAGCTGTGCGAGCTGATCCAGGAGGCGTACGAGCGCGGCCGCGGCACCCCGGCATCCACGCCGAGCTGCAGCTCTCTCCCGGCGTCAAGTGCTCGCGCGAGCGCATGGATAGCCACATGCGGCGCTTGGGCCTTCAGGGCGTGCACCGGCGCCGCGCAAGGCGCCCGGACGGGCCCAGATCGCTACACCCCATCTTGGATGACCTGGTGCTGGCGAGCATGCCGCCAGCGTCCCGAATCGCCTCTGGGTCGCCGACATCACGCAGAACCGGACGGCGGAGGGCAGGCTCCAACTGGCGGCGGTCATCGACGCGTTCTCGCGGCTGGTTGTGGGCTGGGCCATGGACGCGTGGGCGATCAGCGGCCTGGTGATCTCGGTGTTGGAGATGACGCCGCACAAACCGCCGGCCTGACGCTGGCGTCGACATCACTCCGACCAGGGCGCGCAGTGCACGGCTTTGTCCTTCTGGAGGCGAGCGGTGCAATGGGCAGCAGGGGCGCCGTGGGCAGCGTGCTGGACAACGCCATAGCCGAGAGTCTTCGCCAGCCTGCGGATATCGCCGCGCTCCCAGACCTGGTACGCCTTCTAGTCCGCCCCTGCTGTTGCTCGTCGGGCTGCGCGCTCAGTGCCCGGTAGCGCCGTGAGGGGGTCACCCACGTTTCCTCTTACCTCAGTGTGAAGCGGGTTCCCACGCAAGCGTGGGAACCCGCAGATGAGACGCGGAGGGCCTTAGTCGGCGGGGTAAGTCTCGCCGTCGACCTCGACGCTCGCGATGTCTGGGTTGGCGACGAGGATCTCCTCAGCCGCCTCCTCACC
>DASRWD010000071.1:0-2983 GCA_035654755.1 Trueperaceae bacterium
CTCGTGGCCAGGATGCGCGGCGTCAACATCCAAGAGGTCGGCTCCGGCAACATCGGAGCGACGAACGTCCTGCGGACGCTGGGCGTGGTCCCCGCCATCATGGTCATGCTGCTCGACCCGCTGAAGGGTGCGGTGGCGGCGCTGCTCCCGACCGTCTTCGGCACGGACACCTGGACCGTCGCGCTCGCCGGCCTGTCAGCCGTCGTCGGCAACAGCTTCAACGTCATGCTGCGTCTGCGAGGGGGCAAGGGCATCGCCACGAGCATCGGTGTCTTCCTCGTCGTCGACCCGGCGACGGCAGCGCTGTCGATCGTGATCGGGATCGTGACGATCCTGGTCAGCCGCTACGTGTCTCTCGGGTCCATCGTCGGCATGTTCTCACTGCCGCTGTTCGTCATCGCCGGCGGGTCGTTCCCGGTGGCCAACCTCTTCCTGGCCGTCTCGCTCGCCGCCCTCACGATCTTCCGCCACCGGGAGAACATCATGCGGCTCATGGCCGGCACCGAGCGCAGGCTGGGTCAGAAGGTCAAGCCGGACGAGCCAGCAGCCGCGCCCGCCGAGCGGCCGCCCGCTTCGCCAGGTTGAGGACGACCAACCCGGTTACGACCAGGCTTCCTCCCACCACGGTTAGCAGTGGCGGCACCTCGCCGAGCAGCCACCACGCCGTTACGAGCGCGAACACGGGCACCATGTAGAGGAACGCGGTGACGACGGTGACGTTCGCTCGCGAGAGCGCGTAAGCGAAGATCGTGTACGCCACCGCCGAAGGCAGGACGCCCGTGTAGAGGACCGCGACCAAGGGTCCGGCGCTCGCCGCGGCGACGGAGGCGACTACGCCCGGTACGAACACGAGCATGGGGATGGTGCCGGCCCACGTCGCGAAGGCTGCCACCTCGATGGGGCGGTAATGGGCGAACATCCTCCGCTGGTAGATGGCGTAGAACGAGGTGGCGATCGCCGCCAGCACGATGAACCACGCGTAGAGCGAGAACCCGTCCACGGTGGACTGGCGGCCGTCCGCCAGGACGATCAACGCCACGCCCGTGAACGACACGGCCGAGCCGGCCCAACCGAGCCAAGGCAGCCGGTCGCGCTCGAGCAGCGAGGCAAGCACCGCCGTCATGGCAGGGGCCGTGGCGATGATCAGGCTGGCCGCTCCGGCCGACACCCGCTCCGACCCGAAGTTAAGCGCCAGGTGGTAGACGAGGAAACCGCATGCGCCAAGGCCGAGGAACGCGACGACGTGCTCGCGACGCGGGCGGAGCCTGGCCTTGAAGGAGAGCAGCAGCGGGACGAAGGTGGCGGAGGCGACGAGGTGCCTGAGCAGGGTGAAGTGAGGGGCGCTGAGGTCGACGAGCCCCACCTTTATCGCCGGGAACGCCGACCCCCACACGGCGGCCTGTACGAGCAACAGCAGGGCGACCCCAACCGGAACCGCCATCAGTCCGGCAGGTCCACTGGCCTTCCGCAGGAGCACAGCTCACCCTGGCGCATGATGGCCGGCTGGCCCTCCCTGTGCCAGAGCGTGCCGCACTCGGGGCAGCGGATCTCGGCGCCCTGTAGCGTCGCGATCCTTCCCGCGTCGATCCAGCGGCGCTCGCCGCACCAGTGGCAGACCACCTCGGCGCCGCCGTCCTCCTCGATCATCTCGCGCCGTTCCTCCGGCGTGAAGTACGCCAGGGCCTGCAACGCGCGCTCGTCCGTGCAGCGGCACTCGAACCTCACCTGTAGCGGCTCGTCCGTCATGAGGTCGAAGTCGAGGCCCCAGCACAGCTCCTGCTCCACGACCTCGATGAGCGGCGAGCGCCGCATCGCCTCCGTGAGCTGGCCCAGCTCCTTGACGTTGGCTTCGAGGAGCGTGAGCGCGGCGGGGTCGGCGTCGGGCAGCGCCTGTAGGAGCACGCCACCCGCCGTGGACACGCCTCCGGCCCCGTCGAAGTGGACTCCCAGGAGCACGGCGGACGGGATCTGCTCGGATACGGCCAGGTAAGTCGCGACGTCCTCCGCCACCTCGCCGGAGGTGAGCGCGATGCTTCCTGTGTACGGGTCCCCGTACGGGGCGTGCGACCTTACGACCCGGATCTCGCCGTCCGTACCTACCGCCCCGCCGACGTCCAGCTTGCCGTCGGGTCGCAGGGAAAGCGCGACGTCGGGGTTCTGAGCGTAACCGCGGACGGCGTGGTCGAGACCGGCTTCGGCCGTCACCTTTCCGAGCGGGCCTCCACCGTCCAGACGCACGGTCACGCGGTCCCGGGGCGACTTGAGTAGCACGTGGCTCAGAAGCAGAGCGGCGGTCATGGTGCGCCCGGTTGCCGCGCCGGCGGTCGGGCTCGCGCCCTGTCGGCTCACGGCTTCTCGCACCACGTCCGTCGTATCAGCAGCCACGACGCGGATCCCGCCGTCAGCGGCCATCGCCCGGTACAGCAGCCCCATCAGGCAGGCGCCTGCGCGAAGCGCTCCTTGAGCACCTGAAGGGTGGGCCGTGGCACCAGCTTGGAGACGTCCGCGCCGTACTTCGCGATCTCTTTCACCCGTGAGCTGGAGACGTACGACCACCGCGTCGCGGTCATGATGAAAGTCGTCTCCACGTTGGGGTTCAGCTGCCTATTCAGATGCGCCATCTGCAGCTCGTACTCGAAGTCGGATATGGCTCTCAGTCCCTTGACGATCACCTTCGCGCCGATGTTGCCCGCGTACACGGCGAGCAGCCCGTCGAACGAGTCGACCGCGACGTCCTTCATGCCAGCGACGACCTCCTCGATGATGCCCACACGCTCCTGCGTGCTGAGCAGCGAGCCGGACTTGAGAGGGTTATCGAGGACGGCGACGGTCAGCTTGTCGTAGATGCCTGCCGCGCGCCTGATTATGTCGACGTGGCCGTTGTGCAGCGGGTCGAAACTGCCGGGGTAGACGGCGTGGACCATCCGGGAAGTCTAACGCTGCCCACAGTGTCTCGTCGGCAAATCGAGGGCGTTCAACGCCT
>DASRWD010000072.1:0-8246 GCA_035654755.1 Trueperaceae bacterium
GGCGCCGAGGCGCCACGACGGCAGCCGGTCTACCGTGACGCCCGCCGCGGGCTGGGTCGGCCTGGGCTCGGCGCCGGCGAGCGCCCGCACCTCATGACCCAAGCTCGCGAGCGCGGCCATGTGCCCCTCGGTGGAGCGGGCCTGGCCTCCGAACCCTGGGTAGAGGTCATCGGCTACGAAGAGGATCTTCACGTCCTTGCCTTCCGCTGGACCACACGCGTGACGAGCTCGTGCCCGCCCCCTACGTGCTCCGACGTAGCGGAAGGTAACACGGCCCCGTTAGCACAAGGCGAGAGCGATTTCCTCATGGGGACGCCGCCTGCCGCGTCTGTACACTGACCGCGTGACCACCCTGACGCGCCTCGCATGGCGCAACCTCCTGCGGCACCCGTGGCGGTCGCTCGCGACGGCTTTGGGCATCGGGCTTGGCATCGCTGCCGTGCTGACAACGCTCTCGGTTGGCGACAACGTGGAGGCGAACCTCAGGTCGACGCTGCAGGCGGCCGCAGGCAAAGCGGACCTCGTCATCACGCCCGGACCGTCCGGTCGCATCGTCTTCGAGTCCCAGGGCGTCCTCGAGCAGGCGCGCTCCTACCCAGGCGTGCTCGCCGCCTACCCGGTCCTCAACACCAGGGCCGAACCGCTGAGGGACGTCGAGGAGTTCGAGCGCTCGGCGATACCGGGCGTGGACAGCGGCTTCCAGATCCAAGGGAGGCTCACGGAGTTCCCCCAGGACTTGCCCGCGGAGACGAGCGTCGGCGAACTTCCTCGTGCGGGAACACGGGGCATCGCGGTCGCGGACGGCTTCGCCGAGTCGCGCGGCATCCGGGTGGGTGACGTCGTCCCGTTCACGACGGCCGGCGGTCTGGCCGAGTTGACCGTGATAGGACTCCTCGACGACGGGGTGGGTGTCGCCAGCACCAACGGTGGACGCGTCGGCATCATGCACCTCGAGGACCTCGAGTCTCTCATCAACCTGACCGGCAGGGTCTCGGTCATCGAGATACAGGTCGACCCGGCAACCACCGTCGCCACCGTGCAGCAGGGCTTGCAGGAGCTGGTCGGCTCCGACCTGGCCGTCACGCTGCCCGCGGTGACCGGTGACTTCGCGGCCGGCTTCACCGAGACGCTGCAGTCCGGCCTCAGCGTCCTGGCCGCGACCTTGTTGGCGTTGGGAGCGTTCCTCGCCTACAACACCTTCATGGCGTCGGTCGTCGAGCGCACGCGCGAGCACGCACTCCTCCGCACGATCGGCCTGACCCGGAGGGACGTGCTGCGGCTCGCGCTGCTCGAGGCCCTGGCATTGTCCATCATCGGCATCGTGGTGGGACTGGGCCTCGGCGTCGTGCTCAGCTACGTCGTCACGTCCCTCAACGCCGCTACGCTCGGCTTCGAGTTCCGCACCCTTGTCATGCCCGTCCGCAGCGTCGTGGTAGCGAGCCTCCTCGGCGTGGTGGCGGCGCTGGCAGCCGGCCTGATCCCGGCGTGGAGCGCTGCGCGCACGTCCCCCATGGCTGCCGTCCAACGGCCGGAGTCCGGTCCGGGGAGCCGCCACGTCGGCGTCGGCATCCTGTTCATGGCGATCGGCGCGGGCTTGGCTCTCTACCCGTTCGAGAGCTTCGCCGCCATCGTCGTCGTCTGCTTCGCCCTTGCCATCTTCTTCGCCGGGGTCTCGCTGGCGGCCCCCGGCATACTCGGCCCCGTGCTGAGGCTGCTGCGGCCCGTACTGCTACGCGTCTTCGGGGCCTCGGGCAGGCTAGGGGCCAGCTTCGCCCAGCGCAACGCAGCCCGCAACGGCGTGGCGATCGGCACGGTGGTGGTCGGCACCGGGCTGATCATCGGCGTGGGCTCCATGGTGGCGAGCATCAACCGGGCGATAGCCGGTTGGATGGACACGACGGTCGTAGGGGACCTCTACGTGACGACCCCGGTGAGCTTCCAGCCCGACTTCGCGCAGAGGGCCGAGGCCGTCGACGGCGTTGACGTGGCCAGCGGCGTTGGTATACGCCTCGTCCGGTTCGTGAGCGAGGAGCAGCCGAGAGGAAGGTCCGTCGCGCTGATCCTCGCCGATCCGGCTCGGTTCGACCCGGACGGCGGCTTCGGAAGCCTCCAGTACATCCCCGGACATGGCGACGCTGTTAGCGGTCACAGCGCTTTGGAGCGCGGCGACGCCGTCCTGGTCTCGAACACCATGCTGGACCGGCACGGCTTCGGGGTGGGCGACTCGATCTCGCTGCGCACGTCGAACGGCTTCGAGGACTTCCCCATCGCTGGCGTGATCGTCGACTTCACTGGCGGAGGCGAGGCCGTGCTGACCAGCATCGAGAACATGCCGGACTTCGGCGGCGGCTCCCCCGACCTCTACATCCTCACGGTGGACCCGGGAAGGGACCCGCCAGAGGTGCGTGAGCGGCTTCTGGCCGAGTTCCCCGAGCTCTACCTGGACGTCACCCTGAACGTCGACTACCGGCGCACGGTCCTCGAGCTGACCGACCAGGCGTTCGCCACGACCAGGGTGCTGCTGGTCATCGCGGTACTGGTCGCGGTGCTGGGCGTAGCCAACACCCTGGGCATGAACCTCGTCAACCGCGGGCACGAGATCGCCGTCCTCCGCACGATCGGGCTCACGCGCACGGGCCTGAGATGGCTCGTCGTCGCCGAGGGTGCGGTGATCACGCTGATCGGCGGCGCGCTGGGCGCCGGCTTCGGCCTGCTGCTTGCCCGCATCGTCACGACGGGTGCAGGCGCCGTTACGGGCTTCAGGTTGGAGCCGGTCGTACCCGTATACCTGGCGCTGCTGGCCGTACTGGTCTCGCCGTTGGTGGGACTGGTAGCCTCGCTCCTGCCCGCGAGGCGCGCGGCCATGACGGCCCCCGCCAAGGCGCTGGCAGCCTGGAGCGAGCATGTCTGAACACGAACGACGCGCGGGGGCCGGGCAAGCTGCGCCCAGCAGGTTCGCGCTGGCCGCGACTGACCTTCACAAGACGTACACACTGGGCGACGAGGTGATAAACGCGCTCCAGGGCGTGACCCTGCTGGTTCCCAAGGGCCAGTTCGTCGCGGTCATGGGTCCGAGCGGGAGCGGCAAGTCGACCTTGCTGCACATGATCGGTCTGCTGGACACGCCGGACAAGGGTTCCGTCGCGATCGAAGGCCGAGCGACTGACGGGCTTAGTGACGACGAGCTTACGGCCCTCAGGCGGGACCGCCTCGGGTTCCTCTTCCAGTCGTTCGAGCTGATACCCAACCTCACTGCGCGCGAGAACGTGCTGCTGCCCGCCGAGGTCGCGGGACGGCGAGACGAGGCGGCCGGCCGCCTAGATGACCTCGGGGCCCGCCTCGGCATCTCCGACAGGCTCTCCCACCGGCCGAGGCAGCTCTCCGGCGGCCAGCGGCAGCGGGTGGCGCTGGCGCGCGCGCTCATAAACGACCCGGCCGTCGTGTTGGCCGACGAGCCGACGGGGAACCTCGACAGCAAGACGGGCGCCGAGGTCCTGTCGCTGCTGCGCGACGGTGTAGACGCCAACGGTTGGACCGTCGTCATGGTCACCCACGACCCGGTGGCCGCGCAGGCGGCTGACCGGGTGGTCTTCCTGCGCGACGGTCGCGTCGCCGGCGAGACGGCTGGGCCCCAGGTGCGGACCGACATCGACCGCTTCCTGAACGCCTGAGCCCCTAGAGATGTTCGCGGCGCTGGGCCGGTTGGTCGCGACGTACCCGCGCTGGGTGCTCGCGCTCTGGTTCTGCATGTCGGTTGCCGCCCTCCCGTTCGCCTCCCGGGTCGGCGAGGTCCTCACCGCGGAGCCGGTGCCACCATCCACGGGGGTCGCCCTCGAGGTCCAGGAACTGATCGCGGCTCAGTTCGAGCTACCAGAAGGCGACGCACTCGTGGCCATCGCGCGCCCGACTGCCGGCCCGGCCGACGAGAGCTTCGTAGCGCGACTGTCGTCCGTCGCCGACGAACTGGAGCGGGTCCCGGGGATCTCGTACGTCAACGACCCGACGGACCCGTTGGGCTTCGACCTCGTGAACGAGGACGAGGACTACGCTGCCGTGCTCGTAGGGCTCGAGCCGCAACCCCGCCACGAGGCGCGGGAGACGGTCAGGCAAGTGAGGGCGGTGCTTGCCGCGGAGCCGGGACTGGTCTTCGAGCTGGCGGGCGGGGTGGCGACGCTCATGGAGGTCGAGGAGGTGAGCCAGCGGGACGCCCGCAGGGCCGAGCTCTACGGCCTGCCGATAGCCCTCGTCATCCTGGTGCTGGCGTTCGGCGCGGTGGTAGCTGCCGGCCTGCCGCTGCTCTCTGCCGTCACGACCATCGTCGTCTCCTCCGCTCTGCTTTTCGCACTGGGACACCTGATCGAGTTCGCCGTGTTCACCCGGACCGTCGTGACCATGCTGGGGCTCGCGACGGGCATCGACTACGCGCTGTTGATCGTCAGCCGCTTCCGGGAGGAGCTGAGCGCGGGCCTTGGCGCACGCGAGGCCGCGGAGCGAACGACGCGGGAGGCCGGAAAGGCCGTCGCGTTCTCCGGTATCACCGTCGTCGTCGCCCTGCTCTCGCTGCTCGTGCCGCCGGTCGGCTTCATCCGCTCGATCGGCGTCGCCACGACAGTCGTGCTCGTTGTCGCGGTCCTCGTTGCGGTAACGGCCGTGCCAGCCACCCTCGCGCTGCTGGGCCACAACGTGAACCGGCTGCGTGTGACGAGGCGTGAGCCCGGCACACGCAGTCGCCGGTTCTGGCGGGCGCGCGCCACCGAGATCCTGGAGCATCCCGGCCGGTGGGCCGTCGTGGGGCTCGTCGTGCTCACGCTCCTCTCCCTGCCGGCCCTGCGTCTGCAGTTGGGCGAGCCCGGCGCCCGCGGGATGTCGCGAGAAACGGAGGCGCGCCGCGTGGTCGAGGCGCTCGACGACCAGGGCCTCTCGGGTTTGCTCTCCCCCTTCGACGTCGTCGTCGACACCGGAGAGACCGGCTTCTTCCACCCGTCCAGCGTCAGGGCCGTCTCGCTGCTGGAGCGCGAGCTTGGCGACCTGCCTGGGGTGCAGTTCGTCGCCTCGCCGTTCGCCCTCTCGAGCGTGCCCCGTATCTTCCTCTACCAGTACTACGCCAGCCCTGAGCTCGCTCGCAGCAGCGAGGTGGCGCCGCTGGTCGCGGCCACGGTGAGCCAGAGCGGCAGGTACGTCCTCCTCAGGGTCCTGCCGCGTGGGACGTTGACGCCGGCCAGCGGTGGCGCGCTGCTCGCGGGAGTCCAGGAGGCCGTGGCCGACTCGGCCCTGCCCGGAAGGGTCGGAGGATCGTACGTGCAGGACCTCGAGTCCGTGCAGGCGATCTACGGGTCGTTCCCGCTAGCTCTGGCGCTGGTGGCCGTGGCGACGGCTCTGCTGCTGGGTGGCGCGTTCCGGTCCCTCCTGATCCCACTGAAGGCGGTCGTCGTCAACGCGCTAACCGTTACGGCCGCGTTCGGGGTGCTCGTCCTTATCATCCAGGACGGCGCCCTCGCCTCGCTGACCGGCGGAGGCACGCTCGGGTTCATAGACAGCTCGGCGCCGCTGTTCATCTTCGCGATGGTGTTCGGGCTGAGCATGGACTACGAGGTGTTCCTCGTCGCCAGGCTCCGCGAGGCCCACCTCATGGGTCTCTCGGACCGCGACGCGATAGTCCACGCGTTGTCGTCGACAGGAGGCGTCATCACCAGCGCGGCCGCGGTCATGATCACGGTGTTCGCTCTGCTGATGTTCAGCCATGTCGAGCTGATCAAGGCTCTCGGCCTCGGCCTCACCGTCGCGGTCCTGCTGGACGCCACGCTCGTGCGGCTCGTGCTGGTGCCGTCGCTGATCCTGCTCGCCGGACGTTGGAACTGGTGGCTGCCAGGCGGGAGCCGGCGGCGCTGAGGCACCGCGTCCGATGCGTCTAGCGGACGATCGTCTCCAAGAGATCGGTCGGCTGCAGCGTCAGCCCTGCGATGCCCGCCGCCTGCAGCTCCCAGCCGCCCCGGAGGGTGACGGCCAGGCCTGACCCGGCTGCCGCAGACCTCACCTGCTCGGCGAGCGCGGGCCCCAACTGGAGCGGGTCGAACCTGAAGGTCACGTGCGTCGTCCCGCCGCCGTTCGCAGGAACGGGCAGGGCCGCCATCGCGGCGATGCCAGCGTCCTGCCCCCCCACCTTGAGCACGAGTTGCGGTGAGCTGAGGAGGTAACCGATCGGACCAGGGTTCGTTACGGTCAGCTCCAGGTCGACGGCCACGCTGCTTATGCCCTCGACGCGCATGGAGGCAGCACCGACGGCCACCCGCGGCGCCACGAGCGCGAGCCCCGTGTCCAGTCGTCCTTCGACCAACGTGAAGCGCGGGAAGCGCTGGGTCGACCCGAGCACGTCGATCGCGACGCCTGCGTCCACGCGGTAGCGGACGGTGCCCGCGCCGAGGACGTTCGCGAGGCTCTCCAGCAGGGCAGGCGCGGCCGTCAGTGGGATCCTGGCGTCGAGGACGAGCCGTGAGGAGCCGTTGGCCGGCAGCTCGAGGCCACCCCTGAACTGCGCCTGCGCAGCGCGCACGTCCTGAAGGTAGAGGTCGCCGTCGAGCGCGGCCAGGCGCAGCGTGAACGGGTTGGGGTTCTCGGCGACGAGGACGAGTCGGAACACCGCAGACCCGTCACCGACGCCCGGCGGATCGATTCGCACGAACCCGGAACCACTGGGATCGAGCCGGAACGTAGGTGCGGAGAGCATGCGTGCCCCCGGCGCGCACGCGGTCATGACGAGGGCGACGAGGCCCACGAGCAGGCTCAGTTGGACACGCTTTCCGGGCACCGGTACCTCCATGAGGGCGCTGGTGCGCCCCGATAGCCGTGAGCGTATTTCAGGCGCGTGAGCCGTGGCGCTCGAAAGGTTCGCATCCCTTGGGACGGCGCTTAGGATTGGCCACATGGCTGAGCTGAGGAAGACAGACAGGGGACCGGTTCGCGTGCTGACCCTCGACAGGCCCGAGGTCAAGAACGCTCTGTCGCGGACGTTGCGGACCGAGCTGCACGCGGCCGTGGTGGAGGCAGGCGCAGACGACGCCGTGAGGGCGGTCGTGATAACCGGCGCGGGCGACGCCTTCTGCGCCGGTCTCGACCTGCGGGAGTTGGAGGGGACGGTCTCGCTGACGCCAGCCGAGCACCGTGAGGACACGACGGCTCTCGCGGAGCTCTTCCTCGCCATCGTCGCCTCACCGAAGCCCGTCGTCGCCGCGGTGAACGGACCCGCTGTGGCGGGCGGCGCTGGGATCGTCACGGCCTGCGACGTCGCGTTCGCGGCTCCCGAGGCGAGGTTCGGCTACACGGAGGCGCGCATCGGCTTCGTCGCTGCCCTGGTTTCCGTCCTGCTGTTGCGTCAGGTGGGCGAGAAGCACGCACGCGAGCTGCTGCTGGGCGGCCATCTCATCGACGCAGAGCGCGCCGCCGCGATGGGCCTGGTCAACCAGGTGGTGACGGACGGGACCGTGGTCGAGGCGGCCTCCCGGTTCGCGGAGCGGCTGGCCCGCAACGCTCCCGGCTCGCTCGCCGCCACCAAGCGCCTGCTCGCCGACCTTCCCGGTTCGTCCCTGCGCGACGGCATGGCGGCCGCCGTGGAGGTGAACGTCGCCAGCCGGTCGGGCGAGGAGCTCAAGGAGGGCGTGCGCGCCTTCCTGGAGAAGCGCGAGGCGGCTTGGCGCGCCTGACCCTTCGCGCTTGACCAGCCGCCCATGCAGCCATAACATGCACACGATGTGCAACATGCACTACCCCCGGCGGGCGGCCGCGTGACCGGTACTCCACGCCGCGTGTTGCTCCTCTGCGGGGGCCGCTCTGAGGAACATGACGTCTCGCTCGCGTCCGCGCGCTCCGTCATGGAGGCGATCGCCGGCTCGAGCAGGCTGCTGGTGGCGCCGCTGGTGATAGGGCGCGAGGGCAGGACGTTGAGCCTCTCCGAGTCCGCAGCCACGCTCGGTCTCCCCGCCACCGAACTGGCCGAGGAGACACGTCCGGCCGTGGCGGCCGGCCACCAGCTGGCGACGTCCGGGGCCCCGCAGCGCGACGGGCTGAGCGGCAGCCTTGCCCAGTCACGCGGCTCTTTCGACGTCGTCTTCCCCCTCCTACACGGCCCCTACGGCGAGGACGGCAGCGTGCAGGGCCTGCTCAAGGTGATGGGCTTGCCCTTCGTGGGCAGCGACGTGCTGGGCAGTGCCGTCGCCATGGACAAGTTGGCGATGAAGGCAGTGTTCGCGGCC
>DASRWD010000073.1:0-9503 GCA_035654755.1 Trueperaceae bacterium
CGGCCTCTAGGCACACTCGCTTGACCTCCATGACCGTCGTCTCTCCGCGGTGGAAGATGCCGGCGGCCAGCGCCGCGTCCGCGCCGGCGAGCAGCAGCACGTCTCTCATGTCCTCGGGTCCGGAGGCACCGCCCGAGGCCACGACAGGGACGTCGACCTCGGCAGCTACGGCCCGTACGGCATCCAGGTCGTATCCGCTGCCCATCCCGTCGGCCTCGATGCTGTTGAGGACCACCTCCCCGGCGCCCAGCGCCTGACCCTGGGCGGCCCAAGCCAGGAGGTCCAGCCCGGTGCTCATGCGGCCACCGGCGGCGAACACCTCCCAGCCGCCGCCCCTCGCGCGGTAGTCGACGGACAACACGACGGCCTGAGACCCGAACAGGTCTGCCGCCCGCCGGATCAGCTCCGGATCGGCGAGCGCCCCCGAGTTGATGGATATCTTGTCGGCGCCGGCCATGGACAGCGACCGCACGTCTTCGACGGTCCTGACGCCGCCGCCGGCGGTGAGCGGCATGAAGCAGCGCTCCGCCACCTGAGTCAGCACGTCGAGGATCGCGCCGCGACCCTCGGCAGTGGCGGTGATGTCGTAGAAGACCAGCTCGTCCGCGCCTTGGCGGTCGTACTCGACTGCCAGCGCCACCGGGTCCCCGACGTCCGTCAACTCGCCCAGCTCGGCCCGGCCGAACTGCTGCCCTCGCGTCACACGTCCGTCGTGCACGTCCAGGCAGGGGATTATCCGTTTGGCGAGCACTTCGATAGAGCATATCCGGTGAGGGCGCAGGGCCAGGTCGCGGCGTCAGGGTACGCGCTCCAAAAGCGAGAGGAGCTCGACGTGGTGCGTGTGCGGGAACAGGTCGAACGGCTTCACGCGGCGCAGTTCGAGGCCCTTCACGTGGAGGTCGGCCACGTCACGGGCCCAGGTGGCGGCGTCGCATGAGACGTACACGAGCCGGTCGAAGTCACCCGCCACCAAGGCGTCCCTCACATCGGCCGACAGGCCGGCCCGCGGCGGGTCCACCACCACGACGTCGTAGCCCGTGGGTGGATCCAGACGTCCGGCGTTGCCTCTGACGAACGTTACGTTGTCCAGACCGAGACGCCCCGCGTCGGTCCGGCCCCGGGCGACCGCTCCGCTCTCGACCTCGAGCGCGGTCACCTCGGCGAACCGATCTGCCAGGTGGAAGGCGATGGCGCCGCCGCCAGCGTAGAGGTCGAGGGCGCTGGCGCCTCGTCCGGCCCAAGCCGTCAGCTCGAGGTAGAGGGCAGCGGCGCCGAGCGCGTTCGGTTGCGAGAACGACGTCGCGGCCAAGCTCAGCGTCAGGTGGTTGAAACGCTGGAGCACGGTCCGCCGCCCGGCCACGCGCTCGACGCCGCGTCTGAACCTGCCACGTGGGTCCGACTCGGCCCAGGCGACGCCGGCGATCCCGGCGTCTACCAGCCGGTGACCCAGGTCAACCGCCGCGCCCGCGGGTCCGCGGCCCACAAGCGCGACCAACGCCTCGCCCTCTTGGTTAGCCCTGATGACGACCTCTCTCACCCGTGGGCCGTCGCGACCCGGCCCGGTAGCGAGCGTGAGGACGTCCTGCACGACCGTGTAGGCCCCGTTCACCTCCGCGGTCGCGACCGGGTCGGACGCCATCGGCACGACCTCGTGGGTGCCGCTGCGCCTGTAGCCGAGATGCATCGCCCCCTGTTCCCACACGACAGCCGGCTGCACTACGTTCCTGTAGGCCCATATCTGGGGGGAGGGTGCGACTTCCGGCACCTCCGGCAGGTCAGGGTGATCCGCCTCGGCCTCGCCGTCTTGCTTCGGTGCACCGAACGCCCTGCGCAGGGCGTCTACGACGACCTCCCTCTTGAGCCGTAGCTGGTGCTCGTACGCGATGTGACCGTAATCCAGCCCCGGGTGCTCGGGCGGCTCTACGCGGTGACCAGACCGGACCCGGACCTCTACGGTCGTGCCCCTCAGGACCCCCTTGCGCCTCTCGAGTGCGACCCCGACTACCTCCCCGGGCACCGCGCCCTCCACCAGCACGACCTCACCGGTGTCGAGCCGGGCCAGTGCGACGCCGCCGTGGACCATACGCTGGACGTCGACGACGGCATCTGAACGCATCCGGCCAGTCTAGCGGCTGGTCCGGAGCTCACGAGACCTGTTGCTATACTGCCGCCATGAGACGCTCCCTACAGGAGTACGTGGAGCTCGTGGTGTTCGGGCTGGTCGCCCTGCTCGTCGGCACGGGCCTTCTGTGGCTCGTCGGCTGGGTACTCTCGATCGGCGGCGTAGCCCTCAAGTGGGTAGCCGGTCTGTTGTGGAACCTACTGCGGTTCATCGTCCCGGTGGCGATAGCCGGCGGGCTGGTCTACTTCCTCGTCAAAGCCGCCCAGGACAGGCAGCCGAAGACCGCTGCGGCCTCGGCCGGTTCCTCGGGCCCCGCGGGCGCTGGTTCATCGAGCCCGTCGAACGCCTCCGATGCGCCGGCGCAGCCTGGCGTTGCCGCCTCCACGCCCGTTACGCCTAGCAGCAGCGCGGCCGCTGTCGACCCTGCCGAGGTCGTGTCGGACCCCGTCGCCTCGCCAGGTCCCGTCGTAGATGATCCGGTCGTTGGAGACGACGTCGTCACGGGCGACGCCACGGTCGACACCGACGTCGCTGATGTCACGGATGTGGCCGATGTCGATCCCCTCGAGAACGAGGACGACGAACGAGCCTGAGCGGCTTGCCGTTCACGATGTGAGTCAAACCAAGTGAAGAGGCTCCTACCGGGCATCCTGGCGGCCGTGGCGCTGGCACCCGGCCTCGTAGCGCTTGCCGGGTCCGGCGCTGCAGCCGGCGACGACAGCGTTCCCGCGGACCCCGTCGTTGCCGCGGGCGCCGAGCTCTACGCGTGGAACTGCGCCGTGTGCCACGGCGCCACGGGCGGTGGGATCGAAGAGGCACGCCTGGCGTTCCCCGAGGACGACAGGCGCTGCACCCGCTGTCACAAGCCATCCAACCGGATCGTTCAGCCTCTGGACCAGCCCTTCGTGGACAACGACATGTTCTCGGTTGGCGAACCGCCTGCGCTGCATCCCACTCAGGAGAGGCCGCTCGCGCTGGCCGGCACGCTCTCGCCGGAAGCCCTGTTCACGTACCTGCGCGAGACGATGCCTCGCTACGACCCCGGCCGGCTGACCGACGACGAGTACAGGGCCCTCACCGCGTTCCTGCTGGACATGAACGGCAGGCCCGCAGAGATGCCGGACGCTGCAGGGCCCTAGGCGCTCTTGGGGTCGAGGACGTCGCGGAAGGCGTCGCCGAGCAGGTTCCAGCCGAGCACGAACATCACGATGATGAGGCCGGGCCAGAAGGAGACGTACCAGTACGCGAGCGGCTGCCCAGGGGGGCCCAGGATCCAGTCCCGAGCGAACGAGATCATCTGGCCCCAGTCGGCGTATCCCACGTCTGCGCCCAGTCCGAGGAAAGACAGGGCCGCCGCCGTGAGCACGATCGAGCCGATATCGAGGCTCGCCACGATGATCAGAGGGCCGATCGCGTTGGGCAGCACGTGCCTGAAGATGACCCCAAGCGACCGCCTGCCCAGGGCCCTCGCGCTGGTGACGTAGTCCTCCTCCTTGACCCGCAGCACCTCGCCGCGCATCAACCTGGCATAGGACGGCCAAGCCACGACGGCGATGGCGAACATGATGTTGGCGATCGAGTTGCCCAACACCATCACGACCACCATCGCGACCACCAGGCTCGGCAACGAGATGACGATGTCGGTGAACCGCATGAGCACGTTGTCGAACACCCCGCCTATGTACCCGGAGAGGCTGCCGATGACCAGCCCGACGACCAGGCTGATGCCGACGACGATCAGACCGATCTTGAACGCCGTGCGCGTGCCCCATATCAGGCCGTAGAAGATGTCGTAGCCGCCGCTGGTGGTACCCAGGAGCGTCTCCGACGTCTCGGCATCCCGCGGCACGTTGCTGAAGCCGACGCGAGGGATGGTGAAGCAGCTCTCCGGAGGCGCGAACATGGTGCGCCAGAAGACCGCCTTCGTCGGGTTCTTGTAGTCGGACTGGGTCGCGGCGCTGAGCCCAAGGTCGCGCAGGCAGTTCCTGCCGACGTCCGTTATGACGGGCGCGAACACCGCCGTGAGCACGAAGAGCAGCACGACGAGGAAGCCGACGATGGCGAGCGGGTTCCGTCTGAAACGCTTGAGCGCCTTGGAATCGCGCCAGCCACGTACTTCCGGCCCTACGGGCTCGCCTGCTTCGGAGACGCCTTGGTAAGTCGCGTCCGCCATCACTCGTACCTGATCCGCGGGTCGATGACGCCGTAGAGGACGTCTACGAGGAGGTTCGCAAGCACGACCATCAGGGCGGTGAAGAGCGCGAAGCCCATGACGGCGGCGTAGTCGAGGTTGATCGCCGACGCTGCCGCCCATTGGCCCAGCCCCGGGAAGTTGAAGATGGTCTCGGTGATGACGACGCCATTGATGAGGCCCACCAGCGTGAAGCCGGCGAGAGTGACGACAGGGATGAGGGCGTTGCGCCTCGCGTGCTTGTGCGAGACGACGCGCTCGGGTAGGCCTTTCGACCGGGCGGTCCTGACGTAATCCCTACTCAGGGCGTCGAGAAGCGACGAGCGCATGACGCGCATGATCTGGGCGCTCTGTACCACGGCAAGCGTGACAACGGGCAGGATCAGGTGCTTGATGGCGTCGACGAAGATGTCGAACCGACCGTTGAGCAGAGCGTCGAGGCTGAGCATCCTGGTGTAGTGCTGGAACCCCGAGCGGCCGGCTATCTCTACCAGGAACTGCGTCGATATCCGCCCGGGCTGGAACCACCCAAGGCCGCCGTAGAAGATCACCAGCAGCCAGATCCCGAGCACGAACGTGGGCAACGACCATCCCACGATCGACATGACCCGCGTAACTTGGTCGACGAGCTTGTCACGGTTGAGAGCAGCAGCGGTTCCCAGCCAGATGCCGATGCCGATGACAGGGATTATCGCCAGTATGGCTAGTTCGAGTGTCGCAGGGAAGCGGTTCCTCAACGTAGTGAGTACCGGCTCGTTTGTGGTGCGAGAGAATCCCATGTTTCCCTGTAGGACCTGGTTCATCCAGCGGTAGTACTGCTGGTACCACGGGTCCGTGAGCCCGTACTGTTCGATGATCGAGTCGATCTGCCTGATCTGCTGTTCGGACTGCACGAACGCCGCAGCCCGCTGGTATGGCGTAAGGAGCTGCATCAACAGGACTATGGCCAGCGTCACGCCGATGAAGACAACAGGCAGGAGAAGTAGGCGGCGCGCGATGAAGACGAGCAAGATAAGTCTCTCTTCTATTGGGGGGCGCCAGTGGGCGACCGTACATAGGGGGTCGCCCACCGGCACGACGCGGGCGGCGGAGAGCCGCAGCCCGCTACCGTAGCAAGCTCAGTTCTTGGAAAGGTCCTTCCAATAGAACTCGTCGGAGAGCATCGGGTTGTAGTAGACGCCCTGCAACGCGGAGCTGGTCACGATGAAAGGCGACTGCGTTGGCACGGCGATGAGGGGGGCGTAGTCGTAGTGCAGCGTGCCGATCTGGCTGTAGAGGAACCCGCGTTCCGCCGGGTCGAACGACGCGTCCGCCTGGTCGATCAGGGCCTGGATCTCGGGCACGTTGATCGAGGTGCGGTCGGAGTAGTAACCGTCGTTGTCGTAGAAGGTGTTGATGAAGTTGCTCGGGTCGGCGTAGTCAGCAGCCCACCCAAGGGCGAACATCGGGACCTTCTGCTCGGCCGAGCGGTTGAGGAAGTCGGCCCACGGCAGACTGCGGACGTTCATAACGAAGTTCGGGTTGATGAAGGAGAGGTTGTCCGCGATGATCTCGAGCGCCGTCTGACGGGTGGTGTTGCCCGCGTTGTAGATCGCGGTGAACTGGAAGCCGTTCTCCCAGAGCTGGCCGTCGAACGCGGCGCGGAAGTGTTCTTCCGCGGCTTCGAGGTCGAGAGTGCGCACGGCAACGTCGTCGTTGTAACCGAGGAAGGACGGCGGCATGCCCATCGTGAGGACGACGCCGGCTCCTTCGTAGAGCTGCTCGATGAAGCCCTGCTGATCGAAGAGGTGGGAGAAGGCACGGCGAACGTCGACATCGGCGAAGAAGTCCGCCGGGATGCCGCTGCCGTCGAGCTGGCCACTGCCCACATCCTCGTTGTTCGACGTGTCGATGTCGAAGTTGAAGAACACCGAGGTCACCGAGGTGGTGGTCCACTCGGGCTTCTCGTGGATCGTCACGCCGGGCGCGCCGCGAAGTTGGACGAGCGCGGAGCGTTCGTTGATCTGCGCGCGGTCTGCGTCGCCCTGCTGGACCGCGAGGATGCGCGTCGACTGCTCGTCCACGTACTGGTAGACGACGTTCTGGATGGCCGGAGCGCCGCCCCAGTAGTTCTCGAACGCGCGGGCGACGACGGCGTCGTCTGTCCACTCGACGAGCTCGTAGGCGCCGGTGCCGCTGGTGTTGGTGCTAAGGAACTCGGTCGTGATGTCACGGCCGTTCCAATCCGTCCAGGTGGCTTCGGTGCCGTCCCACGAGCCGCCGTCGATCGCGAACTGGCTGTCGACGATGCTGTAAGCGGTGTAGGTGAGGATAGGGATGAGCGCCGGCGTCGGGTTGACGAGGTTGACGACGGCGACGAGCCCATCGGGGCCCTCTGGGCACTCGACGATGTTGTCGATCATCTCCCAGGTCACGTTCTCCTGGAACGCGGCGGGGTCGCTGCCGTCGCCGGTGTAGCCCAGGAACAGGTTGCCGCCGAGATAAGCGGTGGCGCCCTGCGGATGCGCGGTGAGCGCGCCGTACTGGAAGGAGTACTCGACGTCCTTGCAGCTCATCGTGTTGCCGCTGTGGAACTGAACGCCCTCGCGGAGGTTGAACGTCCACGTGAGGCCGTCTTCCGAGACCGTGTAGTCCGTGGCCAGCGCGGGCTCGAACTCGTCGATCGCTTCGCCGGAGTAGAGGAACAGGGTCTCGTACACGTTCTCGATGATGCCGCCGGAGCCGGTGTCGTATGCACGGGCCGGGTCCATGGACACCGGTTCGCCGAACGTCTGATAGACGTAGGTATCAGGGCCGGACTGCGCGATCGCCGTGGAGGCGACCAGCATGGCACCTGCGAACAGCGCTAGTATGCTTCTCTTCATTCAACTCTCCCTTGGGACTTGGATTCAGGGCACAGGTCGCGCCCCACTCGCTACGAGGGTCGTAGAGGCTTGTTTCTCTCTAGCTCCCTTCGCCGTGGTGGCGCCCTGCTCCTGAGCTTCTACGCCTGAGGCTCGGTAACGAAGGAGACTCGTCCCCGGGCTCATGACTGTAGACAGGCGCCTAAACTTTACACCACGATGCAGTGGTCATGTGAACAAACTTACTTAGGGGTTTCATGCTTCCTTCGCCCTCACGGGCACGCTCTGACGTTCGTTGCGGCCGTAGTTCGCCGCTCCGAGAGGGCTCGAGACTCCGTTGTAGCATTGCACCATGCCGCCAACGACGGCTCCTACCCAACTTCGTTCGCGGCGCAGGACGGCACGACTCTCCGTCGCTGCGACTGCGATATGCCTACTCCTCAGCTCGTGCCTCGGACGATCCGACTCGCTCTCCCCCGTCATCGCGATCACGGACCCTCGTAGCGGCGCCACGCGCAGCACCGAGGACCTGAGGATCAGCGGTTACGCCATGGACGACGAAGGCGTCGCCAGTATCCGCGTGGACGGCCTCGACCTCCTTGCCAACGACCTCTACGCGTCGGAGCGCGGCAAGGGTCTCGTCAACTTCGCGTTCACGAAGCCGAACGTCGTCGACGGCGAGCTGACCATGGTCCTCGAGGTGACGGACGTCAGTGGCCGAACCACGACCGAGACGTACACCCTGATCCTCGACGCGACGCCGCCAACGGTGGAGCTGACAACTGTCGAGGCCGCCGCGGGGAACCGGCTACGTGTCGAGGGCGTCGCACGCGACAACATCGGCGTCTCCTCCGTGAGGATCGGCGGCGTGCCGCTGGCCTTCACGCCCGGGCCGGAGTTCAGCTTCTCAGTTCTCGTCCAGAACACCGAGGGCGCCCAGGTCGTCGTGGAGGACGGCGCGGGCAACAGCGCATCCGCTCCGCTTCAGTGAGCCGCGTAGGAACCAGAGACCCGGAGCGCCAGAACGACGCCGCACCACGGCTGCCGATAGGCACGCATGAGCTGCTGGCGGGTGATCTGCGGCCCGATGACGTCGTCGACCTTGAGGTGCGCTACGGCAACGGCGACGCGTTCGCGCTGCTGAAGCTCCTTGGCATGGTCGGTCCGTTCGAGGTCGTATCACCGTGGGAGCTCAAGACGCCAGGCGGCGACACCCTCATACACGCGGGCGGCTACGCCGCCGTGCCGTTCGGCGAAGGCCATCCGCTGCTCAAAGACTTCGTCAACGCCTTCCTTGGATCCAACCGCCAACTCGCCTTCCCCCAGCAGAGCGCCAGCGAGTGGCGGGCCGCTCTGAGCGCGAACCTCGTCGCCTTGCTCGCCTCTGTCGCTCCCGACCACGCGAGCAGCCGCGTGTTCCTCACGAACTCCGGCGCCGAAGCCGTCGAGACGGCGATGAAGATGGCACTGGCGTACCGTCCCAAGGCCAAGCGCTTCGTCAACTTCCAACGCGCGTATCACGGCAAGACGCTGGGCGCCTTGGCGCTGACGCCGAACGAGGGCTATCAGGCGCCCTTCAGACCGCTGCGCGACGTGGTCACGCTGCCGTATGGCGATGCCCAGGCCGTCGCCGACGTGCTCGACGACCAAGCAAACGAGATCGCCGCGATCGTCGTGGAACCCGTGCTCGGCGAGGGCGGCGTCTTCCGGCCGCCGCCCGGCTTCCTTGCCGAGCTGGGCCGGTTGGCCGGCCGTCACGGCATACCGGTCATCGCCGACGAGGTGCAGACCGGCCTTGGCCGGACGGGTCACTGGTTCGCCAGCGTCGCGGATGGGTTGGTACCCGACATAGTCACGCTCGCCAAGCCGCTGGGCGGGGCCATGGTCCCCGTAGGGGCGACGCTCGCCAGGAACGAGATCTACCGCGCGCTGCTGCCCGGCACGGCGTCGAAGCGGCATTCCAACACGTTCGGCGGAGGCAGTCTGGCTTCGGCAGTCGCCATGCGGTCTCTGGAGATCCTCGTCGAGCAGCGACTCGATCTCAGGGCAAGACAGCTGGGCGACCGGGGACTGGAACGCATGCGGCGCACGGTAGAGAGCTATCCCAACCTGCTGGCCGAGGCGCGGGGCGCAGGCATGTTGTTCGCCTTCACCCTCAAGCCGATCCTGGGTTTCAAGGTGCCGGGCGTACCGGCGGAGGCCGTGGAAGCGCTCACGTCGTTCCTGGCTCTGAGAGCCATGCAGGAGGCAGGTGTGCACGCCTGTTACTCGGACAACGGCAACCACGTAGTACGCCTAACTCCGCCTCTGACCATCCCCGACGAGCTGTTCGACCAACTCTTCGCCC
>DASRWD010000074.1:0-6000 GCA_035654755.1 Trueperaceae bacterium
AGTGCACCCACCTGCTGTAACGGAACTGGGCCGCCGTCAGCATCACGATGATCACCGCTAGGATCCAGCTCGCGGCGGCGCCCTGGCCGATCTCGAGCTGATTGAAAGTCCGCACGAACAGGAAGTAGGCGGCGGACGAAAGGCTCTGCTCCGTCTGCTGCGTCTGGATCAGATAGACGGCCTCGAACGTCTGCAGGGCGGCGATGAGCCCGATGACGACGTTGTAGAAGAGCGCCGGCGTGATGAGCGGCAAGGTGACGCGCCAGAAGCGCTGCCATGACCCAGCGCCGTCCACCTCGGCGGCCTCGTAGAGCACGCGCGGCACGCCCTTCAGAGCGGCGAGGAAGATGAGCATGGCGGCACCGCTGCTCCATACGGTGATGAGGACGAGCGAGGGCTTCGACCACAGCTCGTTGGAGAGCCACAGGGGCACCCGGTTTGGCCCCGGCCAGGAAGCGCTGACCTGACGGAAGAGCGCGAAGTGGTGGTGAACTTGGCCAGTCTCGGAAGCGGCCACGTCGAACGCCCTGAAGTAGAGGGCCCCGTCCAGCGAGGAGCCCACGACGAGCAGCCCGGCGAACACGGCCACGACACCCGGTAGCCAGCGGGCGAGCTCACCACGCACTCGACCGCTTAAGAGCAGCGCAGCAACGACAGCCAGTACCACCAACAGCCACAACGGCGAGGGTGCGTGGGCCGAGTAGCCGTTGGTCAGGTAATCCAGTTCGCCGGGCGAGCGCAACGACGACCGGAAGGTGGCCAGCTCGAACCAGGTGCGGAGCCTGTCCCAGCCCAGCCTCAGGGGCGAGAGAACCTGCAACTCCCCGATGATCGCCAAGCGCAGCACGACCACGGCGAGCAATCCGAGGGTGATCTCCAGTACCGTCCGAGCCATGCGCCTGGCGCTGTCGCGCGGCAGGAGCGCGAAGGCGACGCACAGGCCTGCAAGCAGTGCGGCCGGGAACGCGTACATGAGGGGGCCGACGGGATCGCCGCGAGACGCCGCGGAGTAGAACGCGTTGAACGATTCGGTCAGATAGATGAAGCCGCGGTAGACGGTGTCGAAGCCAGGCACCGACTGCGTGGCGGACTGGAGGCTGACGTTGATGAACCCACCGTTGCTGGCGAGCATGTAGCGCCAGGCAAGCAGGATCGCGGGCCCGCCGGCGAGTATCACGGGCACATAGAAGATGAGCCTGAAGATGCTCATGCCGGGAACGGGCCTGGCCAACAACATCGCCATGAGCAACGCCGTCACGATCTGCAGCGGCACGCCGACGACGGCGTAGTAGAAGGAGTTCGCCATCGCCTGCATGAACCTGCGGCCGTGCGCGCCCGCGCCCGCAAGGAGGGTCTGATAATTGTCGAGGCCGATCCACTCGAGCGGCCGGCCCAGGCGGTAGTCGGTGAACGAGTAATAGAGCGAGGCTACAGACGGCCCCAACACGAAGATCAGGAAGCCGAGGATCCAGGGCGACGCCATGGCGTAGCCCCAGAAGGTTCGGCGCTGGAGCGTGGAGCTGGCGCCACGCACGCGGGCGATGAACCGGGCGAGGTACCCGACACCCGCGCTCCCCACGATGATGAACGCGACGGTGCCGACCGACCAGTAGAGGTTGTGAAGCCGGGCAGCGACGGCCGCGTCCATCTCGTCCTTCCTGTGTGAATCGGATCTCCGTGAACCGGCCTTAAGCCAGCGCTCGGAAGGGGCCACTTACGACGGCCGCACTGCGGGGGCCGCCTAGGGCGGTCGCCGGGCCCGCCCCCCGCGGACACCGGCGACCATCGGCTAGCTGCTCAGAGGTAACCCATGTCCTCGAGGATGGCGTCGTACTCCTCCTTGAGGAAGGTCTGCGTGTCCTCCAGGCTCTGCTGGTCGGTCATGTACAGCATGACCTGCTCGACGATCAGGGGCCTCAGCTCCGCGCTGGCGCGGATATCCGAGAAGGCGCGACCGTAGTCGACGGCCATATCGAGCATCTCACTCCAGACGGGGTCTGCCCGCAGTTCGTCCCACGCATCGGTGCGGGTGGGGGTGAACCCTGCGACCTGGCTGAGAGCGATGGCGTTCTCCCGGCTCGTTATGAACTTGAGGAACTCGGTCGCCAGCTCCACGTCTTCCACGTAGGCAGGTACCGAGAGCCAGTCGGTGAAGACCTGGATCAGCGGCTCGCCGCCGGCGCCGGCCGGGTAGGGTCCAAGCTCGATGGACTGCCACAGCGGGTCGCTGGTCGGCGGCATGTTCCACATCGGGAAGATCCCGCTGACGACCAGGTTGGAGGCGATGGGCCATCCCTCGATGGGCGGCAGGCCCGCGGTCATCTCGGAGGGCATGACGGCGCGGCGCCTGTCGTACATGAACTGGAGGGCCTCTGCCGTCTCGGGGCTGTCGAACGCGCTGCTGCCGTCCTCGTGGTACAGCTCGCCGCCGGCGCTCCACAGGTAGCCGATGAACTCCTGCGCGTCGAACAGGGCAGAGCCGATGTCCATGAAGCCCATCTGGGTCATGGCGCCGTCGGCCACGCTCGAGTTGGCCTGAACGAAGGCGAGTGCCTCATCGAAGGTCGTCGGTGGGACGGCAGATGCGTCTGCCGCCAGGTCCGTGCGGTAGAAGATCGGCCGCGGGCTCATGAGCAGCGGCAAGCCGACGAGGTGCCCGTCGTAGGTAGCGACGTCAAGCGCGGCGGGCAGGAACGCCGAAAGGCCGTCCCAGTCCGCGAGCTGCGGGTCGAGGTTGGCGAGCAGTGGACCGTACTGCGCGGCGTACTCGGAGCCCAGGTACACGATGTCCGGTCCGGACCCCGTGGTGATCCAACCGGCCACGGCGGCATCGAAGTCGCCCCATCCGCCTGTGAGGATCTCCAGCTGCACGTCGGGGTGCTGTTCCTGGAAGGCCGGGAACGCCTCCTCCTGGAACCAGGTCATCGTGTCCTCTGTGAGGCCGGTGATGTAGATCTCGAGCGTGCGCTGCGCAGTTGCCATCGACATCATGCCGATGAGGCCCAGCGTGCAGGCTGCTAGCAGGAGCCTTCTCTTCATCGTTCCTCCAACTCGCTTGGCGGTCCCGGTCTCGCGGGCGCCGCTACGTTCCGAAGCACGGTAAGTGCGAGTGCTTCGGGCGACCGGTTCGTCGTCGTCGTTACGGGTCAGCTCACCTCCTGCACCTAGCCCGTCTTGCTTCGCACCGTTCTCCGGGCTAGTAAATAAGTTTTACTAACTATGTGCGGGAAGTGTAGGCGCGTCTGCCTGTCCTGTCAAGTGCGTGACGTGATCAGTCCTCCGCAGCCACCAGGCCACTCTCCAGCACCGCGAGCATGGCGCCGTACTGCACCTCGAGGAGACGTTTGATGGGAATCGGAGAGCTGTCGAGGTTCGTCTCGACCTCGGTCATCCAGGTCTCCAGGTGCTTCTCGAGGTCGGCGAGAGCGCTGCTCAGCTCGGAATTCTCGCCGGTCTCGAGGTGGGCCCTTATCGACCGCGGCAACATGCTGGCGATCAGCAGCCTGTAGAAGGTACCGATGTACAGCTCGTCCGCGCGCTGCGCGACGCTCGCGGGCTCGTCCATCCCTTCGGCGGTCTCCGCCCAGCGACGAGTTGTCGTGATGTGGTTCCGGTAGTACCCGGCGAACGCGTTCACCGTCCGGAAGAACTTCTCGTCAGGGTCTACGTGGGGGCGAACCCTCTCCAGGATGCCCTCCAACGCGTCTGCCATCACTTCGGTCCTGTCGGCGCCCGCTAGGACCACCTCTTTGCGCGTCATGCCCGACGGGCTTGTGTCCTGTATGACAGGAGACTGGAAGTAGGGCAGCTCTGTGACCAACGTCAAGGTTTCCTCGAGCCCGATCGAGCGCATGTAGTCGAAGCTGCCGGCGCCGCCCTGCAGCATCTCCGCCGGGTCCTTGCCCGGGGGACCGAACTTCTCGAAGTGGTCGTAGGCCGCTGTGATCAGGGGTGTCTCGTAGACGGCCGGATGCAGCTCGACGGCCCACGGCATCTCGGGCTCGCCGAGGGACATGAAAAGACCGCGAGAACGAGGTATGTCGTGAAGCTGCTCGTACGCTTTCGGCACGTCGTGACTGATGTAGTAATAGACGCCCCCGAAGCCGGCGTTGTGCAACGAGTAGACGAAATGTGGCCGCACCGTCTCCAGGGCCTTCATCAACGCCTGCGTCTCGGGAATCGGGTTTCGGAACATGAAAGTCTTGTACTCGATGGGGAACGTCCACTCGACCTGCTCCACGCTGCGCGGCCTGTAGAACTCGCGGGCGTAGTTCCGGAGAGTGAACGGCCCGCCGAACCACCCCTCATTGAGCACAGTTCCGTCCGGGTCCACACAAGGCAGCAGGTACCAGGAGCGACCGCGCCTCAGCTCGTCGTTCTCGATCAGCTCGTCGAGTAGGAACTGGATCAGCATCGCGCCGATCGGCTCGTTGGGGTGAGGCAGCGCGTACAGAAGTAGGCGTTGCGGGCCATCCCCGATACGCAGCATCTCGATCGGTCGGCCCTCCGTCGACTCGCCAAGCTGCGTGAGAGTCGCGACGTCCGGTCGTGTCTCGGCAACCGCCCGTGTACGAGCGAGCATCTCGTCGAAGGTGAAGAAGCGGTCGTAGTCCGGGACGCGGGCCAGTGCCGCCTCCATGTCCATCTGCACGGTTCAGCCTCCCTTGTTGCGCGGGTCCAGAGCGTCTCGTAGGCCGTCGCCCACGAAGTTGAAGCCCAGCACCACTGTCATGATCGCCAATCCTGGCCAGGTGATGAGGTTGGGGGCTCGGCGGATGAAGTCCTTACCCTCTGCGATCATGACGCCCCACTCGGGCGTGGGTGGCTGGACGCCCAGGCCGAGGAAGCCGAGCGCCGCGCTGGCCAGGATCGCCTGCGGGATGCCGAACGTGGCCGTGACGATGACGGGCGTCAGCACGTTCGGAAGGACGTGTCGGAACATCACTCGGCTACGGCTCATGCCGGACGCCCTGGCCGCCTCTACGTACTCCACGTCGTGGAGGGCCAGCACCTGTGCCCGTACGAGCCTGGCGTAGAGGGGCCAGGAGACCAGTCCTAGCACCCACATGACGTTGAAGATGCTGGGGCCGAACACGGCGATGACCGCTATCGCCAGGACGAGGAACGGGAACGCGTAGAAGATCTCCACCGCCCGCATTACGACCTCGTCTACCCAGCCGCCCAGGTAACCAGCCAGCAGCCCCAGGACCGTGCCGAACGAGGCCGCTATCGACACCACGACGACGCCGATGAGCAGCGAGATCCGCGAACCGTGTATGAGCCGGGCGAGGATGTCCCGCCCGAAGTTGTCGGTGCCCAGCGCATGCCCCGGACTGCCGGGCGGCGCGTAGGGGTTCACCAAGTCCATCTTGAGAGGGTCGTACGGCGACACCCACGGCGCGAGTAGGGCCGAGATCATCACGATGGCCAACACGATCACGCCGGCGACCGCCAGCCTGTTGCGGGCGAATGACGCGAGGACGCGGCGCCCCCGACCCGCCTGAGCCGCCGCTTCAGGCGCGGCGAGTGCCGTGGCGTCAGCCATAGCGGATCCGTGGATTTATCGCCGCGTACAACAGGTCGGTTATCAGCGTGACGACCATGAAGCATGCGGCGAACACGAGCACCGAGCCCTGCATCGTGGGCAGGTCGCGCTGCCTGATCGCATTTATCGAAAGCAGTCCGAGGCCCGGCCAGGAGAAGATCGTCTCGATGATTATCGCTCCCCCGAGCAGCGCTCCGAACTGCAGGCCGGCAGTCGTGACTATCGGCAGAAGCGCGTTCCTGAGGGCATGCCGGTACAGGACCGTTCGTGTCCGCGCACCCTTCGAGCGAGCCGTGCGGACGTAGTCTTCGCCCAGGACGTCGAGCATCGTGTTCCTCGTCAACCGCGTAAGCAGCGCAGCGAGCGATGTACCGAGGGTCACGGCGGGCAGGATCAAGTGCCTGGCCCACTGCCACAGTCCATCGTCGAGGGAGCCGATACCTCGGATGGGCAGC
>DASRWD010000075.1:0-24790 GCA_035654755.1 Trueperaceae bacterium
CGGACCGGAGGGCCCAGCCGGAGCGGTCGGACCTCCTGGAGACGTGGGACCGGCAGGTCCAGCCGGCCCCGCCGGACCGATGGGCCCGGCCGGCCCAGTAGGGCCCGCGGGCGAGGTCGGCCCTGCCGGAGCGCCCGGCCAGGCGTGCTGGGACACGAACGGAGATGGCACGCCTAATCCGATAGAAGACGTGAACCAGGACGGACAGTGGAACGCCGAGGACTGCGTCGGTCCGGCCGGCCCCATGGGCCCACCGGGACCTGAAGGTCCTCCCGGTGTCGATGGCCAACCCGGCCCCGCGGGTCCTCCCGGCCAAGACGGCGATGCCGGCCCACAAGGCCCGCAAGGCATGCCTGGTGCTCGCGGTCCGACCGGTCCGCCGGGTCCTCAGGGGGAGCAGGGACCCGCCGGGCCGCAGGGGGAGACCGGGCCGCAGGGGCCTCCTGGACCGCAGGGCGAGACTGGTCCTGAAGGTCCGCAGGGTGAACAGGGCCCGCCTGGTGAGGATGGGCAAGATGGTGCGCCGGGTCCGCAGGGTCCTCAAGGCGAGCAGGGCCCGCCTGGTGAGGATGGGCAAGATGGTGCGCCGGGTCCGCAGGGCGCGACTGGTCCTCAAGGTCCACAGGGTGACCAGGGCCCGCCGGGCGAGTGCGATTGCCCTACGCCCGGATTGATGGGGCAGCTCGGCACGACGAGCACCGACCTACGAAACACGGTCTTACGCGTAGGGGCGGACAGTCTTCCCACGTGCACCGCCGGTACCCTCCCATCCGGGGTCGACTACGTGATCCTGCCGCTGCCGAGGGAGGACTTCGCGGGCGGCGGCTGAGGCACGGTTGGAGCTAGCGTCCGGCGCGCGGCTTGTCATCAGGCTGCGCGCCGTTTCTACTACTGTGGAGCATGCCTCGACCCAGAAGAGCGCCAGCGACCGCGAGGCGACTCCTGCCTACCTCTATCGTCGTGCTGCTTGCCGCTTTCGGCCTCACGCAGGGCGGAGACGACCAGTGGGGTCGGGCCGCCGTCCAAGGGCTGAGCGAAGGCGGCGTGGATGTCACGTTCCCTGACGGCTCGTTCCTCGGAGAGGGCACGCTTACCGGTTACCAGGCCGCGATCCTGGTGGACCGCATGCTCTCGCAGGTAGACGCGGCGACGGGGTGCCCCGACCAGCTCGTTGCGGGCACAGACGACTTCGCGTTCACGGATGTGCCGGAGGGGCATTGGGCCGCCGATGCGGTGGCTCGGGTCGCGACGCTCGGCGTTGGAGCGGCGTTCCCGGATGGTGAGTTCAGCGGCGACGGTTTCCTGACGGGTTACCAGACGGCGATGCTGCTCGAGCGGGCTCTGGCGCTGTCCATGGCGAAGATCGAGTGTGGCGAGGCGCGGCTCTACGAGCGCGTCGACTCGTTCGGTGGGCAGCTGGAGCAGGTCCTGGCCGCTATGGAGGCAGGCGAGTTCGTCGGCCCTCAGGGTCCCGTAGGGCCGCCGGGCCCGACAGGCGAGACCGGCCCCGCCGGTGCGGAAGGGCCGCCGGGGCCCCGGGGCGAACGAGGTCCCATCGGGTTACCGGGTCCCAGAGGAGAGCCCGGGCCGACCGGAGAGTCGGGACCACAGGGACCAGTCGGGCCGCCAGGTGAGACCGGCCCCGCCGGTGCCGATGGAGACGCCTGCTGGGACGTGAACCGGGACGGCGTGGCCGGCGCTGAAGAGGACACGAACGGTGACGGTAGTGTCGATCTCTTCGACTGCCGCGGTGTGCCCGGACCGCAGGGCCCAGCCGGCCCGCCGGGACCCGTAGGTCCGGCCGGACCAGCCGGCCCGGCAGGACCGCCAGGCCCAGAAGGTCCAGAAGGGCCGTCCGGACCTGCGGGGCCAGAGGGACCTCCCGGACCCCAGGGTCCGCAGGGTCCGCAGGGTCCACCTGGCAGTCCTGGCTGAGCGGAACGTTGGACGGGCCGGCCAGCTGTCGGTAGTCGCCGGTGATGACGTGCCTGACGAGCCTCAGGGACTCGTCAGGTCGTCGTCATCGTCGTCGTCGTCGTGGTCGGGACCCGGGCCACGCGGACTATCGGGGCCCCCTGGGCCTCCGCCGCTTCCGGATACGACGGTGATCGTGAAGGTCTGTGCCTCTGACGTGTTGTCGCCCGATCCGTCGTCCCTGGCCACGACCTGGTAAGTCCAAGTTCCGGTTTGCAGTCCAGCCTGGTAAACAAGGGTGCCCGTCGAGCTGATCGCTGGGGCAACTATGAAGTTCGGGTTGCCGCCGCCTGGCAGACGAGTGACATCGAAGGAGACCGACTGGCTTGCTTCGTACGGTTCGCCTCCCGGCGAGATCGCGGTCGCGAACCCAGGCTTGCTTTCTCCCGCCAGTATCGTCGTCACGACCTCCGTCTGGGACAGCGTGAAGCTCGGCGGGTCGTTGACAGGGGTCACGTCGATCGTGACGGTGGCGGGTTCGCTGACCATTTCAAGGTCGCCCAGCACGCGGTAGGTGAACTGGGATTGCCCGTTGAAGTCCTGAGGCGGCGTGTACGTGAACCCGCCGTTCGAGCTCAGGTCAAGGTCACCCGCCGTGGGGCCGGACACGACCTCCACGGAGCCACCGCCGGCGTTCTGGTCGTTGCCGAGTACACCGGGAGCCGCCACCTCGAGGGTCTCGTCCTCGTTGACTGTGTACGAGTCGGCGACGGCGATCGGTCTGGGCGCGACTTCGATGCTGACCGTCGCGGGCTCGCTCACCAGGTCGAACTCCCCGACCACCCTGTATGTGAAGGTCGCGGTCTCCAGGCTCTCGCCCGCCGTCTGGAACGTGAACGAGCCGTCGGCCTCGAGGGACAGCTCGCCCGGACCCTGGAAGTTCACCAACTGGGCTGAGACATCGCCGGACGCCTCGTCGTTCGCCAACACGCCCGGTGCCTCCACGCTCAGCGCCCCGCCCTGCGGCGCGAGGTACGCGTCGGGGTTCGCGGTTGGGGGGACGGCGGCGCGGACGATGACCTCGGTCGCTCCGGTGACGTCCACGACGCAGAAGCTGCCCTGCGGCTCATCGCAGGCGCCGCCGAAACCCACGAACGTGCCGCCCGGCTGCGTGACTGTGGCGTTCAAGCTGACCTTCAAGGTGGGACCGCCGGTGTAGGTGTAGCCGAGCAGGCAGTCGTTGCCCGGCTCGATGACGCACTGGTCGACGCCGCGGTCGTCAGTCGGAGAGGCCGTCGCGCGGGTGGCGGCCCCGCCGTCGAGGGTCAGTCGCAGCACGTGTGACCGGAATAGGGCGCTGACCTCGTGGTCGTCGTTCATATCGAGAGCGCACGTCGCGGTGGGCGGGCACGGCGAGGAGAACCCCGCGAACGAGAGGCCGTCGCCCACCCCTGTCAGTACCGCCTGGGAGCCGGGTTCGAATCCGACAAGGCAGTCCTCGGTGCACGAGACCGGCGCGGCCGCGCCCTCGACCACAACGGTGCCGGCGCCATCGAGGAGCACGCTGAGCATCACGCCCTCGGAAGGCGAGACGGGCTCGTCCGAGGACTGCCATACAGGCTCAGTTGGTGCGCCCGGGCCCACGGGGGCGACCGCGTACCTGTACGCACCGTCAGGCTGCACCGCGTAGTCGGCGTAGGAGCGCCGGTCGCCGGCCACCGTCGCCAGTTCCTCGGTCTCGGTGTCCTCGCTCGAGCGATAGACGACGAAGCCGGTCGCACCGTCTCCGCCTATCCACTCGACCAGGACGCCTCCGGCCACAGACGTCGCTTGGACTTCGGACACCGGGGTCACCTGCCCGCCCGGCGTCGAGCATGCGAACAGCCACACCACGGAGGCGGCCAAGAAGGCGAGTGCCCTTCTGCGCCTCGGATCGCGTTCGGTATCTCGTTCGCTCACGTACCCTCCTGCGTTGGCGGTGCTGCACACGCGCGCCTGACGCGCACTGCGGTTCGAGGTCCCACTTCGAGGTCCTACAGGGTAGCCGCCTCCGGACCCCTGGACGGTGACGGGATGCCGCTCGCGCGGTTCAGGCGTCCAAACGTCGCTCGAGCAGGCTCCTGACGACGTCCGCCTTTGCGGTGCCGCGCGTCGCGCGCATGACCTCACCGAGAAGTGCGTTCAGCGCCTTGGGGTTGACCTTCACTCTTTCCACGAGTTGCGGGTTGGCCGCCAGTACGTCGTCGACGACCGCCAGGAGCGCCGACTCGTCGCTCACTTGCTCGAGGCCGCGTGCTGAAACGAGCTCCTGAGGGTCAGAGCCGGTGATGACCTCCGGCAGGAGCTCCTTCGCCGCCCTACCGGAGAGCCGCCCGTCCTCCACCATCTCGACGAGCTTGGCCAGGCCGCCGGCTGGGATCCGCGTTCCCGAGAGGGAGCGGCCGTCTGCGGCCAGCAGGCCGACCACCTCGGCGGTCAGCCAGTTGGCCAGTGCCTGTGCGTGCTCCGGAGCGTGGCTCAGCGCCTCGTCGAACAGCGCGGCCATATCGACGTCGTAGGCGATGATGCGCGCGCCCTCATCCCGCAGCCCCAGCTCTCGGTAGCGCGAGGCCCGTGCCGCGGGCAGCTCGGGCATCGAAGCGGCGATACGCGCCCTACGGTCACTCAGCGAGACCGCGGGGATGTCGGGATCGGGCAGGTAGCGGTAGTCCTCGGTCCCTTCCTTGACGCGCAGGGTGTAGGTGCGTTGACCGCCCTCGTTGAAGCCGCGTGTCTCCTGCCTGACGGGCTTGCCCTCTTCGAGGACCTGTCGTTGGCGCTTGGCCTCGAACGAGATGGCGGTCTGGACGCTGCGGAACGAGTTGAGGTTCTTGACCTCGACCTTGGTGCCCAGCTCACCACGTTCGCCGCGCACAGACACGTTCACGTCGGCACGCAGCTTCCCTTCTTCCGGCGCAGCGTCCGAGACGCCGCTCGCACGCGCTATCGCTTGTACCTCCTCGAGGAACTCCCGCGCCTCCTCCGGTGAGGCGATGTCCGGCTCGGTCACGAGCTCGATGAGGGGTGTGCCCGCCCGGTCCAAGTCGACGAGCGAGTGGTCGGCGTACGGAGGGTGGACGAGTCTGCCGGCGTCCTCCTCCAGGTGGCAATGGGCGATCCGCACCGTTTTGCCGCTGGGCAACAGCACGGACCCGCCGCGACCGACGGGACTGGAATGTTGGCTGATCTGGTAGTTCTTTGGGGAGTCCGGGTAGAAGTAGTGCTTCCTATCGAACACGGCCGCCGGAGCCACGTCCGCCCCCAGAGCGAGCGCGAAGGTGACGGCAAGATCCAGGGCTTCCTCGTTCAACGCTGGGAGCGTGCCTGGCAGGCCGAGGCAGACCGGGCACACGGCCTCGTTGGGGGCAACGTCAACATCCCCTAGGGCACAGCCGCAGAAGAGCTTCGTCTGTGTTCTCAGGGCTAAGTGGACCTCGAGGCCGACGACGGGCCCTTCCATGGGCTCAGAGTGTACCCAAGTGCCCGGGCTATCATGCCGCCATGGTGAAGGTGGAGCTGGAGGAGATCGCCGTCTCAGGTGACGAGAACCAGTTCCTCGCACTCCTGAAGAGCGAGGGCGGAGAGATCCTCCCGATCGCCATAGACGCTATGCAGGCCATCTCGATCGCGGCGGGCCGTGGCGGTGAGAAGCTCGAGCGACCGCTGACCCACGACCTGTTCGTGTCAGTGCTCGAACTGTTGGGGGTGGAGGTCGCCCGCGTCGAGGTAACCGACCTCGTTGAGGGGACCTACTACTCGATGCTGGTACTGGAGCGTGCGGGCGTGCGGTTCGACGTGGACGCCAGGCCGTCTGATGCGTTGGCTCTGGCCGTGCGAGTCAAGGCGCCGGTGTTCGTAGCCGAGCACGTGTTGGAGCAGAGCGCGCTGCGGGACGAGTTCGGGGGCGGTGCCGAGGCGTGAAACGGAGGCCGGCCAAGGAGACGGGCCCGGCCCGAGCGTCGTAAGGCCCGAGCCGGTGCCCGAAGGCGGATGACTACGTGAACTGCTCAGCCCTGCAGGTGTGATTCCACGAAGTACAGCTGTAGGTCCGCGACGCGTGAAACCTCGGTCACGAGGTCCTCTGTCGTCGGGTCCTCCTGGTCGGATGCCGCCTGGATCGCCTGCCTGAGGCTACCGCAGTACTCGGCGAGCCTGTCCCGCACGGCCTCCAGGTGGTCCTTGCCCTTACTCAGGTCGGCCGGGTACTCCTTGACCCGCGAGGCCTTGGCAGCCATGCGCACGGTGCCCATCGCGACGCCACCCAAGGTGGTGGCACGCTCCGCGAACATGTCGACGAACGGGAACAGCGCGTCCGCCACCTCGTCGAACAGCTCGTGGAGCTGATGGAACTCGATGCCTTTGACGTTCCAGTGCGCCTGCTTGGCCGCCGAGTAGAGGTCGAACGTGTCCGCCAGGCACTGGTTGACCACCTCCACCAGAGCCTCCCTGTTCTTCTCCGGGATATCGATCTTGGTCTTGAATAGCCGCTCCTTGGTGGCGGTGGCTGCCATCTCCTACCTCCCAGCGCGTGGCGGCGAACCGGCACGCAACATCACGATATGCGAGGTCCAGGCTAGGCCACAGCTCAATGAGAGGCGTAGGTACTAAGGTTTCAGGGCCTCGGCTGCCGCCGCCAGCGCGGCCTCCAGCGCCATGCCGTCGCTCAGCGCGCCCTGAGCTCGATCGGGTCGCCCGCCGCCTCGACCCCCCGAATGGGTCAGGGCGGTCTGCAGCGCTGGCCGAACGTCCACTTCGGTGTCGGGGCCGGCGAGGAACGCGAGGCGCGCTCCCGTTCCGGCTCGGACACCCAGTAGGGCCACGCACCCCGGCTCACGCTGGAGTCGTTCGAGGAGTGGCTCGAAGAGCTCTGCCTGCTCCTCGGCCAATGCGCTGACCACGAGCCGCGGTCGGCCCTGCGGGGACGTCCCGGCCTCGTCAAGCAGGCGCTCCGCCAGTCGCTCGGCATCATGCTTGAACGCGGCGATCAGAGTCGACTCCACCTCGGAGACGCGGTCCATGAGCGCGCGGACCCGGGCGGGGACCTCGACGATCGGCGCGCTGAGAAGAGGCGACACCTCTCGTAGGACCGCGTGCTTGGCGGCGTAGTCGTGAAGCGCCTCGTTCCCTGCTCGGAACGTCACCCGCGTCAACCCGCCGCGGACGCTCTCCGCGCCAAGGACCTTCACGGGCAGCACTTCGGCCGTGTTACTGACGTGAGTGCCGCCGCACGCGACGATGTCGTAGTCACCCATCGCCACCAGCCTCACGAGTCCGCTGACCTGCGCGGGTCGCCGCAGCCGGTAGTCGCCGAGGCGGGCATCGTCGACCTCGAAGGTGAGCACCGGCATGGAGCGCCTGGCCGCCCGGTTGACCTCGAGCTCGGCCTCGGCCAACGCCTCGTCGTCCGGGCTCCCCGTGAGGTCGATCGTGCAGTCCGCGCTGCGCATGCTCACCGACCTGGTGTGGAAGCCGGGGATGCCGCCGTCCGTCACCCCGCGAGCGGCGCCCACCCGCACGAACGCTTGCGCGAGCAGATGCTCGGCGCTATGGCGCTGCATGTGCGTGTGGCGGCGCTCCCAGTCGATCAGGCCGATGACCGTGTCGCCTACCGCGGGGACGGGTCCCTCGCCGAGCATGTGCCAGACCTCGGATCCACGCGACTCGACGGCCCGCACCCTTGCTCCGGCCAGCTCGCCCTCGTCGTTCGGCTGACCGCCCGCGGTGGGGTAGAAGGCGGAGCGGTCGAGACGCAGCCACGTTCCTCTCGCGTCGGTTTCGACCTCTGCCACGGTGGCCTCGAAGCGTGTCAGGTAGGCGTCCAAACGGTCTAGTCGCACCGAGAGAGTCTAGCCCCAGTCGGGCGCGTTCTTCGGAAGCACCTGCGGCCCAGAGCGTGGGCTAGCATTACCGCCACATGAGCGAAGCTGCCGTTGGCATGAGAAGGGCGGACGACTTCGACGAGGTCGGGGAAACCAGCCTCGAGCCCGTGGTCGCTGACCTACTGACCGGGCTGGGCGAGGATGTCACGCGCGAGGGCATGCTTAAGACGCCCCAGCGTGTCGAGCGGTCGCTTCGGTTCCTTACCAGTGGCTACAGCATGGACCCTCGGACGGTGATAAACGGAGCCCTCTTCCAGGCCGAGAGCTCCGAGATGGTGGTCCTCACCGGCATCGAGTTCTACTCCCTCTGTGAGCACCACATGTTGCCCTTCTTCGGGACGGCGTCAATCGGCTACGTCCCTGGAGACAAGATCCTCGGGCTGTCCAAGTTCGCCCGAGTGATCGACGTCTTCGCCCGTCGGATGCAGGTCCAGGAACGCATGACGTCACAGATCGCTGACGCCCTCGAGGAGATCCTCCAGCCCCAGGGCGTCGCCGTCGTCACCCGCGCCAGTCACCTCTGCATGATGATGCGAGGCGTCGAGAAGCAGGGCTCCATGACGGTGACCAGTGCCATGCGAGGCATCTTCCGCAACGACGCGCGCACTCGCCAGGAGTTCATGCAGGCGATCGGCTGAAGACGTAAGCGACGGCTCGTCCACCGCGGCTGTAAGTCGGAAGTGTTCAGGAGTTCAGGACCGCTCGGGGTACGGCGGTCGCGCTCGCTGTCCGCGTACGGAGGCGGGCCTAGAGCGCGTTCTCCTCGAGCCAGGCCGCCACGCCGCCCTCTTCGGGTGATCGCACATGCTCGTCGGCGGCTGCCAGGGCGTCGGGGTGCACGTCTCCGACGGCGACGGCCCTGCCGGCCCACTGAAGCATGCTCACGTCGTTGAGCCCATCGCCGAAGGCCACTACGTCCTCACGTGCGACCTCGAGTATGGCAGCTATGTGCTCGAGCGCCGAACCCTTGTCGCCGCCCGTGGGGACGATCTCGAACCAGTCGTCCGCCCATGCGTAGCGCACCAGGTGAGGGTGACTGGCGACCAGGGCGGCCTCGATCTCGGGATGGCGCCCGTTCGCATGGAAGACGAGCTTGTCGGCGTCCAGGCTGAGCCCGCGAGAGTAGGGCTGGACGCTCCGGCCCTGGGCGTGCACGTGCGTCCAACGCTCGTGCTCCGGGTCCCTGACGTAAACGCGGTCGCCCACCACGCACGAGAACTCGAGCTCGACGTCGTCCAGGTAGGCATCGATGATCGCTGCGACCTCGGCGGGTGGCAGGTGCCGCCTAACGAGCAACGAGCCGTCGGCAGCGAGGATCGTGGAACCGTGGTTCACCGCGTGCGGCCTGTCGATGGCCAGGCGGTGGAGGAACTCGCGTGCCGAGGCGAGAGGCCTGCCCGTAAGGACCGTCACATGATGCCCGGCACGCCTCGCAGCGATGATCGCTTCGGCGGTGTGGTCAGGCATCGTGTAATCGTCGGTGACGAGAGTCTTGTCTAAGTCGAAAGCCAGCAGCATCACGCAAGGTTACCGTGTGAAACCTGGGTCCTTTGGCAGCCTGGCTGCTTCGCTTGTGTCTCCACCACGGCTCAGGCGCAAAAGTCCATCCTGATGCCCGGGTGTAGAATCCCTGTGCGTGGCGTGCCCTCCTGACACACGGCGCCGCCATCGCTGGAGGTTCAAGCATGTACCGAGGCCGTGAAGGCCAATGGGCGTACTTACTTCACCGGGTCTCCGGTATCGCGATCGCGCTCTACCTGCTGCTGCACGTCTTCGACATCAGTCTCGTGATGTGGGGACCTGACGGACCGTTCAATCGCTTCCTGCTCTTCTACCACCAGTGGCCCTTCAGGATCGGCCTGGTACTGATCATCGCCGGTGTCGTCTACCACGCTTTGAACGGCTTGCGGATAATGATCCTCGACTTCTCGCAGTGGGGCATCAAGTATCAGCGGGGCATGTGGTACGGCGTGCTGATCGTGACCACGGCCATCGGCATCCCGGTCCTGTTCAAGATCATCCCCGAGATCGTGGGCGGTGGCGCATAGATGGCCACTGACACCCGCACAGGCCCCGTGACTCGGCCGCGCACACTGCGCGACGCACGCGCGACGTACCACACGAACAGCGAGCTCGCCTGGTGGGTCTTCATGCGCATCAGCGGGTTCGTGCTCATCTTCCTGGTCTTCGCGCATATCTTCGCCAACAACATCGCCACGAACGCTGGCACCATCGACTACGAATACGTCGCGCAGCGCCTGGCGCAGCCCGCGGTTCGCGTCATGGACTCGTTCCTGTTGGGGCTGGCCCTGCTTCACGGCATGAACGGGCTGCGTTACTCGATAGACGACTACTTCAAACGGCCTCAGGTGAGGTTCTGGGTCAAGGTCGTCGTGTTCACGCTCGCCGCGGGCATCTTCGTGGTGGGCGTGATGGCGCTCTGGACGTTCACGTTCGACGAGATGGGCGAGGCCGTCAGGAACCTGGGACAGTGACCGAGCCAGAGTTGTCACCGGCCCTTCGTCAGTTGGGGGACAGATGAGCGGTTTTCACAGGTTCGACGTCGTTGTGGTCGGTGCTGGCGGCGCGGGCCTGATGGCCGCGCGCTACGCGGCGCAGCACCCCGGCGTCTCGGTTGCCGTCATCTCCAAGCTCTACCCGACGCGTTCCCATACGGGCGCGGCCCAAGGCGGGGTGGGAGCGGCCCTCGGCAACGTCAGCGAGGACCATCCGGAGTGGCACGCTTTCGACACCGTCAAGGGCGGCGATTACCTGACCGACCAGGACGTGGCCGAAGTCTTCTCGCGCGAGGTGATCGAGGCGGTCTACGAGCTGGAGCACATGGGCCTGCCGTTCAGCAGGCTGCCAAACGGCAAGATCGCGCAGCGCAAGTTCGGCGGGCACACTCGTGAGCACGGCAAGTCCGCCGTAGAGCGTGCCTGCTACGCGGCCGATCGCACGGGCCACATGATCCTGCAGACCCTCTACCAGCAGTCGATAAAGGACGACGTCACGTTCTTCAACGAGTTCCACGTCCTCGACCTGGTCATCGAAGGCGGCGCCTGCCGTGGCGTCGTTGCCTACGAACTCGCCACCGGCGAGCTACACACCTTCCACGCCAAGGCCGTCGTGTTGGCCTCCGGCGGGAACGGGCGCATGTTCAAGGTGACGTCCAACGCACACGCGCTGACGGGTGATCTCATGAGCATCGCGTTCCGGCGTGGCATCCCTATCGAGGACCCGGAGTTCTACCAGTACCACCCGACGGGCCTGTACAAGATCGGGGTGCTCCTGACCGAAGGGGCTCGTGGTGAGGGCGGCATCCTCCGCAACGCGGAGGGCGAGCGCTTCATGGAGCGTTACGCCCCCACGATCAAGGACTTGGCGCCGCGCGACATGGTGAGCCGTGCCATGTACCTCGAGATCCGCGAGGGCAGGGGCGTGGGTCCGAACAAGGACTACATCCACCTGGACCTCACGCACATCGACGGCCACATCATCGAGGAGCGGTTGCCGGACATCACCGAGTTCGCTCGCATCTACCTGGGCGTAGACCCGCTCACACAGCCCGTCCCCGTCCAGCCTACGGCTCACTACGCGATGGGCGGCATACCTACGACCATAGACACCAACGTGATCCTCGACGGGGCATCGACCGTCCTACCCGGCCTCTACGCGGCGGGCGAGGTGGCGTGCGCGAGCCTCCACGGAGCCAACCGCCTGGGCACCAACTCCCTGGGCGACCTGCTCGTCTTCGGCCGCAGGGCCGGCAGGAACGCCTCCGCCTTCGCAGCGGGCTCGTCGCACGAGCAGCTGCCGAGCGACGCAGCAGAACAGGCGCGCGCCATGGTTGACGCCGCTCTGAACGGGCCGCGCACCGAGAGGGTCTCGCACCTGCGTAGTGAGCTCCAGCAGTCGATGATGGACAACGCGTCCGTGTTCCGCACCCACGAGACGCTGACCGAGCAGGCAGGGAAGCTGGAGGAGCTGCGGCAGCGCTACGCGACCATCGGGGTCGAGGACCGCGGCAAGGTCTACAACACCGAGCTGATGGAGGCCTTGGAGCTCGGCTTCCTCATCGACAACGCCCGCTTCCTCGTGCACGCGGCGCTGAACCGCACCGAGTCACGTGGCGCCCACTCCCGCGAGGACTTCCGTGAGCGCGACGACGACAGCTGGCTGAAGCACACCCTCGTCCACCAGGACGGCGACGGGTTGCGCATCGACTACAAGCCCGTGGCGTTGGGCCGTTACGAGCCCAAGCCGCGCGTCTACTAGGAGCGTCATGCAGAACGTACCCGGTCAAGCACCCGTCAGCGCGCCCGTCCGAGAGGCGGCCAGCGACCTCATGCGCATCACGGTGAGGATCAAACGCTTCGACCCCGAGGTGGACGACAAGCCACGCTGGGAGGAGCACGAACTGGATGTCGACCCCAACGAGCGCGTCCTGGACGTCCTCAACGACATCAAGTGGGAGCGTACGGGCAGCCTCGCCTATCGGCGCTCCTGCGCACACGGGATCTGTGGCTCTGACGCCATGCTCATCAACGGACGCAACCGGCTGGCATGCAAGGTGCTCGTCAAGGACCTTGGAGCCAAGATCACCGTGGAGCCGCTCCCGGGTCTGCCCGTCCTCAAAGACCTGATCGTCGACATGGAGCCGTTCTTCGACTCGTACCGGTCCGTGCTTCCATACTTCATCAACGACGACCAGCCGCCGGCGACGGAGCGCCTGCAGAGCCCAGGGGACCGCGAGGTCTTCGACGCGACGACCAAGTGCATCCTGTGCGCAGCTTGCACGTCCTCCTGCCCCGTCTTCTGGACGAACGGCCGCTACGTCGGCCCGGCGGCAATCGTCAACGCCCACCGGTTCATCTTCGACTCGCGCGACCAAGGCAGCGCGGCGCGGCTCGACATCATGAACGACATGAACGGCGTGTGGCGCTGTCGCACCGCCTACAACTGCACAGAGGCCTGCCCCCGCGGGATACCCGTGACGCAGGCGATCGAAGAGGTCAAGCGGGCGATCCTCTACCGGAGGGCGTGACCGCCCCGGCCTAGCCCCAGGCCTCTGGGGCCCTTCTGGTGCGACATCGCGAGTCGTTGCCTTTGACAGCCTCACACTGAGCCGCTCTAGTATCCGGCAATGCAGGAGGTGGTGGCATGAAGGCCGCTCGGGACGAGGCGTCGGCGCACGAGCACTTCTCGGTCGACTGTTTCAACCGCACATGGGAACTGATGGAGAAGCCAGATCGCACGGCCGAGGAGGAAGAGGAGATGTTCCTCGCCGCCCACGCCTCTCTATGGCACTGGATGCGCAGGCCCGACTTCGCACCCGGGAAGCGGGCCATCGGTCACTGGCAGCTATCTCGCGTCAACTGCCTGGCCGGGCGCGGAGAGTCCGCCTTGGCGCACGGCCGACTTGCCCTCGAGGCCGCACGGGACCTCAACGCCATCTCGGCGACGGCGATCGCTGCCGACATGCCGCGCGCCGCGACGGACACCATCCCTGCCGGGGTGAGGCCAGACGCCCCCACGAACGGCGCAGACGGCGAGGAGCCGGCGTTCCTGCTGGGGTACGCCCACGAGGCCATGGCCAGGGCGCACCGTCTCCTCGGTGACGAGGAGCAGGCCGAGTTCCATAGGGCCGAGGCCTGGCGACTCGCAGATGAGGTCGTCGACGCCGAGGCAAGAGGACAGCTCCTGGCTGACCTCGACTCGCTCAGGGACGCCCCCGCGGCCGCCTGACGGGGCCGGCGCCCGGTCTAGCGGGCGGCTCGGAAGCCGGCCCGCCTTCAGCGCGTCAGCCCAACCTGGCGACCAGTTCGACCTCGACGCGCGCTCCCTTGGGCAGCCCGGCCACCGCGATAGTGCTGCGGGCGGGCGGCTCGCCCGTGAAGTAGCTGCCGTAGACGCGGTTGAACTCCTCGAAATCGGCCATGTCCGTGAGGAAGCACGTCGACTTCACCACGTTCTCGAACGAGGCCCCAGCCGCGTTCAGCACGGCCGCGAGGTTCGCCATGACCTGCTTCGTCTGGTCGGCAACGGAGCCCCCCACGAAGCTGCCGTCCGGCCTGAGCGCGACCTGTCCGGCCGTGAAGAGGAGATCACCGGTTCGCACGGCCTGGGAGTAGGGGCCAACGGCTGCGGGCGCATCTTGGGTCGAAACGATCTGTCGCATACCGTTGAGCCTATCAGCGGACGCAAGCGCGCTGACCGGACCCGGCGTCGAAGCCTGCCCGGGAACGGCTCAGAACAACACGAGACCTATGAGCAGCGCGAAGAGCGCGGCGGAGCCGATCACCCAGCCGCGGTACGGGTACCACGGGTGCCGCTTCAGGCGCGCCACCGGTCCGTTGGGCGGGTAGCCGTCCTCGACCTGCCTGATACCCGACATGGTGTCGCCGATAGGGATCGTCGCTGCCTGCAACGGGCTATCCGGCAGGTCGTAGCGCTTGGGCTTCGCCGCCACGTGCTCGACCTTCAGCACGACGGCCGTGACGTTGTCTGGGCTGCCCCGGTCGTTCGCCTCGCGCAGAAGCCTGCGCACGGCGGCGTCCGGCTCGGTCCCGGTTATGAGCTGCGCCATCAGCGGCTCGGAGAGCAACATGCTCACGCCGTCCGAGACGATGAGCAGCGTATCGCCGCTCTGCACCTCGAAGTGCAGCACGTCGAGGCGGAAGGTGGGCGTGGCGCCTATCGCGTTGGTGATGACGTTGCGATACCTGTGCTTGCTGGCCTCGTCCTCGGAGAGGAGGCCCTGCCTGACGCGATCTGCGACCCAGGAGTGGTCGTCGGTCAGGCGGCGCAGTTCGCCCTCGCGCAGCAGGTAGGCGCGCGAGTCGCCGACATGGCCGACCAGACCGACCTGGTCGTCGATGAGAACGGCGGTGAGCGTCGTGCCCATGCCCTTGTGCTCGGGGTGGAGCGCGGCATGGTTGTAGACCTCGACGTTGGCTGCCTGCGCGGCGCGGGCAAGGGCCACCGGCGGGTTCGCTCTGCTGGCCTGCAGCGTCTCGACCAGCACCTCCACGGCGCGGCGGCTGGCGAGCTCGCCGGAGATGTGCCCGCCCATGCCATCGGCCACGACACCGAGCTGGCAGTGCGCACCCACCCGACCGACGTGGTAGGCGTCCTGGTTGAGGCTGCGAACACGACCGGGATCGCTGGCTCCGGCCGCCGACACGACCGTCTCGGCACCGTGGTGCCCGGCCGTATGCGCCTCCGGAAGTTGAGCCAACGCCGCGCTCATGCAGGCAGATGATAACAGCGGGGCGGTGAGAACCCGAGTTGAGTTTTCGTAGTTCGTGCCGTCGTGGACGCGGTCCCCATGGGACACGCCTGGAGGGCTGCTGGTATGCTCCGCGGGCGTGAGCCAACCCCTCCAAGACACGTTGGCGGCGGTACGGCAGGCACAGGACCGCACCAACGCCTTCCTCGCCGTCCTGGAAGAACGCGCTACCGCCGCCGCGGAGCGTGTGGACCCCGACCTCCCGCTCGTGGGCCTGCACGTTGCGGTCAAAGACAACATCTGCGTGACGGGAGCACCGACCACGGCTGCGTCCAGGATGCTCGAGGGTTTCGTGCCTCCCTACACGGCGACGGTCGTGGAGCGGCTCGAATCCGCCGGCGCCGTCGTCGTGGCCAAGACGAACCTCGACGAGTTCGGTATGGGCTCCACCAACGAGAACTCGGCGTTCGGTCCGGTGCTCAACCCTTTGGACGCCGGGCGGGTGGCGGGTGGTTCCTCGGGCGGATCTGCGGCGGCCGTCGCCTCGGGCGCGGTCCCGCTTGCCCTGGGTAGCGACACGGGCGGGTCCGTCCGCCTGCCCGCGGCGTTCTGCGGTGTCATCGGCTTCAAGCCGTCCTACGGTGCGCTGTCGCGCTACGGGCTCGTGTCCTACGCCTCGTCGCTGGATCAGGTCGGGCTCATCGCCCGTGATGTGAGCACCGTGCGCGACGCGTTCCACGCCATGCGCGGTAGCGATCCCATGGATCCCACGAGCCGGGACATCCGACCGGTGCCGATGGGCACTGGTCGGGTCGCGGTCGTGACCGAGCTGCTCGGCGAGGGATTCAGCGACGCTGCTCTTCGCGCGCTCGGGCGAGCGAAGCAGGCGCTGGAAGTCGACGGAGTCGAGGTCGTCGAGGTCAGCGTTCCGGCCGTCAGGTACGCCGTGCCGGCCTACTACCTCCTCGCGACCGCCGAGGCTGCGAGCAACCTAGCCCGCTACGACGGCTCGCTGTACGGGGGGCGAGTCGGCGAGACCCGGGCCGGTCAGGAGGCGGTCAGCACGGGCACCCGGGGCGCGCTCTTCGGGCCCGAGGTCAAGCGCAGGGTCCTGACGGGCACCTTCGCGCTCTCCGCGGGGTACCGGGACGCCTACTACGGCAAGGCGCTGGCCGCGAGGTCCGTCTTGGCAGCGGAGCTGAGAGCAGCTCTCGAGGGAGTCGACGCCCTGCTGACCCCCACCTCCACCGGGACCGCGTACCGACTGGGTGAGAAGACCAAGGACCCGGTATCCATGTACGTAGGGGACGTCGCGACCTGTCTTGCGAACCTTGGCGGCATGCCGGCGATAAGCGTGCCGGCTGGCGTCGGCGACGACGGCCTGCCCCTCGGCGCCCAGCTCATGGGCGCGAAAGGCAGCGACGACGACCTGCTCGACCTCGCCGAGCGTCTCGCTGAACGCCTGGCCGCCTAGGACGATGCTCGGTCGCCGCTCGTGGCGGTAGGGCGGGGCGGTGTGATATGCTCCTTCGGCTTGGCGGCCCTATTGCGGCCGCCTGGGTCTCATGGCGCCCGCCACGGAAGACGCGCGGGCAAGGAGAGCGAAACACTTAAGCGACCCGTTCTCGACGACGCGCCCCAAGCGCATCAGTCGGCGGTCGCACGAGGAGCAGATTCGTATGAAGCGCACCTACCAGCCCAACCGCCGCAAGCGTGCCAAGACGCACGGCTTCCGTGCGCGCATGGCGACCGCCGCCGGTCGGCGCGTCCTCGCCCGTCGCAGGGCGAAGGGCCGTAAGCGCCTGACGGTCTCCGATCGCTGACGCCGGACCCCGTACTACGGTCGCTGAAGTCCGAGAGGGACTTCCAGCGGCTCGTAAGGGGCCGCGTCTCCGGCAGCAAGCACCTAACCGTGCGACTGCGCGAGACGCGTACCGGAGATGTGAGGGTAGCCATAGTCGTGAGCCGTAAGGTGGGCAATGCGGTCGTCCGCAACCGGGTCAGGCGGCGCCTGCGCGAGGCCATGCGCGCGCTCGTCATGGATGGCGGCATGAAGTCGTCGTTCGACGCGCTCGTCGTCGCCAAGCCGTCGGCGGCAGACGTCCCCTACACGGAACTGAAGGTGTCCCTGCGGGCCGCTTTGGCCCGGGCGGGAGCAACGGCGTGAGCCGCCTGGCGAAGGACATCGTCCTGGCGCCCGTTCGGCTGTACCGCCGGTACCTCTCGCCGCTGAAGCCGGTGCCAAGTTGCCGCTTCCATCCCACCTGCAGCGAGTACGCGCTCGAGGCCGTCGAGACCCATGGCGTGATCAAGGGCATGGCCCTCGCGACGTGGCGCGTTCTGCGCTGCAACCCGTTCAACCCGGGCGGTCATGACCCCGTTCCTCCCAGCTCGAAGGGCGGCCATCACCATCACGGCGGCCGCGGCTCCGTGAAGACATGGCGTTCCGGCCCCGACGGCGCACGCTCGGAGGCACGTTGATACGCCACCTCTTGACCCGCCTCGCGGCCACCACGCTGGTGCTACTGGTGAGCGCCTTCGCGTTCGCGCGCGAGCCTATCGAGTCCGGTCCCTTCCAGCCGGCCAGCTTCAAGGGCGTAGACGAGGTCCTTGCCACCTGCAGCACGGCGCAACCGTCGTTCCTCTGTCAGTGGGAGGACGACGAACTGACGCGCGTCACCACGAAGGGCACCGACTTCTTCTTCACGCCTGCCGGCGAGATAGCGGCCGCGTTCGTGAAGCCGCAGCGCGGACAGGACCCCAACGACTACAACATCACGACGGGCAACAACCTCATCCCGTACGACGCCGTAGCTCCCGGTGGGGCCCTACTGGTCGGCGGCGAGTACCTCACGCCTCAGGACTCCCAGGCAGTGTGGGTACGGACGAACGACGTCACCGTGACGGGCACGTTCAGCTACCGCATCGGCGAGCTGATCGTGGAGCGCACGGTCGTCGTCGCCAGCGTCACCGAGACGACCGAGCAGACCGTGACGGTAAGGCGCGCTGCTTCGGCCGCCGACGCGCCTTCCGATAGCGTTGCCGACGACTCATCCGCCGAGGGCGCGACCGAAGGCGGCGAGGAAGACACAGCCGGTGAGGAAGCAGCCGCAGGCGGGGAGGAAGCTACCACCGGCGGCGACGTGCTGCTGCAGTTCGCGGTCCCCGGCATAGCCAGGGTCGCCAACCCGGTCGTCAAGGTCGGGTACGCGGACACCTTCTCGCTCAACCCCGGCGAGAGGCCGTTCGAGAACCCGACTTACGTCTCGCTGCAGAAGAGCAACCGGAACAACGAGCAGGCGCTGATCCTGCTGCCGGGTGACGGCGACACCGCGCTCGAGGGCGCGTTCGTGCGGCCGCACTACGGCGTGCTGCAGACGACGCTCACGGCCGGCCAGGACGAGACGACCTTCGGCGCCGGCCTGTACGCGGGCCCCAACGAGCTCGTGCGCTACACGCAGGAGGGCTACCTCGACCTGCCGGGCCTGTTCAACCCGAACATCCTCGGCCGTCTGTCACTGCTCGTCGTGCGCCTTCTCGAGTTCATCCACGACTACGTCCCGAGCTGGGGCCTGTCGATAATCGTCCTGACGCTCCTGTTCCGTGCCGTCATATGGCCGCTCATAAGCACCCAGACGCGGTCCATGTTCGGCATGCAGGAGCTGCAGCCCAAGCTCAAGGAGCTGCAGGCGAAGTACAAGGAAGACCGCGAGAAGCTCACGCAGGAGACGATGAAACTCTACCGGGAGGCGGGGGTGAACCCTGCAGGCGGCTGTCTGCCGATCATCGTGCAGATGCCCTTGTTCCTGATCCTGTGGCGCGTGTTCATGAACTTCGAGTTCGCCGAGGGCTTCCTGTGGATCTCGGACCTGGGCAGAAGCGATCCGACGTTCATCCTGCCCATCCTCTACGTGGCCGTCATGGTCGCGATGTCCTACTTCTCCTCGCGCAGCAACCCGCAGATGATGCGCCAGTCGATGATCATCAACGTCGTCTTCGGCTTCATCATCTTCGGTTTCCCTGCGGGCGTCCTGCTCTACTATGTGGTGTCCATGGCGGTACAGGTGTTCCAGTACTGGCTGCTCTACCGTGGCCGTCCGGCGCCCTCGAGTGCCAAGCCGGCCCTGGCCGGGGGGAAGCGCAAGTGAGGCGACAGGTGAGGCAACCTAGGATGAGCGAGCCAGTCAGATGAGCGACTCGGATCTGGACAAGTACCTAGAGGGCATCGGCATCAACGTCGATCAGGATGAGCTGGCCTCGGAAGGCCTGCCCGAGGACATGTTGATCGAGCCCGAGGAGCCGGAACAGCTCGAGGAGTTCGACGCGGCCGCTTACGACGCCGCCATCGTCGTGCAGGGTGACGCCGTCGAGCGGGCGGAGACGTTCCTCGTGAACCTTCTGCTCAACATCGACCCCGGATACGCCGTCGAGGTGGACGCCGCCACCGAGGACGAGGTGTTCATCGAGGTCTACGGCGGCGACCCCGGCAAGATCATCGGCAGGGCAGGGCGCACGCTCTCGGCTCTCGAGTACGTCACCAACGCCGTCGTCAACCGCGACGGTGACCGCCAGATCCGCGTGAACATAGACGTCGGCGGCTACAAGCGCCGGCGCGACGCCCGCCTCCGGGACACGGCTCTGGCTGCGGCCGCGAGGGTGCGCCGCAACGGGGTCGCGGTCGAGCTAGAGCCCATGAGCGCCGCGGAGCGCCGCGTCGTTCACATGTCGCTAGCCGAGGAGGCCGGGGTCATCACCGAGTCGACGGGAGATGGCGCCGACCGCAGGGTCGTGGTCAAGCCCGCCTGAACGGCGACGAAGGGACAGTGCCACACACGCCGCGCCGACGCGAAACGAGCGTCGGCGCGGCGTTGTCTCATGCGGCCGCCAGGCTTCGCGAAGCCGGCGTCCATAGCCCCGAGGTCGACGCCGCGCTGCTTCTGGAGGCCGTGACCGGCTGGCAGAGGACGGAGCAGCTGGTAAGGCGCGACCAGGTGTTGACACCCGAGCAGTCGGACCGGTTCCGGGACCTGCTGGCGCGTCGGGTGGGGCGGGAGCCGCTGCAGCACGTCCTGGGCGAGGCGACGTTCCTCGACCTGCGCCTCGAAGTAGGCCCTGGCGTGCTGGTGCCCCGGCCGGAGACCGAGCGCCTCGTGGAGCTGGTGCTGGCGGAGCTGAATGCGGTCGAGGCGCGGGTCGGCGACGTGGTCCTCGATGTGGGCACGGGCACCGGCGCGATCGCGCTGGCGCTGAAGTCCGCGCGTCCGGGCCTCGAGGTGTGGGCCACCGACGTGTCCCCAGCGGCCCTGAGCCTGGCGCGGGTGAACGCCGAGCGCCTCGGGCTATCGATCGAGCTGCGCCGTTCGGACCTGCTGGGCGACCCGGGTGTGGCCGCGGCCGCCGCCACCGCCGTAGCGATCGTCTCGAACCCTCCGTACCTGCCGGATGCCGACCGCCGGTCCGTGGAGCCCGAGGTGTCCGCAGAGCCCGAAGACGCCCTCTACGCCGGGGCGGACGGACTCCTAGTGGCAAGGCGCTTGGTGCGTCAGACGTTGGACGTCGCCCGCCCCGGAGCCCTCGTAGCGCTGGAGCTCGACCCACGGAACGTCGGGATCATGGCCGGAGAGATGGAGGGTGCCGGGTTCAGCGTTGTGCGGGTCGAACTCGACCTTGCGGGACGGGAACGGTTCGTACTGGCTAGACGCTAGGCGGGGCTGGAGCTCATGACCTGCGCGGTGGCCGCTCGCTCAGGAGCACGACGGTTCTCAGTCGACCTCTTGCGCGCGACCCAGCGGTGGCAGGTCAGGGTAATCGTCCAGCGGCCGCTTCCGTTCACGGGCCGTCGGCACGTGCGCAGGCGACGGCCGGGCGGAGTAGGTCGCGGGCTCGTCGTCCTCAGAGGTGTCGTAGGGGACGGTGTCGCGCGCCTCTTCCTCGTTGACGCCGCGCGAGGGCCCCCTCAAGCCGCTCAACACCAGCAGCACCGCTCCCACAACGACGCAGGCATCCGCGATGTTGAAGACGGGGAAGCTGAAGCCTCCACTGCGCAGATGCAGGAAGTCGACGACGTAACCCAGCCGGAGGCGGTCGATCATGTTGCCGATGGCCCCCGCCAGGACCAGGCCGAGCGCGACCTGCTGCAACACGGCGAGATGCCGCCGCTGAGCCACCAGATAGCCGATCAGTGCGATAGAGACCGCGGCGGAAAGCAGGCCCAGGAGCACGGTGCCGTCGACGTGGATGCCAAGAACCATGAAGTCCACATCGCGCAGCATCCCGAAGGCCGCGCCGTTGTTCCGCGTATGGGTTATGCCGAAACCGGGGAACACCGCGATGTCCGTCTGGTTGAGCTGGAGGTTCCTGCCGACCCACGCCTTGCTCAACTGGTCTGCGACGACCAACACGGCCGCCAAGAGGAACGTCATCAGGTCCGAGTATAGTCCGCCAGCCGAGAAGACCGCGCTTGCGACATGGCGTTCTACCCGCCGCAAGGCCCTTCACGTGAGTCCGTCCGATGTGGGGATATGGTGGCCGCACTACGCTGCGGGCCTCGAGCTGTGGCCCCTGGAGTGATCATTTATGACGGCAACGGTTGACCTGGTGCGGAAGCACATCGAGCGGACGTCTGCGCGTGCCGACGCCGAGGTCCTCGAGCGCTTCGTCACCGCACTCTTCGACAAAGCGGACGACGCCTTCTTGGAGCAGTTCAACTCTGACTCGCTCTACGCGATGGCCGTCGACGGGCTCGCGTTCCTCCACGAGCTCGGCCACGAGCACCTACGCGTCGAGGTACTGAACCCGACGTTCGAGGCCGACGGCTGGGAGTCTCCTTACACCGTCGTGCGGCTCGTCATGACCGACAGGCCGTTCATCGTCGACTCTGTGCAGGCCGAGATCGCCAGGCAGGGCCTGGAGCTGGCGTATCAGCTCCATCCCATCCTCGACGTGCACCGCGACGAGGACGGGAAGGTCGTAGGCCTTGACGCCGACGGCGGCGGTCGAGCAGAGGCGTTCGAGATGTTCTTCGTCGAGCGCGTGGAGGCCGCGGCCGCGCGGCTCCTTCAGAACCGCCTGCGGCACGTGCTCATGGACGTGTACCGCGCCACGCGCGACTACAAGGAGATGCTGGAGCGCTCGGCGCAGGCCGCCGATTACCTCATGCGCCTCTCGCGGGAAGGCACCCAACCGGACGCCGCGATCACGGCGGATGAGGTCGCGAGCGACCTGTCGGAGGAGCTCGCCGAGTACGCGGCCTTCGTGCAGTGGCTGGAGGAGGAGAACTACGTCTACCTCGGCTACCGCGAGTACCAGCTCGTCGACATAGGGGGCGAGACGAACCTGCAGGTGGCGCCGAGCAGCGGCCTGGGCATCCTGGCGGACGAGTCGGACAGCGGCTACAAGGCGCCGGTCCCGCTCTCCCAGCTCTCGCCGCAGCTTCGCGAGCGCGTAACGGGTGGCCGTCTGCTCGTCGTCACCAAGACGAACGCCGAGGCCACCGTCCACCGGTCCAGGCGCATGGACTACGTGGGCGTGAAGGTCCTGGGCGACCAGGGCCAGGTAGTAGGCGAGCGCCGCTTCCTCGGCCTGTTCACCGGCAAGGCGCAGAACACGCCTGTCGAATCGATCCCCATACTCAGACGGAAGCTCCGCCAAGTGCTGGAGCTCGACGAGGCCGTACCTGGCGGCCACGACTACAAGGCCATCGTGGCGGCATTCAACTCGCTGCCGCGCGAGGAGCTGTTCGGCACCGACCCGGAACAGCTCCACAAGGACATCCGCGCGATCCTCTCGATCGAGCAGGAGCGCGGCGCAAGGCTGCGTCTGAGGGCCGACCCCCTCAAGCGCGGGATCCTCGCGATGGTGGTCATGCCGCGTGAGAGCTTCAACTCCGACGTCAGGCGGTCGATACAGGAGTTCCTCCAGGGACGGCTGGGGGCCGATACCTGCGACTACCGTCTGGCGTTGTCCGAGGACCAGGAGCACGCCCGCTTCCACTTCTACTTCCCGACGGCGGTGGACATAGGCACCGTCGACGTCAAGGAGCTCGAGAGCGCCGTCGCGGAGCTGGCGCGAAGCTGGCGTGAGGAGCTGCGTGGTCGGCTCATCGAGCTGCATGGGGACGTAGGCGGCAGAGCCCTGGCGAAGCGCTACGTCGGCGCCTTCGACGAGGGCTACGAGGCCGAGGTCTCGCCGGCACAGGCGGTCAGGGACATCGCCAACCTGGAGCGGCTGGGATCGGAAGGCGTTGGGTTCGACCTCGTGAACAAGGTCGACGATCCCGAGGCCAGCGTCCTCGTCTATTACCCGAGCGGCAGGTCGCGTGCGCTGTCCGACGTCCTGCCCATGCTCGAGAACCTGGGCCTCCGCGTGCTCGACCAGAACCCGTACGACCTCGTCATCGACGGCGAACTTAGGGGCGTCGACGTCTACCGAGTGCAGGACCATGCCGGCCAACGGCTGGACGTGCGGGAGGACAAGGATCGCCTGCTGGAGGCGCTGCTCGCGCTCACGTCGGGCACCGCCGAGAGCGACGCCCTCAACCACCTCGTTCTCTACGCGGACCTCACGGTAAGGCAGGTGTCGCTGCTGCGGGCCTACCAGATGTACTACTCGCAGCTCAACCTGGTCACCAGCCCCGCGTTCGTTACGAGCACACTGCTATCGCACCCCGAGGTCGCCAGGCTGCTGGTGAGGTACTTCGAGATCCGCTTCGATCCGGCCTTCTCTGGTGGCTCGGACACGCCGCTCTTGCCCGTGGAGCGCGGACCCGCCCTGGAGGCCGCCCGTGACGACGTCCTCTCAGCGCTGTCCTCCGTCGCTACCTTGGCCGCCGACCAGGCGCTGCGCGGCCTGCTCGATCTGATGGCGGCCACCGTGAGGACGAACTACTTCCTCGGACTCCCGCGCATCAGCTTCAAGATCGACTCTCACAGCGTGGGGAGCATGCCGCAACCACGGCCGCTGTACGAGATCGGCGTGCACAGCCCTACGGTAGAGGGTACGCACCTCCGCGGTGGGTTGGTGGCGCGCGGCGGTATCAGGTGGTCGGACAGACCGGACGATTTCCGTACCGAGGTCCTGGGCCTCATGAAGACGCAGATGACGAAGAACGCCGTCATCGTGCCCGTGGGCTCGAAGGGCGGTTTCGTCGTGAAGCGCGCGCCGGCGGACCAGGCCAAGCTGCGCGAGCACGTGAAGGAGCAGTACCAGGAGTACATCCGCGGACTGCTCGACCTCACGGACAACATCGTGGGCGGCGAGACGGTGCATCCCGACGGCGTGGTCGTCTACGACGGGGACGACCCCTACCTGGTGGTCGCGGCCGACAAGGGCACCGCCACGTTCTCGGACACCGCCAACGCCACGGCGGGCGAGTACGACTTCTGGCTGGGTGACGCGTTCGCCTCAGGCGGCTCCGCCGGTTACGACCACAAGGGCATGGGCATAACGGCGAGGGGGGCGTGGGAGGTCGTCAAGCGCCACTTCGCCGAGATGGGCGTGAACGTGTTCAGGGACGAGTTCGTGGTGGCCGGTATCGGCGACATGTCCGGCGACGTGTTCGGCAACGGCATGCTGTACACGGACAAGATCAAGCTGGTCGCAGCGTTCGACCACCGGCACGTGTTCATCGACCCCGATCCGGACCCCAAGCGCTCGTTCGAGGAGCGCAAGCGCCTGTACGAGGTGCCGCGGTCCACCTGGGCGGATTACGACAGGTCGCTCATCAGCG
>DASRWD010000076.1:0-8838 GCA_035654755.1 Trueperaceae bacterium
GCCGCCTACGCCGCCGCGGTCGCCCTGCACGCCCGAGTGGTGAGGGCGGTCGCGTTCGAGCGCGCGCCGCGGCCAGATTCACTCGACGGCTACCCCGCACACGGTCTCATGCTCGATGCTGCGGTGCCGGGTTCCGGTACGAGCTTCGCGTGGGATGAAGCCCAGGCGTGGCGGGGGCATCCCGGGCTGATCCTCGCTGGCGGGCTCACCCCGGGCAACGTCCAGGAGGCCATACGCGCGCTCGCTCCCAGCGCCGTCGACGTGAGTACCGGCGTCGAGAACGCCCCAGGCGAGAAGGACCATGACCTCGTGCGAGCCTTCGTCCGCGCGGCCCACGCCGGAGGGTCCAGCGTGGTTCGAAGCGCGGACTGAGACCTCTCACATGTTGGGCTCATCGTCTCAGACGGGCTTCCCAAGTTATCCACAAATAGTGCCGATTCTCCGCAGGTCTGTGGAGAACTCGCCGGAAGGCCGACCAGGACGGGACGATGTCATGGGGATATCCGAGATTTGCGTCGGTGACGGGGTTTCTACGAATCTGGCACTGCCAAAGGGGCCCTACCAGACCATGGACCGCCCTGTCAATAGACACACTTATCCACAACATGGCCGGAACGTGAGGAGAGGCGTCCGGAACGGACTTCGAGCGCCCGAGCCGATGTACTCTGCAGTCCGCGGACACACCAGGGAGCACGCGGCAACGGTCACGAGGTCGGCCGCGGGACGAAGGAGGCCAAGTCATGCAGACCGTGAACATCTCTAAAGCCCGCCGCTTCTCGTTGGACGCCGTGCAGGTAGATGAGCTAGCGACGGCTGGCGGGATGAGCGCGCAGCTCGTCTGCTTCGAGGCCGGCCAGTCTTGGCAGGGCGGCTCGGAAGCCGTCATCTACCAGGTGCTGGAGGGCGAGGCGCTGCTGCGTGCCGGCCAGAGCACCGAGCGCGTCGGCAAGGGCAGGCTCGCGACGCTGGGATCCGGTGAGACGCACACGGTAGAGAACGCCGGCGGGGGCTTGCTCGTCGTCTTGGCGGTGCGTCAGAGGTGAGCGCGGTGAGCTGCCGCCGGTGACGCAGGATGCCCGCGGTGAGAGGGGTGGCCCCGCCGTGAAGGCCGGGGGCTGGGCGGAAGCGCTGGAGGAACTCCTAGCGGACCGCGACCGCATCGCGCTCGGTGGCGGTCAGCGCGCCATCGAGCGTCAGCATGCCAAGGGCAGGCTCACAGCCAGGGAGCGCGTCGAGCGGCTCGTCGACCCGGGCCAAGGGTCGTTCCACGAGCTCATGACCTTCGCCGGCTGGGACCTCTACCCGGAGGCCGGCGGCGCCCCATCCGGTGGCGTCGTCACCGGCCTGGGCCGCATAGAGGGACGCGACTGGATGATCATCGCGAACGACGCGACGGTCAAGGCCGGAGCGTTCTTCCCGATCACGGCCAAGAAGGTGATCCGAGCGCAGACGATCGCGCTGGAGAACCGGCTGCCGACCGTCTACCTGGTGGACTCTGCCGGCGTCTACCTGCCCATGCAGGACGAGATCTTCCCGGACCAGGACGACTTCGGCCGTGTGTTCTACCTCAACGCACGCATGAGCGCGCTGGGCATCCCGCAGCTCGCGGCGATCATGGGCAACTGCGTGGCCGGCGGCGCGTACCTGCCCGTCATGTGCGACAAGCTCGTCATGACGGACGGCTCGGGCCTCTACCTGGCGGGTCCCGCTCTGGTGAAGGCGGCCATCGGCCAGGACGTGGACTCGGAGGAGCTGGGTGGCGCGGCGATGCACGCCGAGGTGTCCGGAACCGTCGACTTCCGAGAGCGGGACGATGACGCCGCGCTGGGGCGTCTACGTAGCCTCGCGGCCAGCTACGCCTTCCCGCAGCCGGCGCCCTGGGCGAGGGACCGAGCCGACGAGACGGCGCCGGCGTCGTCCGCCAAGGACCTGACCGACGTGTTGCCCGCCGCTGGTGGCTCCAAGCCATACGAGGTGCGCGACGTCATCGCAGCGCTCCTCGACGACACCGGCTTCGACGAGTACAAGGCCGACTACGGCGAGACGATCGTGTGCGGTACCGGCAGGCTTGGCGGGTACCCGGTGGGCGTCGTGGCGAACCAGAAGCTGGTGATCAGGCGCCAGGGGCGGATCGAGATCGGGGGCGTTATCTACGGAGACGCGGCCGACAAGGCAGCTCGCTTCGTCCTGAACTGCAACCAGGCGCGGGTTCCCATCCTCTTCCTCCACGACGTCAACGGCTTCATGGTGGGGCGCGACAGCGAGAGGGAAGGGATCATCCGCCGCGGCGCCAAGCTCGTCAACGCCGTATCGAACAGCGTCGTTCCCCGCCTCAGCGTGATCCTCGGAGGGTCTTACGGCGCCGGCCACTACGCCATGAGCGGCAAGGCGTTCGCGCCACGCTTCATATTCGCGTTGCCCAGCGCTCGCTACGCCGTCATGGGTGGCCAGCAGGCAGCCAACACGCTGCTAGACATCCAGGCCGCACAGCTGAAGCGGCAGGGTCGCGAGGTCGACGAGGTGGAGCTGGAGGAGCTAAGGCGGGTGGTAGCCAAGAGCTACTCGGACGCCCTCGACATCCGCTACGCCGCTGCCAGGCTGTGGGTGGACGAGGTCGTGGCACCTTCTGAGCTGAGGGACACCTTGGTGCGGGCACTGGGTGCTTGCGCCGGCGCGCCGATCGACGAGGAGCTGAAGCTCGGTGTCTTCCAGGTCTGAACCGCGAACCGGACGTGGCCCTTGAGCCTCGCCTTCCATAGCCCGGCCTTCCTGTGGCTGCTCGCCGCGCTCCCGCTCGTGGTTCTCCTGCACTACCTGCGGGCCCGTCGCCTTCGGCATGAGGTCTCCGCGCTCTTCCTGTGGGACAGGGCGACGCGTGCCGCCTCACGACGGCGCCGTATCCGGCCGTCGTGGCTGCTGCTCGTGCAGCTCCTATTCACTGCCCTCGCCGCCTTCGCGCTGGCGAGGCCGGCCCTGGTGCCGAGGCAGGCGCCGGACGTCGTCGTCATAGTTGACGCGTCCGCCTCGATGAGGTCGGTAGCGGACGCAAGCCAGATCGGGGAGGCCGAGCCGACGACACGGCTCGACCTGGCGAGGGCTCTCGTCGAGGAGCTGCGCCAGGAGGCCGGCAGGCTGGCGCTCGTGCGGGCGGGCTCGGCGGCCACCGCGCTGGTGCCCTTGGACGCCGCTCCGGAGGAGCGTCAGGCGGCCATCGCCGCGCTCGAGGCTGGTGACGCGGCATCGGACATCGGCGCGGCACTCGACCTGGCGGCCGCATTGCTTCCGGGCGCCGCCGTCCACGTCGTCACCGACAAGGAGATGTCGCTGGGTCAAGCGACGGTGCACGTCGTCGGGGAGGCCGTTCCCAACGTCGGCATAAGCGCGCTCGAGATAGGCATCGGACAGGTCTTCATCGGGGTCGTCGCCAGCGGTCCGCAACCGGTCCAGACGCGGGTCGTGCTGACCAGGGACGACGCCGAGCTCGCCTCCGTCGACGTCCTGATCCCCGCGGGTGGTGTGGGCAGCGCCACGTTCCCGCTCCAGGACCTGTCTGGGGTGATCGAGGCGCGGCTGGACGGACCCGCGGACGCTTTGCCGCTGGACGACGTCGCCTACGTAGGCAGCAGGCCGCTCGAGGTCGTCACCGACGACACCCATGGGGCCGTGACTCGCGCCCTGTCGGCCGTTCCCAACACCCAGGTCACTTACAGCCGCGGTGCGAGGCTGCTCGATGCCGAGGTCCGGGTCCTCACCGCGGGCGGGACCCCGGAGACCGAGGGCCCCTACGTGTCGTTCGCGGCCCCGGTTCCGGAGCCGACGTACGCGGTCGTGCGCGACTACGCACGGGCCCACCCGCTCATGCGGTTCGCGGACCTGTCAGACGTCGTCGTGGGCCTGGATCCTGCCCTCGAGCCGTGGCCCGAGGAGGAGGGCTGGCGGGTCCTCGCGCGGACCTCGGAGCTCGTTCCGGTCGTGAGGGCCAGGGAGTCGGGTGGCCCGCTCGCTCTCGAGTTCGCCTTCAACCCCAGCCAATCGGACCTCACCCTGCGCCCGGCGTTCCCGGCGCTGCTGGCGAACGTGCTCGGCGCACTGCGTTCGACGGCGAGGGTGCGCCTGGGCGAGGTCTCAGGGGTGACGGGTCCGTACATGGACCCCGGACGTCACTCTGCCGAGGACGGCACGCTCGCGCTCGCCTCGCTGCTCTCCGCCAACGAGTCACGCCTGCCAAGGTCAGGCGAACCGGTAACAGGGAGCGCTGGCGCAGAAGATGACCAGTCTTCGGCGGTCGCAGCCGCTACGACGAACGCCGAGGAAGCCGCGCCGGTCGCCCGCACTGGCCGGCTCGCGCCGGCCGGCTCGGCACCCACGACCACGGCCGTGATCCTGTGCGCGCTGGCGCTCGTTGCGCTGCTCGTCGAGTGGATCCTCAGGCGTACCCGCTTCGCCGCCGGGTGATGGCCCGGTCCGAGCGCAGCCACTTGGATGCTGGCGCGAGGGCGCCGACTGATCGGTGCCGCGAGCCTTCGTAGCCCGCCGCGTCCGGACTGAGAACGTCACCACGGGAGCGGCGCGAACTTGCTGGTTAGACTGCCGGCGTGGCGCGATTGGACCTCAGCCTTCCTGTCGTCGTCGCGCTCCTGCTGGGCGTGGGTCTCGTGACCCTCAACAGCGCGGCGCCGGGCAACGAGCTCAGCCGCCAGTTGGTGTTCCTCGCGGGGAGCGTGGTGCTGGCCGGGGTAGTGATGTGGGTGGGGAAGGTGCGTCTGGTCCGGTACACGCCGCACTTCTACGTGCTCAGCATCGCCCTCCTGGCCCTGGTTCACCTGATCGGCACCGAGGTGAACAACGCCAAGTCGTGGCTGTACCTCGGGCCCCTTCCAGGCTTCCAGCCGAGCGAGATGGCGAAGCTCGCGCTCATCCTGGCGTTGGCGTCGGCCATGCACGAGCGGCCCATCCGCGGCATCCTCGATTACCTCCGGCTTGGGGTGCTCATCGGCCCGCCGGTGTTGCTCGTGTTCATGGAGCCCGACTTCGGGTCGGCGCTCGTCATCGCGATGGTCGGCGTCGGGATGGTGTTGGTGCGTGGTGTGCCCATCAGGCAGCTCGTCGTCATCGTGCTGGCCGTAGGGATCGCCACTCCGACGGTCCTGCTGCCGAGCCTCGCCGGCTACCAGCGCGACCGACTCCTGTCGTTCCTCGACCCCGAAGCCGACGCTCAGGGGACCGGCTACCAGATCATCCAGGCCACGATCGCCGTCGGTTCTGGTGGCCTGCTCGGCAAGGGCTACAAGCAGGGCACGCAGGGGCAGCTCAACTTCATCCCCGAGAAGCACACGGACTTCATCTTCCCGGTGCTGGCGGAGGAGGGTGGCTTCGTCGCCTCGGTCGGACTGCTGCTGCTCTACGGCCTGCTCTTCTGGCGGTTGGTGTCGATGGCAGGGGAGTGCCCGTTCGAGCGTGACCAACTGATAATCATCGGGGTCGTCGTTCTGATCGGCTTCCAGGTGCTCGTGAACATCGGCGTGACCCTGGGGCTCGCGCCCGTCACCGGCATCACACTCCCACTCGTCTCGGCCGGCGGGACGAGCCTCATCTCGACGTTGCTGGCGCTGACGGTGGCGTTCACGGTTCACCGTGACCGCTACGCCGAGTGGTAAGCGGCTCTGGTAACTTGGGCGGCATGAGCGACACCGGCCAGAGCGTGACGAACGTAACGGGCCAGGACCCGTCCGGCACGGAGGACGAGGGCGCCATGCGCGAGAAGGTGCTGGAGGCGCTGAAGGTCGTGCGCGACCCCGAGATCCCCGTTAACGTCGTGGACCTCGGCCTCGTCTACGAGGTGGGTGTAGACGCCGCTGGCAACGTGGGCATCGAGATGACGCTGACCAGCATGGGGTGCCCCGTGCAGGACCTGATCCAGGCTGACGCCGAGCTGGCCGTCATGAAGGTAGACGGCGTGAACTCCGTGACCGTCGACTTCGTGTGGTCCCCGCCGTGGAGCCCTCAGAAGATGACAGAGGACGGCAAGCGTCAGATGCGCATGTTCGGTTTCAACATCTAGCTCCTTCGGGGTCGCGTTTCCGGCTATCTTGCTCTGATGTTCCGCAGACAGACGCGGCGTGCGTCAGGGCGCGTTGGCGAGTGGCAGAGGTTCGCCGCCGAGCTGGAGCTCGTGCCTGGCGACGACCTCGCCGGGCGCCTTCCGGATCAGCTTGGCCTCGGCCCGGGCGAGATCGACCCGGTCTACGCCCTCGTCCGCCCCGGACAGCCCCGCCTCATCGTCTTCGACCAGACGCGGGAGCGGGTCGGCCCCGCGGGCAAGGTGATAGCGATACGCAGCTGCGTGCTCGTCCGGGCCGAACCCGAGGTGGAGTTCGTCTCGCTGCGCGTCACTGAGCGTCAAGGCAAGGCGATGGAGAGGATCGAGGCAGGACGCACGGGCAGCGTGAGGGTAGAGGGCACCGGCGACGAAGCGTTCGACGAGCGGTTGGGCGTCTATGCGAGAGACGAGGAGGCCGCCAGACGGCTGCTCTCGCGTCCCGTCAGGGAGGCCCTGCTCAGGCTGTTGTGCGTCAGCCCGCGAGACGGGCACGACGGTGACAGGCCTCCGCGCGGTCGCATCTCTCCCGTGATCGTCGTGGGCGGACGCAACGTCCTGTTGACCCTGGAGGAGCCGGGTCCGGTCGGCTTCGACCGCCTGGAAGCCGCAACGGTGGACGCCCTGGGGCTGTACGCCGCCCTCGTGGCCGCAAGGGCCTGACCGCCAGCGCGTAGTTCCGACCGGCGCTTGAGGACCGCGGGCCCGATCTAAGGGCGGCTCAGCTCAGGTCCGGTGATAAGGGTGGCCGGCCCTGAGGGCCTCGACCCGGTAGAGCTGTTCGAGAAGGACGACGCGAGCCAGGTCGTGCGGGAGGGTGAGGCGCGACAGTGCCAGGGTGCCGTCCACCGCAGCGCGCACCGCCGTGCCATGGCCGTCCGGCCCACCGACGAACAGCGTGACCCGGCTCACCCCGCGGCTCTCGAGCGCGGCGATGCGGTCGGCCAGCTGTTCGGTGGTCAGTTGGTCGCCGGTCTCGTCGACGAGCAGGCTGTGACCGTCGGCGTGGCGCAACGCTTCATCGTCGTGGGCGGCCCGGGCGGCGTCGGCGCCCAGCGACGAGCGGTCCTTGACCTCGATCAGCTCGATGCTCGCCGGGCCCGAGAGCAGCTTCGCGTAGCGCTGGGCCGCCTCCGACATGGGGCCGCGCTTCATGGTCCCTACGGCCACGACCCGGTAGCGCATCAGCTCTCCTGTGGCGTACCGCCTCGTCGTGGCGTCGCGGTGGCTACTTCCGCGTCCGGCAGGTCGCCGGGAGACAGCCCCAGCTTGGCCAGGAGCTCCGTTCGCCGCGTCTTCCTCAGACCGCTCTCGGCGAGGGCCTTGCCCAGCTCGGCCATGTCGAGCGCCGAGACGAGCGCGCGCAGCTCGGTCCGCGAGAAGCTGCGGCCGTGGAGGACATGCTCCTCGAACGCCTCGTACGCGAGAGGGCTGACGGCCTTCACGGCCGTCGCGACGGCGTCACCGTACGCACGGATCTCGTACTGCGCGTGCCAGTCCAGACGCAACCTCAGGAAGTGGAAGAGGTTGTTGAGGTCGCACTGCCAGTACATCTCGGTGTACAGCGAAAGCGGCAGGTTTATGCGCGCCAGCTCCCTGGCGACTTCGTCGTCGAGCAACGTCTCGTACTCGTCGTAGGAACGCGACTGCCCGGCGGCGAGCAGCTCGAGCACGCGCTCCTGCAGCTCCGTGGGGACCTCACGTACGTCCCCGCCCTGCCTGTTGACCTTGCTCTGGAACCTGACCTCGTGGCGACGCGGGACGTAGAACTCGTCGCGCATCACGCTGTAACGGCCGCTTATCTCGTTGAGCCGCGCGGTGCGGTGCCTTATCCACTGCCGGGCCACGAAGATCGGCATCTTGACGTGGAAAGTGAGGATCACCTGCTCGAACGGGCTCGTGTGGTGGTTGCGCAGGAGGTAATCGATGAGAGCCGAATCCTCCCTCACCGTCTTGGTTCCCTCGCCGTAAGACACCCTCGCGGCCTGCACGATCCGCTCGTCGCCCCCCATGTAGTCGACCAGCCGCACGAAACCGTGATCGAGCACGGGAATGGGCTTGTCGATGAGCTGATCTGCGGCTGGAACGGTGGTACGGGCCATGCCGCCGATGCTACCAAGGGCGGCTGTGAAGGCTCCAATGAGAGCGGCGCGAGCCGTTCCGCGACCGACGCCGCCCGCTTCTCATGAGAACGCCGGCGACGGCAACATGAGGCGATGATGAGTATCGGGCTTCACAACGCGCCAGATTCGCGATTCCCATCGACTTTCTTGGCTCTCATGCAACCTTCACGGCGGTTGACATGGCTTAACCATCTGTGGTCTACTCTGAGACGGACTCTCGCGAGTCTTCGGCCGTATGGGAAGGAGGTGACACCCACTTGAACCGGCCTTACGAACCGCGACTGTTCCCGATGAGCCGAAGGTCCCCACTCATCGTCCGGACGAGGAAACTAGGCAACTCCCCGGACGTGTACCGGTGCCCAAGGCGAATCGGCACTAGCAATGTCCAAAAGTTCAAGGGGTAAACCACATGAAGAAGCTCTTAGTCACGCTCTTGGCAGCTGTGTTCCTCAGCGGCGCCTTCGCTCAGTCCTCGTTCCCGGACATCCCGGCGAACCACTGGGCCGGCGACGCCGTCGATCGCATCGCTGACCTAGGCATCGTCATCGGCTTCCCCGATGGGACGTTCCGCGGTAACGAAGCTTTCACGCGTTACCAGGCCGCCCTCGTGGTCAGCCG
>DASRWD010000077.1:0-2823 GCA_035654755.1 Trueperaceae bacterium
ACCTCTATCTCGACGATGCGCTCTTCCAGGCCGCCGCTCTCGAGCAGCCGCTTCATGCGCTCCCTGCCCTCGGCGCCGCCTCCAGGCAGCAGCACCTCGAGGAGACGCTCCTCGGCGGCGGCCCTGGCACGGTCCCTGACCTCGGCGCGCTTCTCCTCCTCGACCATCACCTCTGCGGCGCGCACGAGGTCCCGGACTATCGAGTCCACGTCGCGGCCCACGTATCCCACTTCGGTGAACTTGGTCGCCTCTACCTTGACGAACGGGGCCTTGGCGAGCCTGGCGAGCCGCCTGGCTATCTCTGTCTTGCCCACGCCGGTGGGACCGATCAGCATGATGTTCTTGGGCGTGACCTCGGGCTGGACTTCCTCGGGCAACTGCCGCCGCCGGTAGTGGTTGCGCAGGGCGATCGCGACGGACCGCTTGGCCTTGGCTTGGCCGACGATGTGGCGGTCGAGCTCCCTGACTATCTCGGCCGGCGTGAGGCCGGCTGCCTGCTTCACGATCTGCGCCGTCGAGCCGTCGGCGCCGACCGCGTAGTGCGCGCCTCCCGGGTTCGGGTCGAACGGGTCCGTCATGCTCCCGCCTCTCCTGCGGAGCCGTCACTGGCATCGGCTTCACCCTTCACGCCGTCCGCGGTCACGGTCAGGACCGTCGCGTTGCCACTGGTGAACACGTCGATGTCTGCGGCTATCGCCAGCGCCGCGCGACCGATCTCCTCGGCGCCGAGGTCCGTGTGCCGCAGCAGCGCGGTCGCGGCGGCCTGTGCGAACGCCCCGCCCGACCCGACGGCCGCCACCGGCTCGTCCGGTGCCAGCACGTCGCCGGCGCCGGAGAGGGTTAGAAGCTGCTCGTGGTCGGCCACGATGAGCATCGCCTCGAGGTTGCGAAGTGCGCGATCCGTGCGCCACTCCTTCACGGTCTCGACCGCCGCGCGGGTCAGGTTGCCGCGGTAGGTCTCCAGGTAGCCCTCGAACTTGTCGAGCAGCGTGAACGCGTCGGACACGGCGCCCGCGAAACCGGCGACGACCTTGCCGTCCGCCAACGAGCGGACCTTCACGGCGCCCCGCTTCACGATCGTGTCGCCGAGGCTCACCTGACCGTCGCCCACCAGGGCCGTGACCCCGTCCCGGTTCACCGCCACGATCGTCGTGCCATGGAATCTCTGCATCGCCCGCGAGGTTATCACCGGCGCCTCGGGCTTCGGACCCTTGACAGATACCGAGCGACGCGTCTATATTCCATGTTGGTTATGCAACTAGCTGGTTATGGAGATTCATCGTCGCTCGACGCCGTGTTCGCGGCCCTGGCCGACCCGACACGCCGTGCGCTGTTGGCACGACTCTCGGAAGGCAGCGCTTCGGTCAAGGAGCTGGCCGCGCCGCTTCGCATGAGCCAGCCGGCGGTCTCCAAGCACCTGAAAGTGCTCGAGGGTGCCGGGCTCGTGAGTGTGGGGCGGGACGGTACGAGCCGGCCGCGTAGCCTCGAGGCAGCTCCGCTCGCGGACGCCAGCGCCTGGCTCGAGCGCTACAGGGAGTACTGGGAGACCAGCTTCGCGAGGCTTGATGGCGTCCTCGGCCAGCTCAAGAGGAAGCGTTCCAGCTAGATCCCTGAAGGTCCCATGCTAGTGGCCGCCCCAGCGGCAGGAGGAGATGCGCATGACGCAGTCCATAAACGCGAGTCCGTTCCTCATGTACGACGAGGGTTGCAAGGAGGCGGCCCGGTTCTACGTCTCGGTCTTCCCTGACGGCAGGATCGTTTCGGGCGAGAACGAACCAGGCGTCTCCTTCGAGGTGGGCGGCCAACGCTTCGACGCCTTCGATGGCGGCTCCCACTTCACGTTCACGGAAGGCTTCTCTGTTCAGGTCAGGTGCGAGACACAGGAGGAGGTGGACCACTTCTGGGACAGGCTCGTCGAAGGTGGGGGAGAGCACTCCCAGTGCGGCTGGCTCAAGGACCGCTGGGGTCTGTCGTGGCAGATCGTGCCCAACGCCTTGTATCGCCTGATGACCGACCCTGACCCGGAGCGCGCGAAGCGGGCGACGGACGCGATGCTGCAGATGCGTAAGCTCGACATCGCGGCTCTCGAGGCCGCGGCGGACGGACGCGCATGACCCGGACCGCACTCGCACCGCGCCCGTTGACCCTGGAGCCCTCCGGTGAGACCGACGTCGTGATCCTGCGCCGGTTCGACGCTCCGCGCGAACTGGTCTTCGAGGCGTTCACCGACGCAGAACTCATCCCCCAGTGGATGCTGGGACCAGAGGGCTGGACCATGCCCATCTGCGAGGTCGACCTGCGCCCCGGCGGCGGCTACCGGCACGTGTGGCGTAAGGAAGGGGAGCCGGACCTGGTCCTCAACGCTACGTTCGACGAGGTGCAACCACCCGAGCGGCTCGTGTCCCGCGAGCGGTTCAACGACGACTGGACACAGGGCGAGACCGTGGTTACCACGGAGTTCGAGGCTCAGGAGGACGGCGGAACGCTGATCAGGATGACAGTCCGGTTCTCCAGCAGGGACGCGCGGGATGCCGCGACGCGCACCGGCATGGCGACGGGCATGGAGGCCGGGTACGAGCGGCTGGACGGGGTGCTGGCGACGCGAGAGGATAGCCGTTGACGCCTGATTGACGGCGCAGTCATACGCTCCTGCACGAACCGTTGAGAACGTCTTTCATCGGAAGGAGCGTGGCATGCCCAAGATCTACCTGGGAGAAGCTATAGGGCTGGTCGGCAAGACCCTGCCGATCCTGTGGGTGAGGCTCGGCAGCTACCTCGTGCTCGGGCTTGCGCTTGGCGTGTACGCGGGCCTGGTCGGCGGTA
>DASRWD010000078.1:0-6073 GCA_035654755.1 Trueperaceae bacterium
ACGGGCGCCGTCTCGTAGACGCGCTCGAACACGCCGACCATGATCTGCTTGTAGAGCTGAGGCGACTGAGCCAGGTAGGCGCGCTGCCCGTAGAAGTCGACCTCGAAGAGGTTGGCACCGCCCTCGGCGCCAGCGCTCACCAGCTTGGGCGTGAAGACCTCCGTGAAACCTTGTGAGTCGAGGAACTCCCTGAATCCCTTCACCAGCGCTGACTTCACCTTGAGGACCGCCCGGGTGCGTGGCGTGCGCACTGTCACGTGCCGGTAGGCAAGTAGCGTGTCCGGGTTCGCGTGCCACTCCTCCTTCGAAAGTTCCACGGGAGGTGGCTCGGTAGCTGCGTTCACCACGGACAACCGCGTGACGTGTACCTCGACACCGCCCGGTGCCTTCTGATGCGTCGACACCCTCCCGCCCAGCTCGACGAAGCTCTCCTGCAGCGGCAGGGCACCAAGGCCGCTGGCCTCGATGACCGCCTTCTCGATCACGCACTGCACGACGCCGGCGCGGTCACGCAGGAGCAGGAACCCCAGGCCACCGAGGTCCCGACGCGTCAGGACCCAACCGGCCAGTTCTACGACCTGGCCGGCGTGGTGGGCGAGGTCGCTGGTGAGGACGCGCCGCGGGCCGGGCGGTCCGGAGTTCGTAGGTCGGGTCATCTTGTAAGGCCTCCTAAAGCAAGACCCCCGAGGCGTCTCGGGGGTCCGTCTGTGTAGCTGTGGTACGCGGCTACGCCCCGAGTCTCCTCGTCACGGGATCGTCGTCGAGATTCTGTTCCAGGACGGATGCCAGGGCGGCCGCGAACATGCGCGGGAGTCTAACAGCCGGCCTCGGGAGTGTCAACGAACGTCGCCTGTGGACCGGGGTCAAGGATCTAGGCCTAGGTGTTGGCGCAGCGCGGCGGCGTGAGCAGCGTCCTTGGGCCTTCCGGCCGCCTCCTTGAACCGCAGCACAGCCGGCAGCGACACGCAGGGCACGCCGTTCACCGACTCGGCGGTGTCGACGAGCATGTCGATGTCCTCGTCCATCCAGCCGGACCAGACCTCGACGCGAAGCTCGGGCACAGCGACGCACAGGTCCATCTTCCCGGGCTTGGGGTCTCCGAGACGCAGGGCCCGCTGCCAGGCCGGCCCGCGAGCGATCACGTCGACGTCTCCAGCCTCGTCGACCAGTCCGTGCAGCACCAACACTGCGCTGGCGTGCACCGCCCAGTGCCCTTGAGGCAACGACAGCCGTGCAAGCGCCTCCATCACCTCGGCCTTGTCCATGTGAATGCCAGCCTATTTCATGACGACGGGGACAGGCTCTCCTTCATCGGCTTCTCGGGTGAGCGAAGTACGGTCAGGCGCATGTCGCCTTCCCGCAAGGTCCCGTTCCAATCCCTCAAGACAACCGCGGTCGCCCTGACGGCGCTGTTGGCTTCGCCTGCTTGGGCCCAGTCCGAGCCCATGGCCCTGCCCGACCTCTTCGGTAAAGAGACTTGGTCGCTCGTCAGCGTCACGTTCGAAGGTGTGGAGGCACCCGTCAGAGCTGGTCAGGACACCGCGTTCTCGGTCAACGTCGACGGCAGCCTTGCCGGCAGCGTGGGGTGCAATCAGATCGTGGCGACGGCCGAACTGGAGCCGGGCGGGGCCGTCTCGTTCGGTCCCGTGACCTCGACGCTGATGGCGTGCCCCGACCCGGCGATGAGCCTGGAGAGGACCTTCGTGGCGGCCCTCGAGGCGGTCGAGTCGTACGTGCGGGAAGGGGGAACCGTGACCCTGACCGGGGCGGATGCCGAGGTCGTCTTCACCCAGGTCACCCCCGGCCCGGCAGGCGAAGAGGAGGGAGCGGCTACCGGCGTGGACGAAGCCGCCCTCCAGTCGTTCAACGCAGCGATCGCCGCCGCTGGGAACGCTGGGGCGCCGTGGGTGCATGATCCGCTGCGGGTCGCCCTGGCGTTCGTCGAACTCCACGGCGCCCGAAGCACGGTGATCGAGCAGGAGCTCCCAGAGCCGGAAGGCTCAGCAGAGGCCACCGTGAGCGTCGAGGAGCACGGCCTCTTGGACGACTCCATCGAGGGCGTAAGGCAGGTCGTCACGCTTCAGCGCTCCGATGACGGTTGGCGCGTGGTGGACGTGCTCGTCACGTGGTTCTGCAGGCGGGGCCCAGAGGCCGAGGTCGTCGCGCCCGCCAGGTGCGCGTAGCTCGCTCTAGTCACGAGTCTCGGAGTGCTCGACGATGAGCGCGACGCTGCCCTCGAAGCAGGTCACTTCGACGATGTCCTCGGTGGCTACGTTCGATACGCCCAGACCGGTACCGAAGGGCAGCAGCGCGTGGTCCAGCGCGTAGCGCACGCCGCCCACGCTGACGACGGCGTCGCCCTCGAGCGACAACAGACTCAGCACCGTGCCGTAGGGGATGTGCAGGCTCCGTGGCAGGGCGGGCGTCACCGGGTACGCTGAGTGGTTGCCGCCATGCAACGCGACAGGGAACGCAGCGGGATCACCGGCCAACCGGGCCGCGATGAGCAGCGCAGCCAGGCTCTGGTCGAAGCGGTCTCCGAACGCCGCCAGCACTCGCGCGGAGCGCGCGCCGGAGCGACGGGCCGCCGCGAGAGCCAGCTCCAGGTCGATCTGGGCCTTGTCCTCGGAGTGACGTTCCACCTTCGCTTGGGAGTACTCGGCGAGCAGGTCGGCGTCGACGCTGTCCATGTCACCGACGATCAGGTCGGGTTCCAGGCCGAGAAGGGCAGCGTGATGCAGGCCGCCGTCCGCGACGACGACCGTGCTCGTCCCCTCGATGACGCCCCGTACGAGCGCGGGCGGCGGCAGCTCGCCCGCCGCGATGACCAGCGCGACCCGGCCGCCTTCGTCGGAACCGGGATGCAGGCCCGCGGCCGGCCTCACGTCGGCACGTTCACACCCGAGAACGAGTGCCACGCGGTGCTGGGCACCTCCAGCGCCAAGCTGGCGCCCTTCACCGGCTCCACCGGCAGCTCCCTGGCGTGGCCGATCCACCTGACATCTGTCCCCCACGCCGGCACGGTGAGGTCCAGTCGCCAGGCCATGCCTTCGCGCACGACCCCCCTCACGGTGGCGGCTGCCGAGCGGTCGGAGGCGCCTGCCGCAAGCAACCTCACCTCGTCGGTGCGCAGGAGGAGCGCCTGGCCGCGAGTCGGGGCGCCAGCACCTTCCGCCACGCGCGTCGCCTCCGCGCCCTCCCACACGTTCTCGTGTCCCAGGAAACGCGCCGTCCAAGGGTCGGCAGGCGCGGCGAGCACCTCGCCTGCTGTGCCGACCTGAACGATGCGGCCCTCGCGCATCACGGCGACAGCGTCCGCCACGGAGAACGCCTCCACCTGATCGTGGGTCACGTACAGCGCCTCCGCTTCCTGGGCATCGAGCAGATCTGCGATCTCCCCGCGCAGCTCGGCGCGCAAAGCTTCGTCCAGGTTGGAGAGCGGCTCGTCCAGCAGCAGCAGACCCGGAACCGGTGCCATCGCACGCGCCAGGGCGACGCGCTGCTGCTGACCGCCCGAGAGCTCTGTCACGCGCCTGCCCTCGGTGCCGGCGAGGCCTACAAGGCGGAGAAGCTCGGACACGCGCCCGTGGCGTGCGCTCGGCTCCCACCGCCTCTCCACCAGCCCGAAGGCGACGTTGTCGTGGACGCTCAGGTGAGGGAACAGCGCGTAGTCCTGGAACACCATGCCCAGGTCCCTGCGCTGCGGAGGCAGCCTGGTCACGTCCTTGCCCGAGATCCAGACGCTGCCCGCGTCCGGAGGCTCCAGACCGGCGACCAGTCTCAGCAAAGTGCTCTTGCCGCAGCCGCTTGGTCCCAGCAGGGCGAGCGTGGCGCCGGCGGGCACCTCGAGCGTGACGCCGTCGACCGCACGAACCGGGCCGTAGGACTTGCTAAGCCGCTCTACCCTCAGACCCATGGCACACGCGGCATCATAGCTTCGTGCTCAGAACTCGCTGCGCCCACGGCGCTGCAGCACGAGCATGATGAGGGCCGTCACCACCATCAGCACCAGCGAGAGGCCCAGCGCCGCGCCGTAGTTGAGGGCGCCGGGACGCCCGAGCCTGTCGAAGATCGCCACCGGCAGCGTCGCGTGCTCCGGTCTGACCAGCAGGAGAGAGGCGCCGAACTCACCCAAGGAGACGGCGAACGCGAACGCCGCCGCCACCGCGAGTGAGGGAAGCAGTTGTGGCAGTTCGATACGGATCAGGGTGCGCAAGGGCCCGGCGCCCAACGTGGCCGCGGCGCCCGCCTGGCTGGGTGGCAGCGCCCGCAGTGCGGGCAACAACGTGCGCGTCACGAAAGGGAAGGCGATGAGCGAGTGCGCGAGCGGCACACCCCAGAAGGTGGCGACCAGCCACGGGTACGTGATGAGGTAACCGAGGCCCAGCGTCACCGGGCTCGTCGCGAGTGGCAGTAAGGAGAGGCCGTCCAGCCAGCGAAGACGCCCCCTGACGACGGCGTACGCGAAGGCCAACCCCACGACCAGGGCAGCCACGGTGGAGAGGCTCGCGAACGTGAGGGAGTTCCTGAGCGATAGCCCCAAGGTGGCGAAGCCGACCGACCGCGTGCCCCCGAACATCGCCTGTAGGTTCACGGCGGAGGGGAACGAACCATCCGGTGCCGTGAGTCCCTGGACGCCGAGGGCGACGAGGGGCGCGAGCACGACCGCGCCGATCAGCACGAGGTCTCCGCCCAGCAGGACCGCGCCGAGGCCCCGCGGCCGGCGCTGGTGGGCCCGGCCAGAAGCGATAGGTACAGCCAGGCGCGCCTGGAGCGCGGAGTAGAGGAGGCCCAGTCCACCCACGACGACGAGCTGCACGAGTGCGAGCGCCGCGGCGGTGTCCAGACGAAGTAGGCGGAGGGTGAGGCGGTAGAGCTCGACCTCGAGCGTTGCGAACCTGGCGTCGGGCGCCAGGATCAGGATGACGCCGAAGCTCGTGAAGCAGAAGATGAACACAAGCGTCGCGGCGGCGACCGTCGCCGGCAAAGCCAGCGGCAGCGTCACGCGCCAGACGGTGCGCCATGCGCCCGCGCCCAGCGTCGCGGCGGCCTGCTCGAGCCTAGGGCCGGCGTTCTCTAGGAAGCCCGAGACGAGCCTGGCGACGATGGCGAAGTTGTAGAACACGTGCGCAGCCAGGACGATGACGATCGTGTTCCGCAGGTCGACTCCCAGCACGCCGCGCGGCCCTGCCAGGGCGAGGAACCCCATCCCGGCCACCACGGTCGGCATGACGAACGGCACGGTGAACGCAGCGGTCAGGAGCCGGCGCCCGGAGAAGCGATAGCGCGCCAGCAACAGGGCGGACGGCAGGCCGATGGCGACGGTCAATACGGTCGAGAGCAACGCCTGCCAGGTGGTGAACCAGAGCCTTCCCAGGTAGTACGGGTCCCGGACCGCATCCACCAAGCCGGTGCCCAGGGCGGCGTCTTCCGGTGCGATGCCGCGCCAGAGGATCGCGCCCAGGGGCACGAACAGGCTGGCAGTGAGGAACACGATCGCCAGGCCACCAGTGAGGACCGAGAGGCCGCTGCGTCTCACGAGGCGAGTCTACGGGCTACCTCGCGGCTAGCAGCCTCTCGCGCGATGACAGGCGCGCTCCCCTCGGGTGCACCCAGCGAGTCTAGTCCGGGCCCGTCCTACCTGTGGGGATCCGGGGTGTCGCGCGCAAGGCCGTGATAGCAGCCAGGAGATAGAGGCCGACCGCGGCAGCCGCCAGCCCCAGCGTGCCTACCGCGTGGGAGAGCCACTGGGCACCGGCGCCCGCGGCGACCGCTGCCGAGCCAGAGAGGGCGAGCGCGGTTGCGACGCCGCGCGCCGAACCGATCTCTCGCAGCAGACGTGGGAACGGCAAGCCCATCGGGACGCAGGCGAGCATCAGGGTCACGCTCAAGGCAGTTCCGGAGATGGCGGGCGGGAGGTGTGCCAGGGACGCAGCTAGTAGTGGGGCGGCCAGCATCCAGACACCCACCGTAAGGGCGGCGAGCCCGGCCACGCCGGACACACGTGTCGAGCGCGTGCGCGTCGCGACCCACGCTCCGATCGCGCCCCCCAGGAGCACGGCCCCCAGCGGTG
>DASRWD010000079.1:0-5299 GCA_035654755.1 Trueperaceae bacterium
CACGGCAGCAGGAACAGCACGCGGCCGTCCTCGGTCTTGGGGATCAGCAGGCCCGTGTCGGGCGGGCTGAAGCGCCCCGGCAGCACCACGTGCACACCGGAACTCGTCGTGAGCATCTGTGGGACGTCGGGGTCGTCCATCCTGCGCACGGCATCGGCGAACGGGCCCGTGGCGTTGACGACGACCTTGGCGTCGATCTCGATGCGAGCGGTGCCGGCATCGGAGTGATCCTTCACCACGGCCCCGGTCAGGCGGCCGGAGCGCTTGATGAGGTCCGTCACCTCCACGTGGTTGGCGATGACGGCGCCGTGCTCTGCCGCAGTGAGCGCGAGCGCGACGTTCATGCGGGCGTCGTCGAACTGGCCGTCGTGGTACTCGACAGCCCCGCGCAAGCCTTCACGCCGCAACATCGGGAAGCGCTTCTCCGCATCTGGCTTGCCGATGAGCCGACTGGGCGCCAGGTTCGCCTTGCCGGCCAGCATGTCGTAGAGCTTCAGGCCCGTGAAGTAGTAGGGCAGCTCCAGAGCACCGTAGATGGGGGTGAGGAGCGGCAACGCCCGCGCGAGGTGCGGCGCGTTGCGCAGGAGCAACGCCCGCTCGCGGAGCGCCTCCCTGACCAGACTGAACTGCGAGCGGTCGGCGTGCTTGACGGCCTGCTCGAGGTAGCGCACCCCGCCGTGGACGAGCTTCGTGCTGCGACTGCTGGTGCCCTCAGAGAGGTCGGAGCGCTCCACCAGCGCGACCTTGAGGCCTCGACTTGCCGCGTCGAGTGCCGTGCCTGTCCCGGTCGCGCCTCCGCCGATGATCAGCATGTCGAAGCGCTCTTCTGCGAGGCGACGGAGCGCCTCGGAGCGGCTTGGGGTAGCGGCCGACATCAGCGCCCCGCTCTTCGCAGGAGGGCCTCGCCCGTCGGGCTGTCTATCACCAACGTGTTGAGGAAGCCACCTCTCAAGGCACCCACGACGCCCGGGATCTTCTTCTCGCCTGCCACTACGCAGATGGCGTGCTCGTGCCCGGCCAGGCTCTTCAGGTCGGGGCCACTGGAGCGCCCGTTCATGGCTATGTCGTCGTACGAGCCGTCGGCGCGGAAGAAGACCGTCGCGATGTCGCCGACCACGCCCTGGGACCTCAGCGAGTCCAGCTCCTCCTGCTCGACGTAGCCGGCCCTGTACACGTAGCTGTCCGCGTCCGGTACGCCGATGCTGAACAGCGCGATGTCGGCGGTCGAGGCCAGCGCTCGGGGCCGGGCGATAGCGCGCTCACGGAACATCGCCGCCTTGGTGTCAGGGTCGTCGAAGTACGCAGGGATGGGCAACAGGTGCGCGCGAGCGGCGTAGTTGTCGGCGAACGCTGTCACGATGTCCGCTGCGTACGTGATGCCCATGCCGCTGTTACCAGAACCGTTCATCTGTACGACCCTGCTGTTCTCGAGCGGTTTCGGGATGAGGCGGCCGGCCAGCAAGGAGACCGTTGCCCCCCACGCGAGCGTCAGAGTCGTGCCGGGCTCCATCAAGCTGTTGAGGTAGTGGGCGGTGAACGAGGCAACGGCCTGCTGCCTGGCGGCAGTGTCCGTGTCCGGGTGCACGGGCACGACCTTGACGTCCCTGACATCGAACGCTGTTTCCAGGCGGGTCTCGAGCTCCAGTTGACGCTCGCGGTGATCGAGGATCCGGAACTCCACGAGGCCGTGGGAGCGGGCCCAGCTAAGCAGTCGGGACACCGTAGGTCTGGCGACGCCGAGTTGACGGGCGATCTCGGTCGTCGTGTGGCCCAGGTGGTAGTACATCCTCGCCACCTTGAGGGCGTCCTCGAAGGCACTGTCCTCCACGCGGGATGCGTGCGTCATGCGGAGCGCTCCTCCACCTTGGCGAGGCCGAGGTGCTCGGCCAGTTCGTAGAGGTCGCGCACCACCAGATCCGGGGTGTACGAGCTGCCGTGGTTGCCATGCGTGGTCTCCCCGGTCAGCGTGAGGACCGCCGTGAACCCGTGCTCGTTAGCCATGCGGACGTCCGTGTAGAGCCGGTCGCCGACGAACGCGATCCTCACGGGCGCGGGCGCCCCGGCCCTCTCAGCCTCGAGCCCCAGCCGCGCCCGGATCGCGGTCGCCATGAAGCCGCTCGGCTTGCCCAAGATCTCTGGCTCCCGGCCGGTGGCGGCCGCGAACAGCGCGATGAACGCCCCGCAGTCGGGGACCGGCCCGTTGGGCGTCGGGCACACGAGGTCGGGGTGGGTTGCGAAGTACGGGAGACCGGACCTGACAAGGTCCGACACGGTGCGCACCTTGTCGTAATCGAGCGACGTATCGAAGGTGAGCAGCACCGCCTGCGGGTCGACAGCGTCGTGCGCGATGTCGGCGACGCCTAACTCCTCCTTCACCTCGTCGGTGGCGAGCACGTACGCCCGCGAGAAACCCGCCTGACGGAGGCGATGGGCGGCGGCGTGCGTCGACGTCAGAACGTGGGACGGATCCGCCTCGATGCCCATGCCCCGCAGGCGCTCCACGTAGCGTTCGGCAGGCAGGCTCGAGTTGTTCGTTGCGAACACGTACGGCACCCTGGCAGCTCGCAAGGAGCCCATCAGTTCTCTGGCGCCGGGGAGTGGACGGTCCTCCAGGTAGACGGTGCCGTCCAAGTCGAACGCAAGCGCGTCGGCGAGCATGTCCGCTCAGCGCCGCGATGCGACGGCCGCAGGGCACTCGGTTACGTATGTGCCAACGCTGTGCACAGGTGTCGCGAGGTTAGCACCGGTTCCGGCTAACGTCAAGAAATGCCGTCCAGGAGCGAGTTACATGTGTTCGGACCGGATTGACAGGCGTCCACACCGGTGCTACGGTTGCCCAACGCCCAAGAGGTCTCCAGCCGTCCCCGCGCACATAGCGCGAGGGTCCCGGTGGCGACCAGCACCTGGACTTGAGCCGTCGGGCCCCGGGCCAGCGGCTTAGCAACAGGTCACGAGGAGGAGGGACGATGTACTTCTCACGCGCCCGCAAGGGCATCCGGTTCCTTACTGCGGTGGCCATGCTCGCCGCGCTGCTCCTGGCGCTTGTCCCAGTGGGCCTCGCGCAGGAGTGCGCCAATCGCGGCGACCTCGACGTCATGTACTGCGACGCCGACGGCGACCTCGTGGCCGACGCCCCCACTGACGAGAGCCAGTGGGTCGACCCCGACACGCTGTTCTTCGCCTACACGCCGGTCGAGGACCCCGCGATCTACGAAGACATATGGGACCCGTTCATCCAGCACCTGGCCGAGGTGACGGGCAAGGATGTCCGCTTCTTCGCGGTGCAGTCAAACTCTGCGGAGGTCGAGGCCATGCGCTCCGGCAGGCTTCATATCGCCGGCTTCTCCACCGGCCCCACTCCGTTCGCGGTGAACCTGGCCGGCGCCGTGCCGTTCGCGATCATGGGCAACGAGTCCGGGCGCTTCGGCTACACGCTGCAGGTGTACGTGCGCAACGAGTCCGACATCCAAGAGATCACCGACCTGGCCGGCAAGGTCGTGGCGCACACCGCGCCGACCTCGAACTCGGGTCACCAGGCGCCGTCCGCGCTGTTCCCCCGGCTGGGCGTCGTGCCGGGTGAGGATTACGAGATCGTCTTCTCGGGTAGCCACGACAACTCTATCCTCGGCGTGGTCGCTGGCGACTACGACGCGGCGCCCGTGGCGTCCGAGGTCGTCGAGCGTATGGCCGCGCGCGACCTTTACGACCCGGACGAGGTTCGCATCATCTACGAGACCAGCCCGTTCCCCACGACCTCTTACAACTACGTCTACAACCTCCATCCTGACCTGGTCGCGAAGATCGAGGAGGCGTTCTTCTCGTTCGACTTCACGGGCACGGCCCTGGGTGACGAGTTCGAGGGCCTGACGCAGTTCGTACCCATCGACTACCAGACGGACTGGGAGATAATCCGCCAGATCCAAGAGACCAACGGCGTCGAGTACACGCCGGCCAACCTGGAGTAGTCGGGTGACAGGGGCGGGGCGCGTCGTTCTCCGGCGACGGTCGCCCCGCCCTTTCATCTCTGGCACACTCTTATCTTCAGATGAACCTTGATATCGCCAAGCTTTCCAAGCGGTACGGATCGGGTGACCTGGTCCTCAAAGAGCTCGACCTACATATAGAGGGCAGCGGCATCACCGCGATAATCGGCTCCTCTGGCGCTGGTAAGAGCACCCTGCTGAGGTGCATCAACAGGTTGGTCGAGCCGACATCGGGCTCGATCACGCTCGACGGGACGGAGATCACCGCGCTGCAGGGCGCAGCCCTGCGCAACATGCGTCGCTCCATCGGCATGATCTTCCAGAACTTCAACCTGATCGACAGGTTGAGCGTGATGGAGAACGTGCTCTCGGGACGGCTGGGGTTCGTCTCCTTCTTCCAGGCGGCCTCCCGGCGCTATCCGCAGTCGGACATAGACAAGGCGTTCCGACTGCTGGAGCGGGTGGGGCTGCAGGACTACGTGAACAAGCGCGCCGACACGTTGTCAGGCGGGCAGCGCCAGCGGGTCGGGGTGGTCCGGGCTCTTATGCAGGAGCCCAAGCTGCTGCTGGCTGACGAGCCGACGGCCTCGCTCGACCCCAAGACCTCCGTACAGATCCTCGAGCTGATCGGCGACATCTCCGGCGAGTTGGGGTTGCCGGTCCTCCTCAACATCCACAACGTGTCGCAGGCGCGGCAGTTCGCCCAGCGCATAGTGGGCTTGCGCTTCGGCACGATCATCTTCGACGGCGCCCCTTCCGACCTGAACGAGTCGGCGCTCGACGAGATCTACGAGGGGACGGCCGGTACGGGGGATGAGGATGACTGGACGCCGGTGAGGACCAGGTCCGTCCCGCAGGACCACGGCGACCTGGTCGAAGGCGGAGCCTGAGTTGAGCACGGTCGCACAGCAGGGCGGACGTCGCTGGCGCAAACCACCGGCGATCGCCAACCCGTACGCTCGTTACGCGCTGTTCGCCGCGGTGGCCGCTTACCTCGTCTGGGCTGTCGTCTCACTCGAGCTGAGTTGGTCCCGCATCATGACGGGGATACCGCGGGCGATACAGATCTTCAGTCGAGCGTTCCCTCCTGACTTCTCGCGGCGCGGCCTGATGGTCGACGGCTTCGTCGAGAGCATCCAGATCGCCCTCGTAGCGACGCTTCTCGGCGTCGTGCTCAGCCTGGTCCTCGGGATCCTGGCCGCCCGTAACGTGGTGCCGCGCGCCGTCTACCTCGTGGGTCGAGCCATCATCTCCATCGCGCGTTCCTTCCATCCCGTCATCGTGGCGATCATCTTCGTCAAGGCCGTCGGGTTCGG
>DASRWD010000080.1:0-7222 GCA_035654755.1 Trueperaceae bacterium
TAGCGGAGGTGCTCGCCGTCCTCCTTCTCCAGGCGGAACGCAACACGTTCCAGCAGGCGGATGGAGGCGGCGTTGTCCGGAGCGACGCGCGCCTCGATCCAGGTCAGTCCTAGACGCTCGAAGCCGTGTGCGATCACCAACCGCACGGCGTCCGTCATGATGCCGCGCCCACGGAACGGTTCACGAAGGACGTAGCCGATCTCTCCGGTTCCGTTCGTGAAGCCCCGATAGAAGCCGCATGTGCCTGCGCAGGTGGATGTGTCCTGCGGGAACACGCCCCAGTGTAGAGATGTCCCGCCCTCGATGTCCGCGTCGATCCGCCGGAGCATGGTCAGCGCCTCTTCGTCCGAGTCTGCAGCACGCCCGTCATAGAACGAGATCTCGCGGATGTCCCCGATGTCCGCCGCCGCAAGGCGCCTGAGGTAGACGCGCTCGTTCGCGAGGTACGGCACGTCAGGATGAACGCTTCGGGCCTCGCGCTCGTTCGGCGGGAGCATCATCGGCCCACCGCTGCGGCGGTCGGCGCGACCACTTCCGGAAGCCCGGTGCGGTCTCGGCGGATCAGCATCGCCATCACCCCGGCGACGATCGCCAGCCCTCCAGCCGCGAAGAACGCCACGACGTAGTCGCCGTAGGCATCGCGCATCAAGCCGGCGCCCCAGGCTGCTATCGCCGCGCCGACCTGGTGGGCGGCGAACACCCAGCCATACACCACGCCCACGTTCGCCCGGCCGAACGTGTCCGCGGCGAGCGCCACGGTGGGCGGAACGGTGGCGATGTAGTCGAGTCCGAACAACACCGCGAACGCCACCAGTCCCACGCGGTCGTGCACGAACGGCAGCGCCAGCAGGCTGAGGCCACGGAAGACGTAGTAGGCCAGCAGCAACTTGCGCGGGTCGTAGCGGTCCGTGAGCCACCCCGACGCGATCGTCCCGACGAAGTTGAACGCGCCCACCACCGCCAGCGCGCCCGCGGCCACCAGTTCGGTGAAGCCGTGATCTACCGCGTGGGGGATGAAGTGTTGCCCCACTATGCCGTTGCTTGAGGCGCCACAGACGTAGAACGTCAAAGCGAGCAGCCAGAACGTGGGATGGGGCAGGGCGCGGCGCATCACCACGCCGGCCGGTTCCGCTCCATCAAGGGGTCGACCTGGCTGGCCGCCGAGCGGAAGCAAGCCCATACGCGCTGGGGAATCGCGCAACAACACGAGGACGGGCGCCAGCGCGGCCAGGCAGATGAGCGCCAGGAACGTCGCAGCAGTGCGCCAGCCCAGAGTCACGGCCCACGCGGTGAGGAGCGGGAAGAACACCAGTTGGCCGGCCGACACGGCCGCGCCCATGATACCCACCACCAGTCCGCGGTGCCGCACGAACCAGCGGTTCGCGACCACCGCTCCCAGCACGCCTCCCACCAGGCCGGTCGCCAAGCCCGATAGGAACCCGAAGACGAGGTAGAGCTGCCACTGGGTCTGCAGCAGACTCGTCAAGAGCATCGCTGCGGCGCTCGCCAGCACGCTGCTGGCCGTCACGGCGCGTACGCCGAAACGCTGGATCAGCGCGCCCGCCACGGGTCCGCTGAAGCCGTAGACCAGCAAGCCGATGGCAGCGGCGAGCGAGAGCGTGGCCGTCGACCAGCCGAGGTCCCCCTGCATCGGGAGCAACCACGCGCCCGGGGCCGAGCGCATCCCGGCCGACAGCATCAACACCGGCACGGTGACGCCGACCACGATCCAGCCGTAGTAGAGAGAACGCCGAGGCGCGGGCGAGCCCGTCATCGGACGATCCTACTTCGGTGACGCCCGTTGAACCACGGCTTCCGTGCGCGCGGCCGTCCTCGCTCGGTAGCTTCGGCGGCGACCACCTGCTTTGCCTGCCGACGCATTGCTGCCAGATCGGCTCTGCGTCCTCATAGCCCCTGGAGGTAGGTTCGTCCCTCCGCGATGGCGTCCTCGGCTTCATCCCATCCCGACGTGGCGAGTTGTTCGTACAGCGAACGAGCGACTGTCGCGTGTTCTCGCGCAGCGTCTTCGTCCCCGAGATGCTTGGAGGCTTGTGCGTGGAAGGCGTGCGAATTGGCGAGCAGAAGCTGGTCCGGTGGGCTTGGCCGCATGCCCTGTGAAAGCTCGAACACGCGCTGCGCGGCGGCCACAGAATCCGACCACGCTCCTAGGTGGAACGCTGTGACCGCTGCGAACATCCGCATACCGACCGCGTAGCCGCGAGCTTCGAAGACGCCCGCGGCGAGCCGGGCCTCGAAGACATCTGCCGCTCGCATGGCCGTCACGTACGCGGCGTTCGTCGGTGTCAGACCCGCGAGGATACCGACTGACTGCGCCAGTTCCTCGCCGAGCCGTTCGTCGTAGGCTCGCACGGCGAGTTCCGTGGCGTCCCAACCGGTCTCGAGCGCGCCCAGTTCGCCAAGCAGGCTGGACTCGAGGCGAACCGCCGTCTCCAGGGCGTGCGGCTCGCCGGCTTCCTTCGCCATGGCACCGAGGGCCGACGCAGTACCGACGAGGTTGAGCACCAGCACCCCACGCCACGGGTGCTGACGCGGCATGGTGAGCGTTGCTTCCACCACCCGTTCCAGCTCGGTGATGCCCGCTCGTGCACTGGTCGTGCGACCGATGAGAGCGGCGCGCAACCCGCCTAGCCGTAGTGCATCGGTGATGAACCGCTGTGGCCGGCTCTCTACGAGTGCCGCGGCGATCTCGGAGGCGCGGTCGGCCAGGGTAGAGATGTCCAGCACCTCCAGAGCTTCGGGCGGAAGCACCCCGAGCGCACGGGTGACCGCCCTCACCCATACGCCTTGCGCTTCCAGTGACGCGACTGGGCTGGCGTCCGGGTCATCTCGGTCCTCAAGGAGCGCCTCGTAGGCCACCGAGAACAGGGTAGTCGCGTCCTCGTATGAACCTTCGTGGGCAGCGATGGCGGCGAACCGCGCGAGCACCTGCGCTCGCGCAGCCGCCGGCCACTCGCCATCGCCGATCTCGGAGGCCAGGTGAGATGTCCAGGTCTCCGCCTGCTCTACCCACCCCCTGGCGTGCAGTGCCTGGATGACCGCCGCTTGCGACGTCAGACGGTCAACGCTGGTCGACTCACCGAGCGAGTCGCTCATGACGCACCAGTCAAAGGCGCCGCTGACGGCCATCGCGTCTTGCGTGTCAGAGTCTTTCGCGGCGTCGAGGGCCCGCCAGAGGCGTCCGCACACCCGGATGTCGTAGAACGTCACGAGCAGATGCGCGTGTCTGCCGCCTCTCAGCGCTTCCATCCGCAACGCGAGCGAGTCGGGCGCACCCAGCAGGCCCGATAGGCCCTCACGGTCCCGCCGGATGCTGAGTGCTGTGACGACTACCGCCGCCGCGCCAAGGTTCAAGCCGGTTCGGAGGATGAAAGTCAGCACGCTGCCTAGGACGGGTCGTTGCTCGATGCCTGCCTCGCCGAGGCGGAAGACTTCTGGGACGCTCAGGAAGAGCTGGATCCGCAGCATGGATGAGCCTATGAAGCCGAGGACCGCGCTGCGGTCCGCCTGCGCATCGGAAGGGCCGAAGGTTCCGGGCCAGGCGAAAGCCGCCGCGCTCAGCGTCCCCCACGACGCGAGCAGGAAGGCCGCAGCCAACAGCGCCGCCCATGCGAGGACCCCGCCGCGAAGCCGGTCGATCGACAGGAACGGCGCGACACCTGCCTCCATCGCCGCCTCGAAGGATGCGCGTGGAGAGACCAGCAACCACGCGAGCAGGAGCATCGTGACGACGCCTACAGCGAACGCCCACGGCGCAGGGCCGAAGCCGACCATCGCCACGATGGCGGTCAACGCTACTGCAGCGACAGCGATCCTCCAGTAGCGGAGTCGCGCCGGTGCCTCCTGCTCCTGCTCCCACGCGTCCGCTAGTTCACGTGACGTCGCATCGAGCGCCTCGCCGCGGGGGTCCCCGTGCGTGATCCGTGTCCTCAGATAGGGGATGGCCCACTCACGAAGTGCCCTCAAGGAGCGCGTGTCCGCCGTTGTGGCGACACCGGCGACCCGCCTTGCCAGGAGCATCTCGACGGTGGTGTTCACGTCTTTGGTGAGTTCTCTTCCTAGATGCCCCGCGAGAACGGCGTCGCCCGATGAGGCCGCCCGCTCTAGCTGTGTGATCGAGTCCTCGCCGCGACCCAGCCCGTGCGCCCGATAGAACGCTGCACGTGCGAGTGCCAGTGCGATACGCACGAACCCGATGCTGAGGAGTAGGCGGGTCACGAACACCAGGCTTCTGCCTGCGAAGCCAGGTGGGTCCGCTGCAAGGCCGATGCCGAAGACGTCGAACAGGTCGAGGAAGAGCTCTGTGAACAGGAGGCTGTCGACAGCGTAGCGCCATGCGTCGATCAGAGATGACCCACTGAGCACGCCGGGAAGGAGCTGCATCACGCGCCAGAAGAGCACCGCTTGAGCACAGAGATAGAAGGGGAGACCGAACACTGCGACAGCGACCGGCAGGTACGTGGCTACCCTGGAGCTGTCGCGCTCACGGACGCCGAACGCATCCGACGAGCGTAGGACACGCGCTACGGACTCGGGCCATACCACCACGCAAGCTATGAGCGCGAAACTCAACGCCTGCACGGGGAGCGTCCAGGCGCCAAGCGGCAGTAACCCGAGGCATGAAAGGGCCAACGCGACCACACCGAAGCGCAACCACAGCCACACTGGCGTGAGTCGGATCGCTTCCCGCAGTTCACCAAGCTCTACGGCGAGCCCTCGTAGGACTGCCCGGAACGTTACCTTGCCACGACCATGAGCCGGGGCGTCGATCTCCTCCAACCCCCACCTACCTGTCTTGTGACGTCACGTCACTATAGCGGCTGAGTCGAGTCGTCGATTGAATCCATGGCGCTGAAGGGCGGACCATGGCGAACGCAGGGCGTCGTGGACGTGAAGCAAGGCGACGCTAAGGCGGAGGTCGTGAAACCGAGGGCGGCGGGATCGATTTCGTCCTCTGCACCTATGTCGATAGCGCGGCGCGTCCCTTTCGGCTGCAGGTCGGCGGCCGTCCACAGGCAGTAGGCGAAGATCGCGAAGGCGATCAGCAGGTGCGCAGCGAGCCGCTCGTGGGCTACAGGCGGCCGGTCGACGAGGCCGCTGGCCACCATGAGCCAGCCCATGAGGCCCTGCAGTGCTCCCAGCCCGAAGAGGATGAGCAGGCGCCGTGTGAGGGGTCCGTTGAGGTAACCGCGCAGCCAGAAGAAGAGGAGCGGCAGGAGGAACACGATCCCGATGGTGCGCGCCAGCATGCGGTGGCTGTACTTCCAGTAGTAGATGACTTTGTATTCGGCGAGAGTCATTTCGGGCCGCAGCTGGATGTACTCAGGGTACTGCTGGTAGAGCGCGAACGCTTCCTCCCACTGGTGCTCGGTGAGGGGTGGCAACACGCCCACGAGGGGTTCCCACTCGACCATGGAGAGGCCGGATGTGCGCCGAGGCGCGGGGCTTGAAGCTGGGTGGACGACATCACCGACCGGAAGTGTGAGCCGTTGGCCGCGAGATCGTGCGGGGCCGGGGGAGAGGCTTGTAGCTATGACTATGGTGCCGGGCGCGAACCGTAGGAGGTCAGACTTGCGACCGGGCGGCCGCCACTGCCAAATCGCAGCTTAGGGGGCGCCGGGCGATGCAGCCTTCATCCCCATCGCGGTCGCGGTCGCGCGCATACGTCGATCGTACGTGAGCAACGACTGTAGATCCGACCCCAAGAGGACTGCGGTCGCCAGGTGGATCGCGTCGAGTGATCGCAGCGTGGCCGGAGGGAGGCGGCCGGCAGCATCCAGGACGTCGTCGCTGATCGCGATGAGTTCGATGGCTTCCAACGCCGTTTCGCCGCGTCGCTGCGCTTCTTCTCCCAGAGGTAGAAGTGCCCTCAGCACTTCCGTCTTGGCCAGGGCGCTGGACACGAGAACGGGCTTGCCGTCGAGGAACTCCGCCAGCGCGTCGCTCTCGTGCTCCCGCACCACGAGCTTGACGATGGCGGAGGAGTCGAGGTAGTCCGCGTTCACTTCGCGTCGTCCTGAGCGAGGGGGGCAAGTCGCTCCTCGCGCTGGATCCGCAGCGCGTCCGATGGGCTCATGCCCTCGGGTAGCCGCATTGGAGGCGGTAGGTCTCCTAGGCGGTGCCGCGCTGCCACTGTAGAGCCGGACTCCCTAAGGCGTTCCAGAGGGCTGAGCCCGGAGATCGGGGAGAGTACGGCCACGGGACGGCCACGGTCCGTGATCTCGAAACGTGCGCCTTGGTCAACCAGTCGCAGTATGGCGCTGGCATTCTGGCGCAGCTCCCTGATGCCCACACGTTTCATGTGCTACTTATAGCACATTCTCGGGAACCCTCCTCGACACCGCGGCGCGAACCGTGTTCATAGGGGCGCCGTTCACAACTCCCGCCGCATCACCCAGCGTGGACTCCCACCACTTACTCCGCTCGTCGGCACTGCCCGCGCGAACCCGTGGCGCTCGAAGAGCCGGGTGGTGCCTACGTAGCCTGAAATGACATCCACCCGACCAGTGCCAGGGTCGGCAGGGTAGCCCTCGATGACCTGCGCACCCATCCGCTGGGCATGATCGATGGCGCCCTCCAGCAGGTAGTGCATGAGCCCCTGCCTGCGGTACCCGGCGCGAACGACGAAGCACACGACCGACCAGGCGTCACGGTCGTCCACGAACGGAATGGTCCGCGAGTTCATCAAGCGGCGGTACGTCGACCGCGGTGCGACGGAACACCAGCCGACCGGCTCACCGTTCACATACGCCAGCACACCGGGACCTGGATCGGTCGAGCACTCCCGGCGCATGTAGTCGATGCGCCCGTCAGCGTCGAGGCTCGAGTTGCGGTACGCCATGCACCAGCAGCCGTTCTTGCCTGTCTTCGGACCTACGACGGTGGCGAAGTCGTCGAATCGCCCCGTGGCCGGCAGGATCGCAACGTCCATGGGGAGAGTGTAGGGGAGACGGTCACGGGAGGTGCTCGTGTCGGAGGTGAGTATCGTCTACAGTCTCGGTGCGTGGATTCGACGGTCACCTTTTTCGGAGAGGATGGCAAGACGTTGCTGGTCGTGCATGACGTCTATTCGTCAAAGGACGCACTCGACGCCGCGATCGCCTCTGGCGCGACAGGTGCAATGCCAGAGCGGCTCGACCAACTCGACGCGTTTCTCGGCAGCTTCGGCACGAGCTTGGAGGACGTATGACGACGCGGTCTACCC
>DASRWD010000081.1:0-4737 GCA_035654755.1 Trueperaceae bacterium
CGTGTACTGGGCGTGAATCACCTTGCCGACCTGCTCGCGGGCGGCCTCGACCACGCGCGGGTGGCAGTGGCCGGTGCTGGTGACGCCGATACCCGTCGTGAAGTCCAGGTACCTCTTGCCGTTCGTGGCGTGGATCCAAGATCCCTGAGCGTGATCGACGACCACCGGGGTCGCCTGCTTGAGAAGGGGGCTCAGACGAGCCACGGCTGTCCACCTGACTTTGTCATGCGTGATTGTAAGGAGCGAGGGTGTTCGAACGGCGAACAGGTGCACCTTTGGACCGACGTTGGGACTCTGCCCGCCCGCGATCGGGTCCGTCCCTCAGGTCGATGTCGACGTGGGTCGGTGAACAGTCGCCACGGTCATGGCATAACATCGTCCGTGACGTGAACGACTCACTCCTCCTCTCCATAGAGAGCCTCAGCAGGCGCTTCGCGTCGGTGTTGGTGGTCGACGGACCCGGCATCGAGCCACAGCGCGGTGAGATCATCCCAACGCTCGGGCTCAATGATGCCAACGATGCTCCTTTGGCTACGGTGGCGTGACGGGCTACTACCTCATGTTCGGAGCGAGATCCGAGAGCCTATCGGCCAGGAGCAGACCTTGAGCGCCTACCTGGAACTCGCGCACCTGACCAGGGACGACGTCGCGGCGCTAGCCCCCGACTCGGTCCTGGTCCTGCCGACCGCAGCCACTGAACAGCATGGCCCCCACCTGCCGCTGGGTACCGACTCGCTCCTCGGCGAAGCGGTCGCTCGGCAGAGCCTGAGTATCACGGAGTCCGAAACCCGGTTCGTCCTTGCGCCGGTGATGCAGTACGGCAGCTCGCATCATCACCTCATCTACGGTGCGCTTTCGCTGTCGACCGCCACTTTCCTGTCAAGCGTCACGGACGTCCTGCTGTCGGCCGTCCTATCTGGCTTCAGGCGCCTGTACGTGCTCAACTCCCATGGTGGCAATGTCGAATGCGTGCGATTAGCTTCCCGTGACGTATCGCAAGCGCACGACGTAGTCATCGGGAGCTGCTCGTACTGGGATGTAAGCCGCCCTGCCATACCATCGGCGACGTTACAGGGCACAGCGCCGGTACCCGGGCACGCTGGACAGTTCGAGACCAGCCTGATGCTCGCAGTATCACCCGAGCTGGTTCGGCTCGACCGGCTGCCCGTAGGTTCTCGTGACGCGCCGATCCAGGCAGCCGAGGGAAGGACCGGCTCGGTCGTCCACGAGCACGGAGCATGGCAGCGCTCCGGCGGCTACACGGACGTGCCCACAGAGCCGAGCGCCGAGCTCGGCCAGTTGCTGCTTCGGGTCATAGCCGAGAGCGTCGCAGCCGAGCTCACCGCGTTCGACGCACTCTCTCGGGGCGCCGCATGACCACGCAGGGAACGCTGAGTAGGCTCGAATCTCAGGGCATGGTGGCCATCCTGCGAGGAAGCTTCGAGCCCGAAGCCGTACTCGAGATCGGGCGGGCGCTCGTTCGCGGAGGCGTCCTCTCGATAGAGGTGACCCTCAACAGCCACGCGGCGCTCGATGCGATCGCCCTGCTTAGCCGGCACCTCGGCTCCGAGGCGCTCATCGGCGCAGGCACGGTGGTGGCGCCTGAAGAGGTCGATGAAGCCGTTGCTAGCGGCGCCCGCTTCCTCGTTTCGCCCGGCCTCGACATGTCGTGCGTCGAGCAGGCGAAGCGGTTGGACGTGCCCTTCGTGCCCGGCGTGTTCACGCCCACAGAGGTCGGACAGGCGCTGCGGCAGGGCTGCAAGCTTCTCAAGCTGTTCCCCGCGTCCGAGGTCAGGCCCGACTACCTCAGCGCGCTGCGTGGGCCCTTCCCACAAGCCCGCTTCATGGTGACGGGTGGGATCGGGATCTCCGAGATCGAGCCTTTTCACCGCGCCGGCGCTGTCGCGTTCGGCCTTGGCTCGAGCCTCGTGAAGGAGGGCCGCGAACGGGAGGAGATCGAGGCGTCTGCGAGGCGCGCCGTCGCTGAGTTGAAACGCATTCGCTCCGTTCTGGACGGCGGGCGATGAGGTCGCCAGGAGAACCTACAGTGACCGCCCCGCCAACCTTCGACGCCACGAGCGTAGGCGAGACTATGCTCAGGCTCTCGGCTCCGCCCGGCGTGACGCTCGACTACGCACGCTCGCTGAGCCCACACGTCGGAGGAGCAGAGTCGAACGTCCTCGGCGCCTTGGCGGCTCTCGGCAGGGCTACGGCGTGGCATAGCCGACTGCCGGACAACCCGCTCGGTCGCCATGTCGTCCGTGAGCTGCGAGGGGCAGGCGTCGACACGTCGGGCGTGACGTTCGACCGCGCTGGCGGGCGCCTCGGGCTCTACTTCTTCGAGCCGCCGAACGGCCCGAAACCCGGCAGCGTGGTGTACGACCGCTCGGGGTCGTCGTTCTCGGCCTCCGATCCCGGCTCGCTCGAGTGGGATAGCCTCCTAGACACCCGGGTGTTGCACCTGACTGGGATAACTCCAGCCCTCGGCCCTGGTTGCCGCCGCCTGACTCTCGAGGCCATCGCCCGCGCCAAGGAGGCCGGAGTACGGACCTCGTTCGACGTCAACTACCGCCGCCTGCTCTGGACGCCCGGCGAGGCGCGAAGCGTGCTGGCGCCGCTGCTCACCCAGGTCGACCTCCTGATCTGCGGGCTGTCGGACGCCCGGGAAGTGCTGGGGCTCGAGGGCACGCCGGCTGAGGTCCTTGAGCGCCTTGCCGACTCTCGCGACGGCCAGGACGTCGTCCTAACGTGCGGCCAGAGCGGGGCCCTCGCTTGGGCAGGAGGTGAGCTGCTAAGCACTCCCGCTCACCAGGTCGACGTCGTGGACCAGGTGGGAGCCGGCGATGCGTTCGCGGCAGGGTTGATCGACGGGTGGCTCGACGGCTCCCTCGCCGAGGGCCTCCGCCGCGGCGCCATGCTGGCGGCAGTGAAACTTGGCAGGTGGGGCGACATGGTCGTGCTGACGCGTGAGGAGCTGGACAGCCTGCTTGCCGACGAACCCGAACGCCGCGTCAAGCGCTGAACCGGCTACCGACATGACCACGCACAGCAGAGCGTGCTAACGTAGCCCCAACGAAAAATTGGTCATACCATCTGTCCGCTTACGGTCAGCGAGCCACTGGTACGGGAGGGTCGGGTGGTACGGCAAGAGGAGACGTCGAATTGGCGACGATCGCCAAGGTAGTGACTCAGACGAAGACGGAGGCGGTCGTCGAGAGCCTCGCGCGTTTCGTCACGGAGGCGAAGCTTCAGGTGAGCGATCGTCTGCCAGCCGAACGCGACCTGGCCATCGCTCTCGGTGTCAGCCGGCCGGTGCTGCGCGAAGCGCTCAAGCGCCTCGAGGCCCTCGGCGTCATCGAGCCGCGCCCGGGCAGCGGCACCTTCCTGAGGACCACGCTCTCCCCCAACCACACGCACCTCGTCGTGCAGGTGGACCTCGAACGGGAGTCGTTGATCCAGCTCCTCGAGCTACGCAGGGCTCTCGAGAGCGAGGCGGCGGCCATGGCGGCTGCCAGGGCGCCGGACGAAGCGATCGCCAACCTGGGTGGCCTCGTCGACCAGTTGGAGGATGAGTTCCGGCGCACGGGGGACAACCCGGAGTCCGACAAGGCGTTTCACATGGCGTTGTACGTGCTTGCCGAGAACCGTCTCTTCTGGGACGTGATCACGCCGGTGTGGGAGCAGCTCGAGACCTTCTGGCAGTACCCGCTAGGCAAGCGGGATTTCGCCAAGCGGACCCTCCCGCTGCACCGCGAGCTCTACGAGCGGATCCGCGCACGTGATCCCGAAGGGGCGCGCAAGGTCGTCCACCGCATGTTCGAGATCGTCGAGGAGGACCTGCGTGCCTGATCGCGACGACCTGCTACGCGGGGCCGGCGAGGTAGCTGCGGCCGTGCGAGAAGGGTGGCCGGAGGGCGCCGCGGGACGCAGCGGGCCGCAGGGCGTCGCGGATCGGACGGACGCGCTCGCCGCGACCGGCCCGAGCATGGAGACGCTCCTCCTGCAAGCGTTGGGCGACGACGCCTTCGCGGGCGTCTCCCCCGCCATCCACCAGACGTCCCTCTTCACGTTCGACTCGTTCGAACAGATGCGTTCCACACTGGACGGGCGGGAGTACCGCTACGTATACACGCGCGGGCGGAACCCGACGGTCGAGGCCTTCGAGCGCATGATCGCCCTTCTGGAAGGGGCCGACGAGGCTGTCGCCTTCGCCAGCGGCATGGCCGCCATCTCCGCCGTGCTGCTCGGCACCGTTCGCTCCGGAGACCGGATCGTCTGCGTGCGCAACGTCTACCCGGACGCGCACAGGCTGATGACGCAGCTGCTTCCCAGGTTCGGCGTCGGCGTCGAGTTCGTAGACGGGACGGACACCGCCGCGGCCCTCGAGGCCGTCGCTGGCGCGGGCACTCCGGCGAGGCTGCTCTACCTCGAGAGCCCGACGAGCCAGCTCTTCGAGCTGCAAGACTTGGAGCCGCTGGCCGCCGAGGCGCGGCGGCTGGGCACGCTCACGGTGCTGGACAACTCGTGGGCTACCCCGCTCGGGCAGCGGCCGCTGAGCGCCGGGGTCGACCTGGTCATCCACTCGGCGTCCAAGTACCTCTCTGGTCACTCGGACGTCGTCGCCGGCGTCGTGGCAGGGTCGTCGGCGCTGATCGAGAGCCTGCGCCGCTCCGAGCTGATGATGCTGGGCGGCAAGCTCGCGCCGCTCGAGGCCTGGCTCCTCGTCCGGGGCGTCAG
>DASRWD010000082.1:0-3390 GCA_035654755.1 Trueperaceae bacterium
GGTGAGACCACCTGTCAGTCCCACTACGAACGCCGACGTTGACCTGGCGAACTCGCCCCGCCACCACTCGCCGGCCCGGAGCACCACGAAGAGCGCCAACGGCACTCCAACGGTAACGAGGGTCTGGAGCAGCAGCGCCCAGCGTGTATCGGTGAACCTGTCCGCCTGACCGCTGGGTCCGAAGTGCGTAGCCATGGTGGACGGAAGGTCACCCGCTGCGAACAGCGCGACGCCGACACATGCAAGGGCCGCCAGCACGAATGTGCCGATCACCAGGCCCAGGTGCGCTCGCCTAACTCTGCTCTCAAGGCCAGCCTCTGACTGATCTCGCGTCGTGGTCGCGCTCATCTCGTTCCCCTCTCGTCCAGCGCCGAATGGATGTCCGCAAGTGACATACCGTGCCTTTCGCCTGCCTCGAGCAGCTTGTCTAGGGCCCGCACGACGTCCGAATGGACCGCCGCCCTCTCCTGCACCACCGCCCCGCGCCCCCGCCGAAGCTCTATGTCCCCGGCGTCGCGAAGCTCCGAGTACGCCCTGAGCACCGTGTGCATGTTCACGTCGAGGGAGCGCGCCAGGTCGCGCGCAGCAGGCAGCCTCTCGCCCGCCTTCACGTCACCGCGAGAGATAGCGGCCCGTACCTCGCGCACGATCTGCACGTAGATGGGCTCTGCCTCCGTCGTGTCTATGCGGACCAGCATCTCGCACTCAGTATATTGTTCTAGTTGCTATAGAACAAGTGGGGTAGCGAGTTCGCCGCCCGTTGGCCAACCACCCCTGGTCCTGGGCGGTCCCGACCTTGCGGAGGCGCTGGTCCGCGACCTCGCGTCGGGCCCGGCGCTGCTCCTAGTGCTCGCCGCGCTGCCGGTCAGTCGACGAGTGGCGCTATCACTTGGCCCTGTACCGGCTCGCCTCGCTCTACCGATTCGCCGTCAGCGGTATAGCCCTGGAACTGCGCAGGCATCCCGGCGCCCATACCGAACTCCGGACTGTCTTGCAGGTGGTAATGAAGGTGCGGTTCGCTGCTACGGCCCGAGTTGCCGCACTCGCCTATGACTTCACCGGCCTCCACGCTCTGCCCCGACTGAACGGCCACCGAGCCTTGTCGCAGGTGGGCGAGGAACGAATATTCGCCCGTACCGTGGTCGATGATCACGTGGTTGCCGAGAGGGCTGTCGTCCTCGAACTCTCCCGGCTCGTTGTCGGGCGCCTCGTCGAACGTCGCCACCACCACACCGCCTGCCGGCGCCAGGATGGGGTGACCGAAGCAGTGGTAGTCGGAGTTCTGCCCGCCGTCACCGGTATGAGTGCGGCCGTCCCTGACGATCACCAGGTCTAGAGCGAAGCGTTGGTCCGGGTAGGCAGCGTGGTAGTTCTCCTGTACGCTCCGGCCACCCCAGAAGACGGTCCACTCACCGTCGAAAGGCAGCCTCAAGTCGGCTTGCGTCTGGTAGTCGAGGTGAGGAGACTCGGCCTCCGTCTGGGGCGCCTGCGCCTGGACGTTGAAGCCACCGATCTTGCCATCGGGCTGTAGCGCCCATTGCACGATCATGGGCCCGCCGTAGTTCGAGAACCTGGCGACCCGCGTGTAGACCATGAGATCGCCGAGCACCTCGACATGCTCTTCGAGTACCTCTACCTCCTCCCCGTACTGCTGGAGAAGCTGGTCGCGGAACGCGAGGAGGCCGTCCTCGCCGCCGACCGCGTCCGTCATCTCGGCGACGAAGGCCGCCGCGATCGGCTCCATCTCACCTGCGTAGAAGGCGGCGGTCAGCTCCCGGCCGCGCTCGAGACTGTCCTCCTCTGCCGGCTGGGCGAGCACGATGGTTGCGAGCGCTGCGATGAGCACAGCGACGAACGCGATCATTGTCTTCTGCATCTGGGTACCTCCTAAGTGGTCAGCCGGACGGGCGCATCAACTGGCCTACTGCCGCTCGGTACGACTCCAATGCGGCTCGGCCGACCGACGTGATGCTGTAACTGGTGGACGGCGTCTTGCCCTTGAACCTCTTCGCCACGGTCACGTACCCGGCCGCCTCCAGCTTCGAGACGTGGCTCGAGATGTTGCCTTTCGTGAGCCCGGTGACGCTCTCAAGGAAGCGGAACTCCACCTCCTCTGCCTCCGCGAGAACGGTCAGGATCGCCAACCTCGCTGGCTCGTGCACGAGTCTGTCGAGGGCCAGGATCGCCCGGGTCTGCTCTCCGGAGGCTGCCGGGTGGTGAGGTTCATCAGGCGGCAGGCTCACCCCGCGGCACCTCTCAGGCTCTCCAGCTCCCGGCTGATGCGTAGGTACTCGGCGTGTTGCCTGAGGCCCAAGACGATCAGGGCGAGACCGCCGATAGGCGCCTGCGGCTGCTGCCAGAGAGAGTAGTTACCGCCCGAGAGCATCAGCGCGGCCTGGGCCACGAGGAAGACGCCAGCTACGTACTCGAGCGGCGTGCGCATGAACAGCCACACCAGGAGCGGCATCGCGGCCACGTACATGAGGTAACCCGCGATGCCCACGTCCCACTGCACGGGCCACTCCCTAACGAGCACCGTGACGACGATGCCCGCGCTAACCAGCGCCGTGAACAGCGTGAGGCCGAGATGGAGCCGCCTGTCGAGGGCCGGCCGGGCCTCCTCAACACGCCCGAACCGCTGGTAGTAGCGCGACCGCAGCAGCTCCTTCACTGCGATCCACACCAGCGGCGCCGCCGCGAGCGCTACGCGCCCGCCTGTGGACAGGTCGGGTACGAGCGCGCCCAAGAAGTAGGTAACGAGCGCGAGCGCCCCGCCGAGCACGCTCCCAAGACCACGTGCCGACACCGAGAACCTGGCGTAACGCCGCGTGAGCTCGGCAAGGCGACCAACGTCTCCACTGAAGGTCGATCGGGCTTGGAACATGCAAACTAGTTTGCGATGCAAACCTCGGAGAGTCAAGGGGGTCGATCACAATCTGTGAGAAGCCCCGCTAGTGCCGAAGCTTTCTCGTTGGCGACCTAACTGAGTCACCGGCTTCGCGATAGTCATCAAGCCCGAGAAATGACAAGGAGAGTCGGTACAAGGGCTCTTCCTCGTCCCGATCCACGTCTTCTCCAGTCGCAGACGATGTGGCGAAGGACCAGACGTCCATGTTGGGGTCCTCGCTCCCAGAGAGCGTCAGCGAGAAGGTAAACCCTCTCGAGCGATCACTTGGGTCGCGGACGGTGACGTACACGACGTCACCACGTACGAACTCGTAGGCGAGACCGTTGTCTATGTCGCGTTCCAGTGCGCTCTCAGAGAATGCCTGTCGCGCTACATCGGCCGTCACCGCCGCGATAATGTGCGCCCTCCCCAGCAGGTCTGCAGGCCGGCTGATCCCTGCAGCCTCAGCAGCAAGTAGGAAAACGGCGTACGGCAGTCTTGCG
>DASRWD010000083.1:0-3835 GCA_035654755.1 Trueperaceae bacterium
TCGACCTCGAAGAAGACGTCCGCCGGCAGGCGCTCCCGCATCCCGTCGAACGGGACGCGGCCCTCCACTGGCTCGAACTCCCACCAGTGGTTGTGAAGTCCCACCGCGATGCCGTGCTCGCCCAGCGCCGCGCTGGCCTCATCTACCTTGTCGAGGAAACGGGAGAGCGCGCCCTCGTTCGCCACGTCGTCCGGTCGGCTACTCGAGACGACGCGGGGCGTGCCCAAGGCGAGGGCCGTCTCGATCACGGCCTGGCTCTCCGGTCCCGAGGCCAACGGGGCATGCAGACTGGGTATCAGGAGGCCCAGCGACTCGCATGCGACTCCGGCGCGTTTCGCGCTGTCCGGGTCGAGACCGAACGGCTCTACGCCCGCGTACCCCATGCGCGCAACGCGCTCCAGGATCGGCTCGAGGCCCTCGTCGCGCAGTGCGTTCCTCAGTGTGTAGAGCTGTAGCGCTATGGGTGCGGTCACCGCGCCAGCCTAGCCCCGTCGCTTGCGCTTAGGCGAGCTCCGGCTGTGCCCCGCCGTCCTCCCGCGTCGCCGCCTGCTTGCGGGGCAGGAACGCGGTAGGCGTGCCGGCATCGATGCGGTCACTTATCAGGTAGACGTGATCTCCAGCTTGGAAGACGGTGCTGCCCCTCGGGGTGACGAGCTGCCCCCCACGCAGCACCGCGGCGATGACGACGTCGTCGGGTAGGTCCAGGTCCACGATGCTGGCGCCGACCGCGCGGCTGTCCTCGGCCAGATAGACGTCGGTCACCGTGGCCCCGACGGGAGCGTCACCACCCAGCTCGAGGCGCAGCGGGCTGCGCACCGGCTCTTCGACCGCCAAGCCCAGCATCTGAGCGAGCGGGCCCAGCGTGAAGCCCTGGATGAGCGTGCCCACGATCACGACGACGAAGACGATGTTGAAGATGCTCTCGGCCGCCGGGATCCCGAAGCTGAGAGGGATTATCGCGAGGATGATGGGCACGGCGCCCTTCAGGCCGGCCCATGACAGCAACGTCCTCTCCGCAACGGTGAAGCTGTAGCGCCCCAACGACAGCGCCCGGAGCATGCCGAGTGTGCCGAACACGGCCAGGGGCCTCGCCACCAGCAGCACGACGCCCGTGATCGCCAGCGCCACGCCAAGGTTGGGCAGCAGCCGCTCGGGGAAGACCAGTAGTCCGAGTACGACGAACATGAGGATCTGACCGCCCCATGCCAGGGCCTCGGTGAACGCGGCGATCGAGTGACGATGCGCCAACCGTGCGTTGCCGACGACGAGCCCTGCGCAGTAGGCGGCGATGAACCCGTTCCCTCCCAGTAGGTTCGCGACGCTATATATGACGAGGCCGCCGCTCAGCGCGAGGATCGGGTAGAGACCGTACGCCTCGAGGCGCAAGTGGTTGATCACCCACACCAGAAGCCGAGCCAGCACCACTCCCACCAAGGTCCCCAGCGCGAGCTGGATGACGATGCTGACGATCAGGGACGACACGTCGAGCACGTCCGTCGTGATCGCCCGCGAGAACGCCAGCGTCATGAGCAGGGCGATCGGGTCGTTGGTGCCCGACTCCGTCTCGACGATGCCCCTCAGCCTCGATGGCAGACCTCGGCCCTTCAGAGAGGAGAAGATCGCAGCGGCGTCGGTGGACGCGAGGATGGAGCCGAGGAGCATGCTGGGCAGCAGCTCGAGCGGCGTGAGCCACCAAGCGGCTAGCCCTATGACGCCCATGTTGATCAGGGTGCCGAACGTCGCGAGCAGGCTGGCAGGCATGATCGCGACGCGGAACAGCCGCATCTTCGTCTCCATGCCGCCCGAGTAGAGGATCACGGCCAGCGCGAGGAGCCCGATGTCGTAGGAGAGCGCGTAGTCGGAGAACTCGATGCCCAGGGGGCCGCTGCTGCCGGCGAAGATTCCCAGGCCCACGAACAGCACCAGTGCGGGTAGACCTAGCCGCGTCGAGAAGCGCGTGCTGGCGATCGCCGCGATGGCGAGCATGCCGAAGATCGCGATGCCGAGGTCCACCTGGCGCGAGTCTAACAGCGCTCCAGGCGGTGCTCCGGACGCGGTATGTGCGCTCAGACCCGCTAACGTAGGGCATGGAGACGGGCAGCCGAACCGTGGCGCTTATCGCTCATGACCGCATGAAGCTGGACTTGGCCATGTTCGCTCGCGACCACGCAGATGTCCTCGGTCGGTTCGACCTCATCGCCACCGGCACCACGGGGAAGGTCCTCATCGAGAAGACCGGCCTGACGGTGGAGCGGCTGCGTTCCGGCCCGGACGGTGGCGACCTGCAGGTCGGCGCCCGCGTCGCAGAGGGCCGCGTGCTGGCCGTAATCTTCTTCCGTGACCCGCTGACCGCCCAGCCGCACGAGCCCGACGTGTCAGCGCTTCTCCGCATCTGCGACGTGCATCACGTGCCCCTGGCGACGAACCTGGGCACGGCACGGGCCGTCGTCGCATGGCTGGAGGAGCGCCCGATGGAGGCCGACTAAGTGAGCAAACAGATGATCGAAGCGTTCCTTCGTGAGATGAAGGGGCGCTACCAGGAGCACATAGACGCCGTCGCGCTGCCCGAGGGCACGTTCGAGTACGTGGAGGAGCTGGCGAAGGACGGCGACACCGAGACGCTGCTGTTCATGTTGAAGCTGGGTTACCTGATGGGGCTGCAGACCGGTTACGCGGCGGCCATGTCAGGGGAGGAGGGGCCGAACCCGAGGGGTACGCCTGGGCCGCTACAGGCCTGAGGCGGCTTCCCTACGCCTGGGTCTTGTCCTTGGCCGGAGCCTTCCCCACCGCCGCCTTGGTGAACTCATCCGGGGGCGCCTTCGTGGGCTTCGGGCGATCGGCGTCCTCGTGCAGCAGCACGACCTCGAACTCGAGGTCCGCCTTCAGACTGGCGCCGACCGAGCAGTACTTGTTCATGGCGAGGTCTACGAGCCGCTCGGCCTGTTCGCGCGCGAGGCCGGGAACGTCGAAGACGTGACGCGCCTTGATGCGGACGAACGGAGAAGGCACGTCCTCCAGCCGCTCGCCTTCCAACTCGATGGTGTAGCTGTTCACCTGCAGCCGACGCTTGCTCAGCATGTGGCTGACGTCCATGCCGGCGCAGGCGCCGAGCGCGTTCAGGACGAGCTGCATCGGACTCATGCCGGTACGCGCGACCTTCTCGTTGTCGATCATCACGCGCTGGCCGTCAGGCGACTCACCCACGAAGCGCAGGCCACCCAGGTTGTGGAGCGTGGCGGTGTTCGTCTTGGCCATACCCGAGCCTAACGTCGGAACCGGCCTTAGACTCGTCTCGGAGAACCATCTTGGGAACGAGAACGGCACCCAACGGCGCGCTTCCTACCCCTGATCCGGCGTGGGACAAGAGCGCATGGCGAGCGTGGGCGCGGCTCCGTAGGGCCTCGTTCAGGGCGGAGGCAGGGTACGAGCCGGATGCGGATGCAGCTCGCCACCTGATCTCGTGGGCTCCCATGCGGTCGGCCGAGGTCGTCGGCGTCTACCTGGCGTTCGGCACCGAGGTGGACCTGGCGGACGTGATCACGGAAGCGCGCGCGACCGGGAAGCGCCTCGTCGCGCCCCGGTGCCACGCGGGGCCACCACCCCATCTGACTTTGCACGAACTCCGAGAAGACAGCGAGCTCGTCAGGCACGCGCTCGGACACCTCGAGCCGCCTGCCGACGCGCCCCAGGTATCCGTTGGGGCCGTCGACGTTCTCCTGGTGCCGGGTCTCGTCTTCGACGAGCGGGGTTACCGCCTGGGCTTCGGCCTGGGGTACTACGACAGGCTCATCCCTCGACTGCGGACGGCCGCTGGCGTGGTCGGCGTCACGCTGAG
>DASRWD010000084.1:0-6808 GCA_035654755.1 Trueperaceae bacterium
CCAGCCGGATAGCGGCGGCGGGTTCTTCTACCTGCCCGACGAGGACCGGTTCAGGGACCCTTCGACGGGCGAGCGCAACGCCGCGTACGCGCGCGAGGCTGGCAGTTTGGCCAGCTGCGCTGCAAGAAGGACCGTGTCGGCCAGTGACATGGCGCCACATGGCATCACGCACCTGATCACGTTCTCCTGCACCGGCTTCTACGCGCCGGGCGTGGACCTGGACGTCGTGCGGGAACTCGGGTTGCCGGACAGCGTCGAGCGTTACCACCTCGGGTTCATGGGCTGCTACGCGGCGTTCCCTGCGATGCGCCTGGCGCGCTCCATCTGCATGGCGGACGAGAACGCGGTGGTGCTGATCGTCTCCGTGGAGCTGTGCACGCTTCATCTCCAGGCCGGCAAAGAGACTGACGAGCTACTCGCGGCTTCGGTCTTCGCCGACGGCGCCGCGGCGGCGCTGGTCACCGCGCGTCCGCCAAAGGACAGAAGTTCCTTCCAGTTGGAAGCGTTCCACAGCGCCCTTGCTACGGACGCCCGGGACGCCATGGCCTGGACCATCGGCGACAGCGGCTTCACGATGACGCTCTCCAGCGAGGTGCCGCGCGTCGTTCAACGGGAGGTGGGATACGCGTTGGCTCCGTTGTGGGAGCGGGCAGGAGTGACGCGAGAGGACATGGCCGGATGGGCGGTTCACCCCGGTGGGCGAGCGATCCTCGACAGCTTCGCGTCTGCACTCCAGTTACCGGACGGATCGCTGAACGAGTCGCGCGAAGTCCTGCGCGGCTACGGCAACATGTCAAGCGCCACGGTTCTGTTCGTGCTCGACCACATGCTCCGACGCGAGGCGCCCAGCGGACCCGTCACGGCGGTGGCGTTCGGACCGGGCTTGGCCGTCGAGAGCGCGCTGTTGCGGCCGGTCGCTTAGGAACTGGGCCCCATCGCCGTGCTCAGCAAGCGCGCGAGCTGGTTGCGGGAGCGGATGGACGACCCGCACTGCGACCCGGTACTGCTTAGGAACACGTACGGTCAGTTCGCACGCGTCAACGCGTTGGTTACAGGCTGGCGACGCACGTTCGATCAGCTGATCGCTCCGCGCCTGCGGTCAGGCGACACGATCCTGGACGTCGGCTGCGGCGCCGGCGACCTCGCCCGCCTGTTAGCGATCTGGAGTCGAGAGGCCGGAGTACGTGTTCGCGTGACCGCCATCGACCCGGATCCGCGGGCGATCAGGTACGCCACGTCCAGCCAGGCTGCATCGGTGTTCGCGACCTCGGAGTCGGCCCCGTCAGTGGACTTCCGCCAGGCGACAGCGGAGCGGTTGGCGGCCGAGGGCGAGCGCTTCGATGTCGTCGTCTCGAACCATCTGCTGCACCACCTCTTGGACGCAGAACTTCTGCAGTTCCTCGAGACGACCGCTTCGCTATCGAAGTCGGTCGTCGTCCACAGCGACATGCGGCGGCATCCGGTCGCCTACGGCGCGTTCTCGTTGACGAAGCCGCTGTTCCCGCGCTCGTTCATCGTCGAGGACGGGCTCACGTCCATCCGCCGCGCGTTCACGCCCGACGAGCTACGGCGACTTGTCCCACACGGTTGGGAGGTGCAGACGATGTTCCCCTTCCGCAACCTGGTGATCCTCGAGAGGTGACCGAGTTCTTGGCTACGGGCCGCTCCAGCTATTTGGCCGGAAACGCGAACGCGCACCAGCGTGAGATATCTCACGTTCTATAAGACTGACTGCTCTACGGTACTGCCTATGAAACATCGCGGGTCCGACGACGATTCCAGGGACCCGAAGGACCTCGACTCCAGCGAAGCCGGACGGCCGCCCGACACAGAGGCCGCGGCCGAGTCCGTCGGTCCCGCACCGACGGCCGCGGTACCTGGCGGCCGGGTGCACGAGGAAGGGGAGCTGCCCGAGGACGTGCAGCCCAAGGGCGCGATCATGGTCACGTCCTTCACGGCCGTCGTGATACTCGTCAGTTGGTTCGCCGTCCTGGCGCTGTTCCTGAACAGGGGCTGAAGCATGGGCGCCGCGCCTTTCGCGTCGGTGCCTGGGAAGCGAGGCTGAGAGTTGCGGGAGGAGCAGCATGAGGCGATCGCCAGGTGGGAGAGGCGCTGGCTCGCCGTAATGGGCGTGATGCTCGTGGTGATCGTCGTGTTCATCGCCTACTCGTTGGCTATGGAGGGCGCGCACATCGGGCAGCTCTCACAGCGTGGGGCGCCTGTCGAGCTCAACCGGCTCGAGATGTTCCAGTCGCCGGGCGTCCGGGAGACTGGTCCGAACCAGTTCCAGGTCAGCGTCGTCGGGCAGGCGTTCTCGTTCGCGCCCGCCCTCGTGCAGCTTCCGGCGGGCGCCGAGGTGACCTTCTTCGCCTCCAGCCGCGATGTCCTGCACGGCTACCAGGTGCAACACACGAACATCAACGTCGAGCTGATCCCGGGCGAGGTCGCGACGTGGCGCTACACCTTCAACGAGCCCGGCGAGTACCGCGTCAGCTGCAACGAGTACTGCGGGATCAGCCACCAGAACATGATCGGCACCATTCAGGTCCTCCCGGCAGAGGAGTACGCAGCCCTGCAGGAGCAGGAGGCAGCGCCGCCAGCCGCGGAAGGCGAGGAGCCCGCGGGTGTGAGCCTCGCGCTCGGCGCGGAGGTCTACAACACGAACTGCGTCGCTTGCCACCAAGCCACGGGGGAGGGATTGCCCGCCGTGTTCCCGCCGCTCTCCGGTCACGCCGCGAACGTCTACGTGCTCGACGGCGGCCGCGAGTACCTGGTGAACGTGCTGCTTTACGGACTCGTGGGAGCGATCGACGTGGAGGGCGTCACCTACAACGGGGTCATGCCTGCCTGGAGCCAGTTGTCCGACGAGCAGATCGCCGCGGTCCTCAACTACGTTCTCTCCTCCTGGGAGAACGAGGGTCAGGTAGAAGGGGCGCCCTACCAGGCGGAGGACATCCGGCCGTTCCGCGGCGAGCCGCAGACGCCCGAAGAGGTCTTCAGCCTGCGCGGCTTGATCGGGATGGATCAGTGATGCGGATGACCGGAGGCGCTCGATGACCACGGGAACGGTGGCTGTAGGCCGCGTCCGGGCGGCGCTCGCGCATCCCGAGAAGCGGGTCACCCTCGCGTTCCTCGTCACGGGTTTCGCGGCGCTGCTCGTGGGGGCGCTCATCGGCCCGTTGCAGGCGCTCAACTACGCGGGCGTTGACCTTTACAGCTACGTGCCCATACTCGCGTCCTACTACCAGGGTCTCACGCTCCACGGGGTCCTCAACGCTTTGGTTTTCACGACGTTCGCGATTTGCGGGTTGATCCTCTACCTGCCGGCCCGCGAGATGAACATCCGGCCGAACATGACGTGGGTGTGGTCGGCGTACTGGTTAATGCTCGGCGGGCTGCTGATGGCCGGCATCGCGGTGGCGACGAACACCTCGTCGGTCATGTACACGTTCTACCCGCCGCTGATGGGTCACTGGGGCTTCTACATCGGGCTGACGCTCGTGGTCCTCGGCAGCCTGATGGTAGGCGGCCACGTGATCCACCTGCGCTACATGTGGAAGCGCGACCATCCCGACCAAGCCACGCCGATCGTCGCGTACATGAGCGTCGTCACTTGGTACATGTGGTTCGTCGCTGTCCTCGGTCTGGTGATCGAGATGGTGTTCTTCCTGATCCCCTGGTCTCTCGGGATCATCGACGGAGTCGACCCGCAGCTCGCTCGAACCCTCTTCTGGTACACGGGCCATCCGATCGTCTACTTCTGGCTGCTACCCGCATACGTCTCCTGGTACGGCCTGGTGCCGCGACAAGCGGGAGGCGAGCTCGTGTCCGACGGCCTCGCACGCCTCGCTTTCCTCATGTTCCTGCTGTTCTCCACGCCGGTCGGGTTTCACCACCAGTTCACGGACCCCGGCATCCCGGCCGCGTGGAAGCTGATCCACTCGCTCATGACCATGATGGTTGGCATACCCAGCCTGTTGACGGCGTTCACTGTGGCGGCATCGCTCGAGATCGGAGGAAGGCGGAGGGGAGGGCGCGGGGTCTTCGGCTGGATCCCGAAGCTGCCCTGGGGCAACGCCGCGTTCACCGCACAGGTCCTCGCGATGATCTCGTTCATCTTCGGTGGTGCCGGCGGCATCATCAACGCCAGCTTCAACCTGAACGTCCTCGTTCACAACACGACCTGGGTGCCAGGGCACTTCCACGTCACCGTAGGCACGGCCACGACTCTGACGTTCATGGGCATCGCCTTCTGGCTGGTGCCGCACCTGACGCGCAAGCCGCTGTTCTCGAACCGCCTGGCGTTGTGGGCTAGCTGGCTGTGGTTCGTGGGGATGATGGTCTTCGCGCTTGGCATGCACTGGCAGGGGCTGCAATCTGTCCCTCGGCGCGCGCACGTTTCGAACTTGGCTGAGAACCTCCAGGGCGCATACGCCGAGGCGGCCGTGCCGGCGTTCGTCACCGGCATCAGCGGCGTGATCCTCTTCTTCGCAGTCATCCTCTTCTTCACGGTGCTCTTCGGCACGCTCTTCGCTCGGCGGCAACTCACCGAGGCAGAGACACCAGAGATCCCATGGGCGCAAGACGTCGTCATCCACAACGAGGGCATCACGAAGTTCCTCGACAGGCTCGTCTTCTGGGTGGCCGCCGCGTTCGTGCTCGTGATCATCGCGTACGCGCCCGTTCTGATCGACATGTTCCTCAACCAGGTCCCGGTCGGGGGCCTGAGGCTGTGGTGAGGTAGGTCGCCGTGTCCCTGATCCTCTCCTCGATAGCAGCCGGTCTTATCGCCACCGCCGTGATGATGGCGTTCCTGTATCTCCCACTCCTGTGGGGCGGGGTGTACTACGACACGCTCGGGTCCCTCGGCTCGATCTTCACGCACAAGGTGGACGGGCGTTCGCGCCTGCTCGGCGGCTTACTGCTCGCCCTCGGCGGCGTCGTCTTCGCGCTGTTCTACGGCTGGACGGTCTTGATGCTCCGCGGCCCGCTCGAGCCGCCCAACTACCAGGTGCTGCCCGGACTGCCGGTGGACATCAACCTGTTCTTCCCTGTCATGGGCGCAGTGATGGGCCTAGCGCACGGCATCTTCGTGTCCCTCATGACGAGCTTCGTCGTCGTCGACCTGCACCCGGTGAAGGAGCAGCGCGAGCCGTTCCCGCTGCTGCTGTCGTTCGTCGTCGGGCACGTCGTGTACGGGGTCGTCGTGATGTTCTTCCACAGCCAGTTCCTGCCGTTGCTGGCGGGGAGTGGCGCCTGAGCAGTTAGCCGAACAGGTCGCACGCGGCTACGCCCAGCCTGCGGCCGCGTTCAACCGAGCGCTGGTGCTACGGGCCGGGGACCTCGACCTCTCGGACCATTACGCCGTCTGGGGGCGGATCGCGCTGCGGTCCATCCGCCGGGCGTTCACTGCTGAGGAGCTGCGGGGCCTCGTTCCAGACGACTGGGAGGTGCAGACCTTGGTGCCGTTCCGCAACCTGGTGGTGCTGGAGAAGTGACGGAGTTCGCGGTGGTCGGAGCGGGCCCGGTCGGCCTCTACGTCGGCTGTCTGCTCGCGCGGGCAGGCCGTGACGTGGTCGTGTTGGATGAGGGCTACGGCTCCTCGGGCAGCCGGTCGATAGGCATACATCCGCCGGCGCTCGAGGCGCTCGACGCGGTCGGTGTGGCCGAAGAGATGGTCGCCTGCGGCAGCCGGATCCAGACCGCGCGGCTGCTGCTCGGGGCGAAGCACATAGGGAACCTGTCGCTTGCCGGCTGCCCCGCGCCGTATCGGTTCGTCCTGTCCTTGCCACAGCACGAGACGGAGCGCATCCTGTCTCAACGCCTGGAGAGGCTGCGGCCGGGGACGCTGCGGCCGGGAGCGCGGGTGGTCGGTTTGAGGCGTGAGGCTGGGATAGACGGCTCGAGGATGGAGCTGGTACTTGAGAGCGGCGAGTCATTGACGTGCCGGTTCGTGATCGGCTGCGACGGGCGGCGCAGTCGGGTTCGCGAGGCGTTGGGCGTGCCGGTCGCGGGCGGCGCTCTGAACCATCACTACCTCATGTCCGACGTGCCCGAGGACGGGTCGCTTGGGCGGGATGCCGCCATCTCGCTCGGCGCAGAAGGGGTCGTCGAGTCGTTCCCGCTGCCGGGCGGGAGGCGGCGCTGGGTTGCTCGGTTCGCGTCCAGACCGGACGGGCTCTCGGCGATCGATATGGCGGAGGTCGTACAGAGAAGGACCGGTATCGCGATAGATCCGGGTGACGCAGCCGTGTCCACCTTCACCGCCGAGAAGCGCATCGTGACGCGGCTCACGGGCGACGGGTGGGCGCTGGCCGGCGACGCTGCACACGTCATATCCCCGATCGGCGGGCAGGGGATGAACCTGGGACTGCTAGGCGGCCGTGCGTTGGTAGAGGCGCTGATGAGCAGGGATTCGACTGAAGCGCTCGCCGACTACGACCGGCGGCAAAGGGCGCGCGCTAATGCGGCGGCGAGGCGCGCGGAACTGAACATGTTCCTCGGCAGCGACCGGTTGCCACCAGGCGTCAGGTCGACGGCGTTGCACGCCGTGCTGCTGCCAGCGCTGCAGCCGCGGTTCGCCCGCTACTTCACGATGCGGGGGCTCTAGCGTGGTGGTGGCCGCAGGTCAGTCCAGGTGGCGGTCGTACCTGCTCCACCTCAGGCTCCCCTTCCAACTGCTGCTCAGTCCCGTCTACCTGTGGGGTGTTCTGCTCGCTGGCGGTAGCATCGGCACGCCTGAGTTCTGGCTCGGTTACATCTCGCTGCATCTGTTCCTATACGGCGGCACGACGGCGTTCAACTCGTA
>DASRWD010000085.1:0-6708 GCA_035654755.1 Trueperaceae bacterium
CTCCAAAGCGAGGGAACCGCGTTGGAGACGGCCTTGCGGCGTGGACATCGGAGTTCGACGTCAAGGCCCGACTCCCCTTCTGCGCCGGTCTGGCGACGACGGTGGAGCCCACGGCAACCGGTCAGCGGAGCCAGCCCGTAAGGGCTGCTCGGGACAAGCAGAGCGCCTCGGACCACACTGGCCGTCGGTTGCGCGCTGAACTCGGACCTGGCGACGGCTGAAAGGGACGAGCGAGTGATCGGTCCGGACCGTGGAATCTGGGATGACCTGATGCAGGTGGTGCGCCAGCGCATCCCCGACGTGGAGTTCCGGACGTGGTTCACCAGGGTCGAGCCGGTAGGTTTCGCCGATGGGGCGTTCGTCGTCGCCGTGCAGAACTCGTTCGCGCGCGACTGGCTCAAGTCCCGTTACTCGGATCTGTTGGAGTCGGCTCTCAAGGAGATCGGCGCCGAGGCGCTGCGCTTCGTTTTCGAGGTCTCGGCCGACGCTCCCAGCATGCAAGAGGACCTGTTCGGTGGGCCCGAGGAGGCAAGCGGACCTTCTAGCAGTTCGAAGGAACCCAGGTCGAGCGGCAAGACCGATGTCAAGCCCGGCCGAGGCGTTGTCGGCGCGAACGGTCGGAACAGAGGCGGTGGCAACGCGACGCCACCGCGCCCCATCGCGGTCCCCGGCAACGGGGCCTCGAACGGCGGGCGCTCCGAGCGGGTGCTCCCGCAGCTGAATCCCAAGTACGTCTTCGACAACTTCGTCATCGGCGCGAACAACCACCTGGCGGCGGCCGCAGCGCAGGCCGTGTCGGTTTCTCCGGGCGACACCTACAACCCGCTCTTCCTGTACGGGGAGTCGGGCTTGGGCAAAACGCACCTCATGCAGGCCGTCGGGCACGCAGTCATCGCCTCGTCACCGAAGATGACCGTCGAGTACGTGACCACCGAGACGTTCACGAACGACCTCATCAACGCCATCCAGGAGAAGCAGATGGCGAACTTCCGCGACCGCTACCGCAACACGGACGTGCTGCTGATCGACGACATCCAGTTCATCGCCGGCAAGGAGCGGACCCAGGAGGAGTTCTTCCACACCTTCAACACGCTCTACGAGCTCGGCAAGCAGATCATCGTGTCATCGGACCGGCCGCCGCGGGACATCCCTACGCTCGAGAAGCGCCTTCGCAGCCGCTTCGAGTGGGGTCTGATCACCGACATGACGGCACCTGAGCTGGAGACGCGGATGGCGATCCTCAAGATGAACGCCGAGTACCGCGGCGTGAAGGTGCCACAGGACGTCGTCGACTACATCGCCCGGCACGTGACGTCGAACATCCGTGAGCTCGAGGGCGCGCTGGTGCGCACGATCGTCTACGCGTCCATGAACCAGGTGCCGCTGAACCGGCAGACCGTCGCGAAGGCCCTCTCGGACGTCTTCGCACCCAGCGACGAGAGCCTGACCATGCCTGACATCCTCAAGCGGGTGGCCAAGGAGTTCGGTGCCGACCTAGAGGCCGTGAAGGGTCGCGGCAGGCGCCGAGAGCTGGTCGTGCCTCGGCAGGTAGCCATGTACCTGATGCGCGAGTTGACGACGCACTCTTACCCAGAGATCGGCAAGTTCTTCTCCGACCGCGACCACTCGACGGTCATGTACGCGGTCCAGAAGGTGGCCGAGGCCATCGAAGAGGACAGCGAGACCGAACGCCGCGTAAGGGCGATCCGCCAAGACCTCGTCTAGACGTATCGTCCCGCCTGTGGACAAGCCTGCGGACAAGTTGTGGTCAGACCTGCTGAGCGAGTGCGGAGAACCTCCTTCCCTCGATAGGTTGTGGAACGCTGCCTATGAAGGTCACGCGGCTCCACAGGAGGACGCCAGTTACCAACAACCTCCTCCCCATGCCGTTTCCCGTCCAGGTCGAGCCTAACGGCGGTTCTGCACAGACTCCACAGGCCCTACGATTAGTGCTGTTACCTTCTACTCTGTAGATGAATCCTCATAGGCGAACGTCTGGGAGCATTGGGCAACTGCCTACCGGGAACACCTAGAAGGAGTAGAGCGTTCGAACTTTGGCAAGCCTGACCCTGAGCCGCTTCTGCCAACCCAGAACCGGTACACGTACAAGCGCCTACCCCACCTGATAGCGCCTCGGCGCGTCGGTTATGCTCTGGACGGCACGTCTCGACCCTCGGTCGAGCGTCGTGTACAACGTCCGCAGCACGCGCCGGTCACCGGCCGAGCACGGTTCGGGCGTCGCCAGGCGTCCCAAGCGCGCTGGCCCATCAACGCGGGAGTCGATCTGTGAGAGTGAACGTCCCCAAGAAGACGCTGGCTGACGTCCTGTCCAACGTCGAGCGGATCATCCCGGCCAGGTCGAGCAACCCGGGGCTGAGCCTGCTGAGGATCGACCTCGAGCCCGACGGCCTGGTGCTGTCCGGCAGCAGCCTGGACATCGACGTCAGGGCGAAGGTGCCGGCGGACGTCGCCGGCGAGGGGTCGCACGCTGTCGTGGCGCACGTCTTCGGCATGGTTGTCAGGTCGCTGCCGGCAGATGACGTCGAGCTCGACTTCTCGGAGAACGAGCTACAGATCACCTCGGGGCGGTACACGACGAAACTGCAGCTCGTGTCGGCCGGCTCCACCGCCGTGGTCAGCTTCCCGGACGAGCACCCAGGAGAGATAGACGCAGACCAGTTAGCCAAGGCGTTGACGGGTGCGCGGTACGCGGCCGCGGTGGCAGACTTCCAGGCCGTGTTCCGCGGCGTGAAAGTGGAGCTCGCGGACGACCGCTTCCGGGCCGTGGCCACGGACGGCTTCCGCCTCGCGTACTACGACCTTGGCGCCAGCACCGGCCTCAAGGGTGACGTCATCGTTCCGGCAAGGAGCGTAGACGAGCTGCTACGTGTGCTGGACGGCGGGCCAGTGAAGCTCGCGCTGGACGGCGGCCAGCTCAGCGTCAGCCACGGCGATTACTCATTGAACCTCAAGCTGATGGAAGGAGCGTTCCCCGACTACGAGCGCGTCATTCCGTCCAACTTCCCCGTGACGATCACGCTCAGTGCGGCTCGGTTGGCCGAGGCCGTCAACCGCGTCTCCCTCATGGCCGACAAGACCGCGAACAACAGGGTCGACCTCTTCGTGAAGGACGGGGTCGCCACCATAACGGCCGAGGGCAGCTACGGTCGGAGCCAGGAGGAGTTGCCCGTCATGCAAGAGGGCTCGGACTCCGAGATCGCCGTGGCATACAACGCGCGCTTCCTGGTGGACGCGTTGGGGCCGGTGGGCGGCGACGTCAGGGTCATGTTCTCGGGCGCCAGCTCCTCGCCCAGCGTGGTGCGCGACCTGGCCGACGACAACTACCTCGCGATGGTGGTCCCGCTGCGGACGAGCTGATCGCGGCGCCAGACCCAACCGGTACCGTGCCGCGGACTGCACTCCCAAGCCCCTCGACCAACCACGCTCCCTTGTGGCCGGCGGTGGCCGGGCCCCGGAGGTGACTATGACGATCATCGAAGACGTGCGCGGGATCGAGCTGCTGGACTCGCGTGGCAACCCCACGGTTGGCGCGATCGTGACCTTGAGCAGCGGCGTGCAGGGCATGGCCGCCGTTCCGTCGGGGGCGTCTACCGGCGCTCACGAGGCCGTCGAGCTGCGCGACGGCGGTGGACGCTTCCTGGGTAAGGGCGTCACGAAGGCCGTGGCCAACGTCACCGAGCGCATCGGGCCCGAGGTCCTCGGCATGGACGCACTGGACCAGCCGGGCGTGGACGGCGCCATGATCGCGCTGGACGGCAGTGCCAACAAGGCCGAGCTGGGAGCCAACGCGGTCCTCGCCGTGTCTCTGGCGGTCGCACGCGCAGCGGCGGAGACGCTGGGGACGCCGCTCTACCGCTACGTGGGCGGCAGCAACGCGAAGGTGCTGCCCGTGCCGCTCATGAACGTGATCAACGGCGGTGCGCACGCCGACAACGCCGTAGACATGCAGGAGTTCATGCTGGCGCCGTACGGCTTCTCCGACTTCCGGAGCGCCCTGCGTGCCGGCGTGGAGACGTTCCACCACCTCAAGAAGGTGCTGATGGGTCGCGGCTACAACACCAACGTGGGCGACGAGGGCGGCTTCGCGCCCGACCTGAAGAGCAACGTCGAGGCCATCGAGGTCCTGCTCGAGGCCATCGAGAAGGCCGGCTACGCGCCGGGCGACGAGATCGGCATCGCGCTGGATCCAGCCTCCACCGAGTTCTACTCGAACGGCGTCTACGACCTCAGATCGGAGGGCAAGCGCTTCGACGCCGACGAGATGATCGGGTTCTGGGACGACTGGGTCTCGCGCTACCCCATCGTCTCGATCGAGGACGGCCTCGCCGAGGACGACTGGGCCGGCTGGGCCAAGATGACGAAGCGTCTGGGTGACCGCGTCCAGCTAGTTGGCGACGACCTCTTCGTCACCAACGTCAAGCGGCTCAGGCGCGGCATCGACGAGTCCGTAGCCAACTCGATCCTCGTGAAGGTGAACCAGATCGGCTCGCTGACCGAGGCCATGGACGCCATAGAGCTCGCGAAGTCCCAGGGCTACAGCAACGTCATCTCGCACCGCAGCGGTGAGACGGAGGACACTTTCATCGCCGACCTGGCCGTGGCGGTGAACGCCGGCCAGATCAAGACCGGCTCGGCGTCCCGCAGCGACCGCGTCGCGAAGTACAACCGGCTCCTGGCCATCGAGGTCGAGTTGGGCGACGCGGCGCGCTTCCCCGGTAAGGCGGCGTTCCGGCTATGAGTCCTGTCCGGCGCACGAAGATCGTGGCCACGATCGGTCCGGCCAGCTCGTCGCCGGAGGTCGTGCTCAAGCTGATCGAGGCCGGCGTGAACGTGTTCCGGCTCAACTTCTCGCACGGCAAGCGGGAAGACCACCTCAGCGTCGTCAACATCATCAGGCAGACGTCCGAGGAGATCGGCGCGCCCGTGGCGCTACTTCAGGACCTGCAGGGCCCGAAGATCCGAGTCGGTACGTTCGCAGACGGCTCGGTCGAGCTGGAGGTGGGCCAGGCGTTCACGCTGACGTGCGACGATCCCTCGCCCGGCGACTCCGCTCGCGTGGGCGTCACCTACCAGGGCCTGTGCGGCGACGTGAAGGTCGGCGACGAGCTGCTCCTGGACGACGGCCGCTTGGCGCTCGAGGTCACGGCCGTGAAAGCCGGCAACATCGAGACCCGTGTGGACATCGGCGGCACGCTGTCCAACAACAAGGGCATCAACATCCCTGGCGCCATGCTCTCGATTCCCGCGCTGACGGATAAGGACGTCGAGGACCTGAAGTTCGGCGCCGAACTGGACGTCGACTGGGTGGCCATCAGCTTCGTGCGCAACCGCGACGACCTGCTGCTCGCCAGGCACTACCTGGCACGGGCAGGCTCGCAGGCGCGCCTGATGGCGAAGATCGAGAAGCCCAGCGCCGTGGACCGCTTCTCCGAGATCCTCGAGGAGGTCGACGGCGTCATGGTCGCCCGCGGCGACCTGGGCGTCGAGATGGCGGCCGAGCGCGTGCCGCTCATCCAGAAGCGTCTGATCCGCGCCTGCATCGAGGCCGGCAAGCCGGTGATCACGGCCACGCAGATGCTCGAGTCGATGATCCGGAACCCCACGCCAACGCGCGCCGAGGCCTCCGACGTCGCCAACGCGATCTTCGACGGCACGGACGCGGTCATGCTCTCGGCCGAAACGGCCGTGGGCGAGCATCCCATCGACGCCGTGAAGATGATGGACCGCATCGCGCGGTCCGTGGAGCAGGACGAGAACTACCGCCGCATCATGCACGAGTACGTGCCCAAGTCCGACGCCACCACGGCCGACGCCGTTGCGCTGGCCGCGGTAGAGATGGCGTACAACCTGGACGCCAGGCTGATCGTGACCTTCACCTCGACGGGCACGACCGCGTTGCGCGTCTCACGCAACCGGCCACCCACTCCGGTGCTGGCCGTGACACCCAACCCGCGCACTCAGCGGCAGCTAGCCGTGGCGTGGGGCGTCGTGAGCTCCGTGGTGGATGACATCCACGACACCGACGAGATGGTCGAGGTCTCCAACAGCTCGATCTCCGAGGAGGAGCTGTGTGATCCGGGCGACCGCTTCATCATCACGGCAGGCGTCCCGTTCGGCATACGCGGCACCACCAACCTGATACGCGTCGAGAGGTACCGCGGGTCTCAGCGGTAGGTCCGGTACGGCGGATCGCCAGCTCAGCCCATGGGAAAGGGCCGCCCCCGGAGGGACGGCCCGTACTCGCCGAACGTTGCCGGCGGTTGGTCGTGTTGCCGCTCAGCCGATCTCGGCTACGACGCTCACCTTTACGGGGATGGAGACCTCGGGGTGCGGGCGGTACTCGATCTCGTGGTCGCCGGTCGTCTTGATGGGCTCGCCCATCAAGAGCTTGCGGCGGTCCACGTCGACGTCGTACGTGCTCTTGAGAGCCTCCGCGATGTCCCTGTTGCCCACCGAACCGTAGATGCGGCCCTCACCGGCGCGCACCTCGATGGTGAGCTGGGCGTCCTTGAGGATCTCGGCGAGGCGTTCAGCGTCTGCCTTGCGCTCGGAGAGCTGCTTGGCCCGCTGAGAGAGGCGCGCCCGCAGCTCGGCCTGGTTGGCCTTCGTGGCCGGGAGGGCGAGACCCTGCGGGATGAGCCAGTTCCGGGCGTAACCGTCCTTGACGGTGACCTGCACGCCGGCTTC
>DASRWD010000086.1:0-5829 GCA_035654755.1 Trueperaceae bacterium
CGTTCGGGCTCTCCGGTTCCTACTTCGTCGTGCTAGCAGCCGAGGTGCGCTCGACCTATCCGCACAGCCTCACAGGGAGGGCGCTCACCGGCATCAACTTCTTCGGCATGGCAGGTGCCATGGTCGTGCAGTGGTTGATGGGCGTCATGATCGGCGCCAATGACGGCGTGGCCGGGTACCGGGTAGCGTTCGCAGCCACGGCGGTTCTCGCATCGATCGCGCTACTCGTGTACTTGCCGGTGGCCAGGTCTCACAGGCGCCAGACGTCGGCTCCCAGCGAAGCGTGACCTGAGCCGGCGAAGAACGCCGTCCTAGACGGACACATGAGAACCATGAGCCTTGTGGCCTCGTGGCGTGTTAGCTTCTTCCACGTGGGCGACAGAGAGAACAACGGGCCCCTCACCGGCGAGCAGCCGGCGAGGTGCGGACGACTACGCACTCGCCCACCAGGGAGACGCCCATGAGCCAGTGGCTGGAGTCCACGTTCAAGCTGAGGGAGCTGGGCACGACAGCTCGCACGGAGCTGATCGCCGGCATCACGACCTTCCTGACGATGGCATACATCATCGTCGTGAACCCGCTCGTCCTCGGTGACGGCGGCGTGCCGGCCGACGGGGCACTGTTCGCCACCGTCATGGTCGCCGGCATCTCGAGCATCCTCATGGGGCTGTACGCCAACCTGCCCATCGCGCTGGCGCCGGGCATGGGCCTCAACGCGTTCTTCGCCTACACGCTCGTCTTGGGCCAAGGCCTGACGTGGCAGGAAGCGCTGGGCGCCGTCTTCGTCTCGGGCATCGTCTTCATCTTGCTGTCGCTCCCCGGCCTCAACGTCAGGGTGGCGATAGTCAAAGCGGTCCCGGCAGGCATAAGGCCGGGCGTAGCCGCGGGCATAGGGCTGTTCCTGGCGCTCATCGGCATGATCAACGCCGGCGTCATCGTTGCCAGCCCGGCGACGGTCGTCAGCTTCGGAGGCTGGAGCCCGCTCTTCGTGCTCTTCATCATCGGCCTCGTCGTGGCCGGCTGGCTGCTGGTGCGCAAGGTTCACGGGGCGTTGCTCATCGCCATCGTCGTCACGACGGTCGCGGCGATCATCTTCCAAAGCATCGGCTGGATCGAGAACACCGTGTTCTACCCGTCGTCGATCGTGTCTCTGCCCTCGCTGGAGACCTTCCTGGCGCTGGACCTGGGCGGCGTCTTCACCGCCGGGATACTTGCGCCCGTTTTCGCTCTGCTCTTCACGGACATGTTCGACTCGATCTCCACCTTCGTGGGCGTGACCAAGGTCGCAGGACTGCAGGAGCCTGACGGCACACCGAAGAACGTCGGCAAGGCCATGCTGGTTGACGGCGTCTCGACAACTCTCTCCGGCATCGTGGGAAGCTCGTCGGGCACGTCGTACATCGAGTCGGCAGCGGGCGTTAACGCCGGCGGACGCTCCGGGCTTACCGCCGTAGTCGTCGGCCTCCTGTTCCTGCCGTTCATGTTCTTCTCGCCGCTCCTCGGCCTCATACCCTCTGTCGCGACGGCGCCCGTCCTCGTGATGGTGGGCCTGTTCATGATGGGCGCGCTACGCGACCTTGATTGGGCGGACTACGACAACGCGATCCCGGCCTTCGTCGCGCTGATCGCGATCCCGTTCTCTTACTCGATCACCACGGGCATCGTGCTGGGTTTCATCGTCTACGTACTGCTGAAGATCCTCACCGGTAAGGTCGCCCAGGTGGGCCCAGTGTTGTGGGTGATCTTCCTGCTGTCGATCGTGTTGTTGGTGGTCTGAACAGTGCAGCTCCCCCGTGCTGGTGATCATGACGGGAAGCACGCATGTCCACTCCCCTGAGTTACGAGGAGATGCTGGAGACCGCTCTGGAAGAGGCTCAGACCGGGCTGGCCGAAGGTGGCATACCCATAGGTGCCGCGCTGTTCCGCGACGACGGCACGCTGCTCGGCCGCGGTCACAACAGGCGGGTGCAGGATGGCGATCCCAGCAGCCACGGAGAGACCGACGCGTTCCGCAACGCCGGCCGGCAGCGCACCTACAAAGACACGATCATGGTGACGACGCTCGAGCCGTGCTGGTACTGCAGCGGGCTGGTGAAGCAGTTCGGCATCGGCACGGTCGTCGTCGGGGAGTCGCGAACCTTCAAGGGCGGTGCGCAGTGGCTGCGCGAGCATGGCGTCAACGTCGTCGACCTGGACGACGGGCGCTGCGTGCAGATGATGACCGACTTCATCGCCGCGCGGCCAGACCTGTGGAACGAGGACATCGGAGTCGACTAGACCGGAGGGTCGGGGCGGGTCATCGACCTGCCCCGACCTCGTTGCCCCGCCTGACTCATAGCAGCACGCCCCCGTCCGATGCCCGTCCGACCGCCGAACGGCGCAGGATCACGCATCCGGCAAGCCGATCCGGGCGTAAGTACTGGCGAGGGAAGAGGGCTACCCAAGTCATCGAGTAGACCAGTACCTAGTTGACGATGAGCCCTCGGGCCGCGCGCTTCAGCACGACCCTCCCTCCGCCAGCTTCCCGGCGGCCCTTCGGGTAGCTGGTCCTCTCTAGCACCCGCCGCCCGGCTCATATCCCCCTCCGGGCGGCGGGCAACTGTGGACTGACCCTCACCCCGCCCCACCTAGGCGCCGCTCGACCGCCGCACGACGAGCCTGGTGGACAACAGGGTGTGCCCGGTTATGCGTCCCCCATCTAACTGAGCGAGTAGCTGCCTCGCAGCCCGGCGACCCAGCTCCTCGACGTCGGCCGCGACGACGGTGAGGCCGGCGCCGTCAGCCTCGGGCCCGTCGCCGAATCCCACCACCGAGACGTCACCTGGCACGTCCAACGCGCCGGTTCGTAACGCGCGCAGCGCTTCGATGGCCATGAGGTAGTCGGCCGCGACGACCGCATCGAAGCGTTCACCCCGGCGAAGTAGGTCGGAGACCGAGCCGCTGGCCACGCCGGGAACGAACCCTCCCTCGAGGAACCGCTCCTCCGAGACCTCGAGTCCGTGCCGTAGGACCTCATCGCGGAACGCGGCCTCGCGCTGCCTGCCGTCCACTTGGCTAAGGTCTCCACGCACGTAGACCAACGAGCGGCGACCCTCGGAAACGAGGTGCTCGACCAACTGCCTCATGCCCTGGGCGTTGTCGTGCAGCACTGCGGGGACCTGGACGCCCTCCGTCATGTGGCTCACCAGCGTCACGCCGCCCACGTGTTCGTAGAGCTTCGCCAGCGCCTGGTCGCTGAGCGCGGAGGCAACCACCAAGGCACCGTCTTGGCTCGCCAGTCCGTCGGGCAGGTCGGCAGGAGCTGCAAGCGGCCCGACCTCCACTACACGCGTCGACCGGCCCGCCTCCTCGAGAACCGCGGACGCGCCCTTCACGACCGCGCTCTGGAACACCGCTCCGGCGTCGTTGGTGAAGATCCAGGCGGTCATCCGAACAGCAGCTCCAGTTCGCGTTGCACTGCCAGTGCGACCGCGCCCATCGCCGACACCTGTTGGGTGTAAACGACGGTCAGCTCGAGGTTCGAGGTCTGCCAGGCGGGCAGTCGTTCGGCTGCGTCCGATCTGAGCAGCTCGAGGAACGGCGAGCCCAGCTCCGCCAACGGGCCGCCCAGCGCGACCTGCGCCGGTCGGAGAATCGCCACGATCCAGGCGAGGGCCGCTCCCAATCGGCCAGCGAGTTCCGCACATAGGTGCATCGAACGAAGATCACCCGCGGCGGCGGCGGACCGCAGAGCCAGGACGAGAGCGCCTGGCCTATCGACGACCGCCACGTCCGGCAGCACGGAGCGGATCTCGGCTTCGACGCTCGACCACTCCAGGCCCGGCGCCAGCGCGCTCAGGTCGCTGCCGTAGTGCATGGTGCCTCCTGACAGGCAGACGCCGACCTCTACGCCGTCGTCCACCACGACGCTCACCAGGGTCCCATCCGCACCACCGCCGTACGCGAGCTGACCCAGCGCCCCCAGCTCTGCCCTGCCTGCAACGTGCACCGGCAAGCCCAGCCGTCCCGTGAGGGCGTCAGCCATCGTCGCAGCGCTGAGCGGCCCCGGCAGGCCGACCCCCACGCTGGCGAGCTTGGCGTCCAGCTGGGCCCGCAGGCCCGCGACGACCTCGAGCACGGCAGCCTCGGGGTCTCCGTTCAGGTCCGTGACGTGCATGGCGCTCACCGTGCCAGCCAGGTCCGACAGCACGCCGCGCGCTTGGCCATCCCCCACGCTCACGCCCACGACCTGCCTGGCGCGGGTCTCGAAGCGCAGGAGCGTGGGACGCTTGCCGCCGCCGGGTGACGCCTCGCCCCGCCCCTGCTCGGTAACGAGGCCCTCCTCCATCAGCTCGCCGACGAGCGTCGAGACGGTGGGCTTGGTCAGGCCGGTCACCAGCGCAAGCTCGCTGCGCGAACGCGCCTCGCCCCTGTAGAGCGCACGCAGCACCGCACGCAGGTTGTTGCGCCTCAGTCCCTCCATGCCCGCGGGCCTGTTGAGAGGCAGGCTCATCGGCCGACGGCGCAGGCGGCGGGCCGCGTCTCGCGAAGGACACCCCAGGCCGCGGGGTCCTCGCCGCCCAACCCCCAGATCGCCACTCCTCCCACCGCGTGGCGCGCAAGTGCGTCAATGCGTAGGCCCAAGGTCACGGCATCGCTGACGTAGATGACCTGACGTGGCAGGCCCCTCACGTCGAGGTCCACGGTCAGTTCACCGCTGGCCTCGTCACGTTCAGGTGTGAGGCCGAACTGCTCTACGAGCCTGTTGGCGGCCTCCCAGGTCGTCGCCCGCGCTGGCGGCCGGGCCCGGGTCCAGCTGTAGCCGTAGAAGGGCAAACCCACTCTTACGTCAGTGGGCTCCGTGACCGAGGATGCGTACGCGACGACACCGTCCACCCAGTCCCTGTCCGCTACCGGGCCGGGCGGCTCGTCGCGGTTCGTGTAGTCGTACGTCATCAGGTTGAAGATATCCGCGGCCGCGGCCAACCGGCGCCAGTCCTGAGCCGCGGCGCTCTCGAACGGGGGCGTGTCCTCGGTCTTGGCGTGGACGGTGACGGCCAGCAGCTTGCCATGCGCGTGCAGGGCGGCGGCCAGCACCTCGACGAACATAGAGAACGGTTCCCGCGTTGAGAGCGGGAACATCTCGTAGTCGATGTCGATCCCGTCGTAGCCGCGCTGCAGAACCAAGTCGACGATCGCGGCGACGTGAGATGGCCTCAGGTCCTCGGACAAGTAGCCGGCGTGGCCACTGAACACGCTGGGCAGTACGAGTGCGCCGGCGTCCTGCCACGTGCGTACCTGCTCGGAAGCGTTCGTGCCGCCATTGTCGAGGAGGTTGCCAGTAGCGTCCGGCGTGAACCAGAACGGGTGGACGACGTCTATGACGTCCAGGTTCTCTTCGATCGAGGTCGCGCCGCCCGGGTGCTCTGAGGATGGGTACCAGACCGCAACGCACCAGGAGCCCTGGGCAGAAGCCAGACCCGCGAGCAGGACCGATATCACGGCGATCAACGCTCGCCCCTTACGCACGCACGCAGAACGCGTTGTGCGATGCCCACACTTCACGAGGGAACCTCCGTGACCACCGTGGGAGCGGGCAGTTTCACGGGCAGCGTCCCTGTTGCCTGGCTCTCACCGAACAGGACCGCTACGGCGGCCATGGTCTGTTCGGTCCGGCGCCCGTAGGTACACAGCGCCGCCCTGGCCCCAACTAGGACGCCCGCGTCCAGCGGGCTCCTCAACGCCAGGACGAACACTTCGTGCCCATGCTGCAGGAGCGCCTCGAACAGCGACCTCTGAGCCTCGTCTGCCACTGCGTCCACAGTGGCGAGGAGCACCGTACGCGCGTCC
>DASRWD010000087.1:0-2046 GCA_035654755.1 Trueperaceae bacterium
AAGTACGCCCCGAACGACTCGAAGCGCCGCGGCACGCCGGGAGGCAGCCGCCACGAGCGCGTGACTTCGAGTGCTGGGTCCGCGGCGCGGGCCTCGCGCATGGTGAGGCGCCTGCCGTCGGCCAAGCGCACCCACGAGTCGTCTTCTTTGGTCCAGTGCACCGTTTCTAGGTTGAGATGCTCGATGAACGACCAGGTCGCGGCGCGCTCGCCGTGGATGAACTCGGCGCCGAGCTCGACGGGGAACCCGGCGAAGTGCCTGTCGGTGTGCGTGCGGCCTCCGAGCCTGTCGCGGGCCTCGATGACCAGCACGTCGAGGTCGGTGTCGACCAGCGCGTGAGCCGCGCTCAAGCCGGCCATGCCGGCACCGAGGACGAGGACGTCTGCCCGCTCGCTTGCAGTCTCGTTCGTCATGTCCTAGCGCCAAGCCGGCGGGGCGCACGAGGCGCCGAGCCGGGCGCCCTCTCCTCTCAGCGCTTGTTGCGAGCGTTCATGGCGCTCGAGATCGTCGTGCCTGAAGACCCGGAACCCGTCGCGGCTCCGCCCAGTCGAGCGGCCGCGGGACCGCCGGCACCGCCGGCGGCAGTGCGTGAAGCCGTGAACGGCGCCTGCGCGTTCGTCACCCGGGGTGCGGGGCGAGCCTTGCGGGCGGCCAGATGGCGCGAGCCGCCCGCCTTGTTGGGTTCATGTACCAGCAGCACGGCCGCGTGACCGGCCTTCCACTCAGGGTAGTAACCCTCGATGATCGCGCGGGGCTCGAGCCCTCTGTGAAGCTGCATCGTGACGGTGGGGTCGGTGAGTTCGCCGGCGATGACGAGTTCGGCGTACTGCCGCGGGGTGAGGTGGTCGCGATGGTCGTCGTAACCCATCAACATGCCACCCGCGTACCAGCCCTCAAGGTCGAGTTCGTCGATGAGGGCGAGGCGCGCCTTGTAGAGGGCGGAAGCCACGCCGTTGCGTTGGTAGTCCGGATGGACGGCGATCTCGACGCCGTAGAGCCAATCGCCCTCGGGTTCGTGGTTGCGCAACCCGAAGCTGCCGATGACGTCGTACCAGGGCAGCGGTTCGTCATCGGGCGACCGCGACGTGATCATGGTGGTGGCCATGCCGATGACCTTCTCCGCGCCGTCCTCGTACGTGACGGCGACGAACTGGCCGATGGGGAAGCGCTCCAGTTGCTCCGCTACCGACTCCGGGTTGATGCAGTGGCAGTACCTGTCCGTGGGGTAGCCGTTGGCGAGGCGCACGACGTCGTAAACGCCATCCGCATGCCGCAACCTGGTGTGCAACACGGCGAAATCCAGCTGGTCTGTGCCTCTCATAACGTTGCTTCGACAACGCCTGTTGAGGTATGTGAGCCCGTAAAAGGGGGAAACTGAAACGGTTCGAGCGCCGGCGGCGCCCCGTACCGGAAGAGCTTCTCCACAACCTTTACGCGAGAGCGTTCGCCTCCCGAGACCATCTACGATGGCTCATTCGGTCTCACTCACACTTTAGGGTTGTCTTGAAGTATCTCACGCTCCTTACGTGTCCGTTTGCACCGGAGGTTAGCACGAGCTCCGCGCTCCTCATGCGGGCCGAATCACAATCACGCCGTCCAGGAGCCACTTCCGGAGGGGCTTGACAAGAGCGGATACGGCGGCTGCGGCGCGGTCGTCGGTTCCGGCGCGGTAGACTCCCGCCCATGGCTAGGCACGGCAACGCGCCAGGCAGCAAGGCTCGAGCGCTCACCCTGGTCGGGCCGGCGACGTTGTGGCTCATCGCCTTCTTCCTGCTGCCCCTGGTGTTCGTGGCCGTCGCCAGCTTCATGTCGCGTGGGGCGGGCGGGGCGCCCATCGCGCCGGTAACTCTCGCTCAGTACGAACGCACGTTCACCGTCTTCGGTCCGGTCATCTGGCGCAGTGTCCAGGTAGCGTTCCTGACAACCGTCGTCAGCCTCCTGCTCGGCTACCCCCTGGCGTTCTTCATCAGCAGGCACCGTGACCCACGCGTGCGCCTGTTCCTGTTGTTCCTGGTGCTGCTGCCCTTCTGGACCAACTTCCTGGTG
>DASRWD010000088.1:0-5108 GCA_035654755.1 Trueperaceae bacterium
GAGTTCCTGTCGAGGCCCGGCAGGCGGTTGAGCCGCAGCACGTAGAGGTGCCAGGCGCTGGTGCCGTAGTCGAGCTCGACCGGCGTCTGGAAGCGCTCGTCGGAACCGAACACCCGGGTGTAGCGCTCCGCGACCTCGCGCCGGCGGGCGTGGAAGGCTTCCAGCCGGTCCAGCTGCCGGATGCCGAGGGCGGCCTGGACATCGGTCATGTTGTACTTGAAGCCCGGCATCACGACGTCGTACTCCCACGAGCCGCTCTTGTCGAAGCGCTTCCAGCCATCGGCCGACATGCCGTGGAGTCCTATCACGCGTGCTTTCGCGAGCAGCTCCGAACTACCGGTCAGCGCGCCGCCCTCCGCCGTCGTCAGGTTCTTCGTCGCGTAGAAGGAGAACGACGCGAAGTTCCCCCTGCTGCCGACCATCTGCCCGCGGTACGTGGTCGGCACCGCGTGGGCTGCGTCCTCGACGACGTGGAGCCCGTGCCTGTCGGCGATGGCGAAGATCGCGTCGAGGTCAGCCGCCTGACCGGCGTAGTGAACCGGCATAACCACCTTCGTCCGCGGCGTGACCGCAGCGGCGGCAGCCTCGGGGTCGATGCAGAGCGTGTCGGGCAGGACGTCCACGAGCACCGGCTTGGCGCCGACGTGCTCGACGACGTTCGCCGTGGCGGCGAACGTGAGTGTCGGCACGATGACCTCGTCGCCCGGTCCCACGCCGAGCGCGACGAGCGCGACGTGCAGGCCGGCGGTGCAGGAGTTGAGCATGAGCGAGGTCTCGCCGGGTGCTCCTACGTACGTACCGAACGCGCGTTCGAACTCCTTGGTGCGCGGGCCGGTCGTGATCCAGTCCGAGCGTAGGGTCGACGTGACCTCGTCGATCTCGGCCTGGCCTATCGAAGGGGGTGAGAAGGGAAGGAACGTGTCGCGGGGCATGTTTCTCCTCTACCTGCTGAGCTCGGCGCTGCGGGCCGATGGACTGCTCTTGACCAGCAGCAGGTCGTAGACACCGCGCAGGTACCCGAGTCCGTACGCGAAGTGGAGCACGGCGAACGCCGCCACGACCCGAAAGACGGTGGCGGGATCTCGCGTGGCGGTGAGCGCGGCAGCTGTTGCAGCGAGAAGGTACGCGACCACGGTCGCGGCCAGGACGATGCGAGCCGCCGGCCAGAACACCGCCGCCAGCAGAAGCGCCGTCAGCCAGAGCACGAACGCCGGCGGCACGAGCTGCCGCAGGTTGGTGACCGCGGCGTGCTTGCGGTTGACGTAGACCTTCCAGTAGCCATACTGGAAGTACTGGCGCCATAGCTTGGAGTAGCTTGACCTGACGAAGTAGCGCGACCGTATGTCCTGCGTGAACCAGATGAGCCGCCCGGACTTCACGAGCCGGTAGTTGAGCTCGTCGTCCTGGTTGCGGGTCAGTTCCTCGTCGAAGAGGCCGACGTCGAGGAGGTCCTGCTTGCGGTAGGCGCCGAACGCCAGGGTGTCGACGTACCCGTCCTCGCCACCGGTCCTGAAGCGGGCGTTGCCCACGCCGAACGGCGAGCGCATCGCGATCGATACGGCGCGGGCTACGTCGCCCAGGTCGACGTTCTCGATGGGCCCACCCACGCACGCGCATTCCGGGTGCGCCTCGAGCGTATCCACCGACCGCAGTAGGAAGTCGGGGTAGACCTCGGCGTGGCCGTCTACACGGACCACGACGTCGTGAGTCGCCGCCCTGATGCCGATGTTCATGGCGTACGGCACGGTCCTGCGCGGGTTGTCGAGAAGCCGCAGGCCCGGGATCTCCTCGGCGAGCCTCAGCACGATCTCCCGCGTGCCGTCGTCGCTCATGCCGTCGACGACGAGTATCTCGACCGCTTCGACGTGTTGACCCGCTTCCACGATCGAGCGAATCGCGCCCTCTATGTAAGAGGCCTCGTTGCGCACGGGGAGGATCACCGAGACTCGCCTAGCCACCAGGCACCATCATCCACGGGAACCATGTGCTGGAGCGGAGTCTAAAGTCACTTGTCGCCTTTCGCGGCGACGCGGGTGAGGATGGATCGCCAACGTGGGAGCGCTCGGGACCAGTCGAACGTCTCGGCTCTGGCATGGGCGGCGCCGGACAGCCGCTCGGATAGGTCCGGGTCGGAGAGAAGGCGCTTCACGGCTGCGGCCAGGCCGACGGGGTCCCTCGGCTTCACCAGCAGCCCGTCGACGCCATCTGCGATGAGGTAGCTGGCGCCTCCCCAGTCGACGCCCACGACGCACATCCCGGCTGCCATCGCCTCCGAGAGTCCGACGGGCGAGTCATCGACGTCCACCGCGTTCACGAGCACGTCGTGTTCTTGCAGCAGGGATCGAACGTCCGCGGCCTTGAGGGCGTCTATGACATGCAGGTGCGCGAGCACGCCACTGCGCTCGGCCGCGTCTCGCGCCGCGTACGCGACCTGTGGAGCCGACCAACTGGTGACCAGCGTGACCGCGACGTCCGGGTGGGAAGCCACGAGCTCGGTCAGCACCGTCGCGATGTCGGCTGGTGTGGTCATGGGGCGGGCATCGCATAGCCACAGCAGCTTGGGAGCAGCGGGTCTACGCGCCCTGAAGGCGTACGCGCCCACCTCCACGGGGTCCGCGATGACCTCGGACACGCCACCGACGTGGGTCAACGCCTCGTAGTGGTAGCCGCTCAGGGCGACCGACGCCTGCCCGAGACCCAGCAGCCGGCGGAGCCTCTCCGGCTCCTCGACGGCCGTGTCGGCCAGGTCGGCGCCCCTCAGAAGGTGCACGACTGGCACGTTGGCTCCGGAGAGCATCCGCGTGAGGAACTCAGCACGCCGTAGGCCGGCGGAGCCTTTCACCTCGACGACGCTCACGTCCACGTGGGACCGGGCGCTCCAGGCCGTGACCACCATGTCCGCGACCCGCCAGACCCTTCCGGGACGAGACGAGGTCGTGACCACGGAGTCTCCCAGACGCCTGAGCCGAGCCGCGAGCCGCTCGAAGAGGCTTGGGCGGCTCGAGCCGGCGGCGATCAGTTCCCCCGCCAGCAGCACGCGCGTCCGCGCGTGGGCCTCGGCCACCGCGGTGTGGGCCGACTCGACGACGAGGCGACCGTCCGCGGTCCGGATCATCAGTCCCCATGTACTGGTACGACGCCGTAGAACTCTCTGTACCAGCGCACGAAGCGCCTGACGCCCTCCTCGAGGGTCGTCCGCGGGCGGAACCCGAAGTCGCGCTCCAGGTCGGATACGTCCGCGAAAGTGGCGGGCACGTCACCGGGTTGCATGGGCATCAGGTTCTTGTCCGCCACCTGACCCAGCTCGCGCTCGAGGGTCTGTATGAGCTGCGGCAGCTCCGCCGGCTCGGAGTTCCCGATGTTGTAGACGCGGTAAGGAGCGCTGCTGGTCCCCGGGTCCGGGTCGTTGGCGTCCCAGGAGCGGTCGGGCGCTGGCGGGCCGTCCATGACTCGCGCCACCCCCTCGACGATGTCGTCTATGTAGGTGAAGTCGCGGCTCATCTCCCCGTGGTTGAAGACGTCGATGGGTCGGCCCTCGAGGATCGCCTTCGTGAACAGGAAGAGCGCCATGTCGGGCCTGCCCCACGGGCCGTAGACGGTGAAGAACCGCAGGCCGGTGCACGGCAGCCCGTAGAGGTGGGCGTACGTATGCGCCATGAGCTCGTTCGCCTTCTTGCTAGCTGCGTAGAGGCTGAGGGGATGATCCACGTTGTCGTGAACCGAGAACGGCACCTTCGTGTTCGAGCCGTAGACCGAAGACGAGGACGCGTAGACCAGATGGCCCACGTCGTTGTGCCGGCAACCCTCGAGGATGTTCGTGAACCCGACCAGGTTGCTCGAGACGTAGGCGTGGGGGTTCGTGAGCGAGTACCTGACTCCGGCCTGTGCGGCGAGGTTCACGACGACCTCTGGACGGGTGCCGGCGAAGACGTCCGCCATGCCCTGGCCGTCGGCCAGGTCGAGCCGGTGGAACTCGAAGCCCTCATGCTTCCGCAGCCGCGCCAGGCGCGCTTCCTTGAGAGAGACGTCGTAGTAGTCGTTGACGTTGTCGACGCCCACGACGTGGTCCCCCTGCGCCAGTAGCCTTTCGGACAGGTGGTAGCCGATGAACCCGGCGGCGCCCGTGACCATCACGGTGCGACCCCGGCTTCCCTGCGCGCCGTCGCCCGCGCGCGAGGCCCGCGCGTCGCTCATAGGCTCCAGCGCCGCACGGCTCCCAGGTCGACGCCCTTCAGGGCGGCCTTCACGTCAACGAGTGCCCCGCCTTCGCGCAGGAACCGCTGCGGATCGGCAGCCTCTCGCAGCAGGTCGCGATGCGGCACAGCCAGGACCAGTGCGTCGAGGTCGTGCAGCGCGGAGAGCGGCTCGAGCGCGATGCCGTACTCGTGCATGGCCTCGCCGGCGTCGGCCAACGGGTCGTGCACCAGCACCTGGATGCCGTACGAGCGCAACTCCTCGACGATGTCCGGCACCCGGCTGTTGCGCAGGTCGGGGACGTTCTCCTTGAAGGTCAGCCCCAGCACACCTACGCGGTTGCGCTTGAGGGGCGTGTCACCCTGAGCGAGCATCCGCACGATCTTCTGGGCGACGAACGAGCCCATGCCGTCGTTGATACGTCGACCGGCCAGGATCACCTGGGGGTTGTAGCCCACGTCCTCGGCCTTCGCAGTCAGGTAGTAGGGGTCGACGCCGATGCAGTGCCCGCCCACGAGGCCGGGCCGGAACGGCAGGAAGTTCCACTTCGTGCCCGCGGCCTCGAGCACGTCGACGGTGTCCAGTCCCAGGCGGTCGAAGATCATGGCCAGCTCGTTCATGAGGGCGATGTTGAGGTCGCGCTGCGTGTTCTCGATGACCTTCGCGGCCTCGGCGACCTTGATGCTCCTGGCGCGGTACACGCCGGCCGGGACGATCCTCTCGTACGCGGCGGCGACGCGGTCGAGCGTGGCATCGTCCTCGCCGGCCACCACCTTGACGACGCGTTCGAGCGTGTGCTCCTTGTCGCCTGGGTTGATGCGCTCGGGCGAGTAGCCGAGCGTGAAGTCGACGCCCCGCTTGAGGCCCGAGGCCGTCTCGAGGACCGGGCCGCACACCTCCTCGGTGGCGCCCGG
>DASRWD010000089.1:0-10568 GCA_035654755.1 Trueperaceae bacterium
TGTCGAGGTACTCGTAGCGGTTGTCCCGGGTGAGAGCGTCGGCGATCGCCGTCCCGATGGCGAGGGAGACGTCGTGGAACTCCTCGTCGATCTCGTAGGAGGCGCTGTCGAAACCGAGCAGGGCCGTCGGAATACTGAGGACGGAGTTGTTCTCGCTGACGATGACCTCGATGCCCTGGGCCCGGAGGTCCTCCTGAATCTCGTGCAGCATCTCGGCACGGATGATCTCGGCCTCGCGGAGGGTGCCGACCTGCGCAGCGAAGAGCTCGCGCTGCTCCTGGACCGTCTCCTGCTCCGCTGCGAGTGCTCGTTGCTTCTCGGTCAGCTGAAGCACGAGGATCACGACGGCGAGGATGAAGATCACCAGCAGCGCCGACATGAGGTCGGAGAACGAAATCCAGTACGGGTCGCCGCCGTCGGCGTCAGTTGACGATCGCCGTCGCGGAGATCTCACGGCCCTTCCCTTCCAGCTCGTCGATTGCTTCCGAGAGTGCGCCGACGGCGCGGAGCATCTCGCTCGCATAGGCGCGGCTGTGCTCGTTCCACACATTCATCCGGTCGTTCGTCTGCTCGACGACGGCCCTGGAGTAGTCGTCCAGCCACTCGGTCATCGATGCACTGAGGCCCTCGACCTGCGCCTTCAGCTCGGCAACGAACTGCTGCTGATGTGAGCGGAGTGCAGTGAAGCCCTCGTCGGCTGCCGTGGCGGCCGAGCTGAGCTTGTCACCGGCGGCGAGGGTCGTGACCTGCAGCGTCGCCAGCCGGGCGGAGTGGTCACTGAGCAGCTGTGCAGCCGTCGCATGGTGCTGCTTGATGTCGGTGAGGGCGTCCAGGCTCTCCGCCAGCGCGTCGGTGAGCTCCCCCGAGGTGGTCGACAGCTTCTCCGAGGAGCCGTCGAGATGTCCGGCCGCACGCGCGAGGTTCTCGGTCGTCTCGGTGATACGGACACCGGCGTGGTTGAGGCCATCGAGGATCCGGTTGAGCGACGTGCCGATGAGGTCGGCCTGGCGCGTAGCCAGCGCGCTGAGCTCGGCGAGCTGCTCCTGGAACTTCGCCGCGTGCTCGGCGGTTGCCGCACGTTGCGCCTCTGCGCCTTCCTGCATGTCCTGCAGCATGCGCGACACACCGCCGGATAGGTCGTCGAGAGCAGCGCTCAGTCCTTCCGAGGCCGCATCGATGCGCTCGGCCTGGGTCGTTCCGATCTCCTGGAAGCTGGCGGTGAACTTGCCCACCAGCTGCTCGAACACCTCTGATGACTGGTCGGCGGTCTCCGCCGCCAACTTCTCCATCGAGGGCGCCATCGCAGACTCGATCGCCGCGGTGAGCGCGGACTGAAGGTCGGTCGAGATCCCGTCGACGGCCTCCTGCAGCTTGCTCCCGATCTTCTCGTGGAGCTCCTGCATTGCCACGGACGTCTCCTGCGAGCTGTCCATGATCTCGACGAGCGACTGCTCGGGTGCATGCCGCTTGAACAGCTCGTCGACGCGTTCCTGGAGGCTGCTGATCCGGCGTGCAACATCGCGCTCCATCACCTTCTCGGTGAAGTTGGTGACGAGGCTGAGCAGGACGCCCCACACCGACGTCATGAACGCGACGGCGGCACCACCGATGAGGTGGTCGATACCGGTCTTCAGCTCGTCCACCGTCGAGTTCGTCTCAAGATTCATGCCGTTCAGCCCGGTCGTGAGCCCGATGAACGTGCCGAGGACGCCGAGAGCAGTGAGAATCGACGGGACAACGGTGAGCAGTCGATTGTGCATGAGTCGCGGGGCGAGCGACTGCGAGCTGAAGAAGTGCTCGGCGTCGAGCGTGTTCCAGAGGCTCGTACGGTCTGGTGACTCGACCAGCGTCTCGTCGAACTCGCGCCACAAGTGACGAACGGAGGGGTCCGCACTCTCCGCACGCTGCCTTAGCTCGGGACGCCGGGCGATCAACTCATCGGTCGCGACGCCGTCGAGCATCAGCTGTATCTGCCCGATCCTGCGCAGTGCCCTGCGCCGCTCTCGTACGGCGAACCAAAGGAACCAGCCGCTGATGACGAAGAGGACGATGACGATGAGTGCGGTGACTCCCGCCAGTTCGCCCCGGAAGAGGGCTGCGAAGTCGGGCCACAGCAGCCCGAACACCTCTTGGAGGCCGAGGTCGCTCATGTGACGAGCCTTTCGATACGACGTGGAGGGCGTTGCCGGCGAGACATCGGTGTCGACAACAACTGATGGGAAGTGTAGGGCGGAGGACCGACATTCCGGTGCTTTCGCTTCACCCGGGCGGACGAAGCGCGCCCTGCGTTGCCCAATACCGTTGCTCGCGACCGTGCTGGTGTGGCCCGCTCGAGCGGAGCTGGCGCTCAGACTCCGATCAACGCCCCGGCATGCAGACGAGCGTCGGTGGCCAGGCGCTCGACGCGTTGCAGCAGCTCTCCCGGCTCCATCGAGAGATCGAGCGGGTACTCGACGATCGTGATGTCGGTGTTCGCTATCCGGTACTCCTGAACGGGGCCGCGTCCGGCGTAGACCAGCCAGCCGACGGGCACGTCGAGCGCCGTGCAGTAGGCCAGGAGTTGGTAGTGGTTGGCGTTCGGGTACCCACGCGGTCCGGAGGCGATGTACTTCGCATCGAAGACGACGGCCGGCCTCTTGCGCACGAGATGCACGAGATCGACTCGCATGGTGATGCCCGGGCCCTCGGCGAGCTCGGCGGCGTCCAGCCGCGCCGGATACTGGGCGCGCGTCGTTCCGGGGTAGGGGGCCAGCGCCTCCGCCAGTGCGGTCGTGACGAAGTCCTCGTAAACGGCGGCCATGTTCACCACGAAGGAGGTCATCGGTGAGCCGTCGGCGCCCATGTCGACAGACAGGCAGTCCAGCACGAGCTCGGCGACGCGGAGTGCCGGCACATATCGAGCGTTCAGCCGTGAGGCCGACCATTCCGGGCGGCGCGTGCGGAGAGGGACGACGTGGACGCCCGTCAGTCTCCCGTCGAGGTGGCCGAGCTCGCGACGGACGCTGTCCGCAATGCGTGGGACGGCGAGCATGCGCCGGATGGCGGTGCGCAGGAGTTGGTTCTCGGCGATGTCGTGAGTGAACTCGTCATGCGCCACCTCCACCGGAAGCGGCAACCCAGGACGGCGGCTGAGCTGGTCGCTCAACCGGATCCGACCCCGGACGGTCGGCAGCGCTTCCTCGACCGTCCTGTACCCCTGCAGGATGCCGGGGCCCAGCGCCGCCCGGCTGAGACGCAGCAGAGTGTGCGCGAGGGCTGGGAGCAGGTCGTCGGTCACGGATCCGGCGACGTCCTCCGGTCGGAACCCCGGGTCGCGTGCGTAGCCGAGGAGGAACATCACGTCGGCGAGCCCGACCGATCCCTTCGGCAGCACGTCCACCTGTAGCCTGCTGGTTCGGACGGTGCCCACGCTCCCGTTCGGCAGGAGCCGCCATCCGTCCCGTTCGGGACGGATGGCCACGAGCCCCGAAGCCGCGAGGGCGTGCGCCTCCTCATCGGTGAGATCGACGAGCCGGCCCTCTCGGTCGAGTTCGTCGAGGACCACGCGATGCGTCATGACAGGTCGCTCACCTCGGACGGTGCGGACCAGCCGGTGTGAACCTGTGAGCGAAGGGCCTGCAGTCCGAAGCGGGCGGCCACGTCGACCGGCGACAGACGCCCGTAGTAGTGCTCCTGCAGCAGCGGAAGGATGTCATAGCGCCAGATCCGCTGCAGTCCGCGATCCGTCGCCGCCTCCGGCCGCATGAGGTAGGACGGGCCGATCTTGAAGTCACGGTCGTCGTCGTCGATCGCTGCGTTCAGCGCGGCGAGGAGACGCGGCCGTTCATCCTGCTCACCGACGCCCGCGAGGAACCTCTCGAGCACGGTGGCGACGGGCGCCTCGTCCGGGTGGAGCTCGACGAAAGCGAACCGGCGGCGCATCGCTGCGTCGAGCAGAGCCACGGAGCGGTCCGCCGTGTTCATCGTGCCGATGAAGAAGAGGTTCTCCGGAAGGCGGAACTGCTCATGGCTGTACTGGAGCTGGACCGACCGACGCCGGTACTCGAGCAGGAAGTACAGCTCACCGAACACCTTGGCGAGATTCGCCCGGTTCAGCTCATCGATGACGAGGAAGTACGGCGTACTCGAATTCTGCCGAGCCTCCTGGGCGATCCGGCGCAGCGGGCCAGGCCGGACTGTGAAGGTGACCGTTCCGGCGTCGGTCTCGGCGGGACGGAAGCCTTCGAAGAAGTCCTCGTAGGAGTATGACGGGTGAAACTGGACGAGCTGGACGTTGTCCGGGTGGTCAGGCCCGGCGAGGTACTTGGCGAGCTCCAGCGCGAGGTAGGTCTTACCCGTGCCGGGAGGTCCGTAGAGGATGATCTGGCGTCGCTCGAAGAGGAGGTCGGTGACATCCGCGAGGAAGTCCACGGGCATATGGACGGATGCTGCGAACGCGTCGCTGATCTCCGGGAAGGACAGGTGACCGGTGTCGGATGCGGGTGTCGGCTCAGCTTCTTCTGTCCCTTCGAGGTCGCCGGTCAGCAGGGCTTCGAGGTCGGGTAGCGCGTCGGTGATCTCGACGACGATTCCCTGCTGGTCCAGCTCGCTGGAGATCCGCTCGCTGAGCGTCGCGGTCGGCAGGCTGGCCCACCAGTCCGTGTCACGTTGGAGCCGGCCGTCGACCGCCGCGACCTCTCCGGTGATGCGACCGAGGTGAAGCTCCTGTCCGTCGAGGCTCGCGACGACGTCGTTGGGGGCCATGCGGGACAGAAGGGCGTGAAATGCGTGGGTTAGCGCCTGCCGCTCGGGGTACTCCGCCTGGGGGTACCCGGCCTCGACGGCGTCCTGGACGGTCGACCACGTCGCTCCCGGTGAAACCTCTCCGAGGTACTCCGCGCGCAACGACACCTGCGCGCCGGCCAGCCACTCCTCGATGGCGAGTTGCCTCGGCCGGATGAGCCACGCCCGAGGCGGCCGTTCCTGGTCACCCCGGTACCGCTTGAAGCCTTCCGCAGTCTTCGGGTCCCACGTCTCCGGCACGTCGCCGTCGGTGACCGTCCAGGCCATGCCCTGTGCTTCGAGCCTGGTGACCGACGTCTGGGTCTGCGCAGAGACTTCTCCGGCCAGCTCGTCCAGGAACCTCAGCAGGGTGGCATAGCGCTCGCTCGCAGAGGTCTTGTCGGCAGGGCCCGGGAAGTCGGTGAGCTGGTACCACTGCTCCGTCCGGCTGGTGAGGTACGGGGCGTTGTTCTCGACGTCGACTGCCATGAGGAGCAGTGCCCCGAGGCTCGTGCACGCCCCGACGTACGCGCGCGGCAACCTCTGGCGTAGGGCGGTGGTCAGTGGATCCAGGGCGGCCGGTGATCCATCTCGCCAGACCTCACGAAACACGTCGGCCCAGTAGGTCGGCTCCGCCTTGACGGCTGTGATGACGTCGTCCCGGAACATGTAGTGCAAGAGGTTCGCCGCTTGCTTCAAGCCCGTTGCGAACGTCTCGGTCCAGGTGGGGTCGTCACTGACCAGCTGCTCTCTTGCCTCGCGGAGCGTGCGGGCGGCCCGGCGTTTGTACCCGTGTTCCGCGACGTCGAGGTCGGTCACCTGCGCAAACCGAACCGCCCACTCGGCGAAGCCACCGACGGTCCGCGGCGTCGTCTCATCGCTGCCGACGGTCCATGCGGCATAGGAGAGCAGCGGGTAGGAGGTGATCGACGTCCGCCCGCTGCGAAAGATGCGCTGCAGCTCGTCGGTCAGGGCCAGGTACGACGCACCATCCTGTGGTGCCGCGAGATCGAATCGGTGGGCGAGGTACGGGCGCGAACGGCCCTCGAGCGTGACGAATGTGTCTGGCCGCGCCCAGTACAGCCCCTGTGAGAGGTTCCAGCGCACGTTGGAGACATCCAGCGCGGCGTCATAGGCAGTGGCGAACTCCTCCCTGTTGGCCGGGCTGTCCTCCTCTGCGAGAGCAAGAGCCGCCAGGAACACCTGCCACAGCGTGTCAATGTCACCCGGTCCGCGGTTCTTGGCGTAGCGGGTGAACCAGAAGTTCTGGTTCGGCACCAGGGGGACGCCGTCGAAGTCACGCGGCAGTGGGGCCGAGACCTCGAGGGCTTCAGCGAGAGCGGTCGCGATCCGCATCCGGTTCTCTGTGCGCAGGCCGCGGTTGAACGTCGCCATCATCGTGAACGGGTCGATGTCGGTGACTGGTCCGATGGAGCCGTCGGCGTACTGGTCCTCCAGGAAAGAGCTCAGAAACTTCTCGGTGCGGGCCAGGTCGATGAACCGGGCGACCAGTGGAGCACGATCCTCGGCGAACTCCGCAAGTCGGGTGGCGAGTGCGCGGTAGAAGTTCACCCAGGTGAACTCGGGGTACGGAACGAAGCGCCGCTGCCAGAAGGGGTCGGCGAGAAAGACGTCGATGTCCTGCTCTGCTCCATGGAACGTGAAGGCGAGCAGCGCTCGGCTGAACTCTCGCGCATCTCCCACGCGCCAGACCGACTGGACGGAGGTGTAGAAGTACCAGGCGCGCGGCTCGGCCAGCGGCCGCCAGTCCACCTCCAGCAGGCCCGCATTGGCGTCTACCGACCTCACGGTACCGGTGGCGTGGATAAGCATGACTGACGCCGCTCGGTCCGCGGTGAAGAAGGGCAGACCGGTGCGCTTGAACGACACCGACTTGCAGGCGATGGGGTCACCCACCTGCACCTCGCCGAGGGTTTCGACGTGGGCGTCCGGGCTCGGTGAGTGCCACCGACCTGCAGCGAGCCACTCCTCCATGTCCTCGGCAGCGACGTCCGCCGGCTTGTTGACGAACCAGGCGTACGGGATCTCATTCTTCGTGCGCGCGCCGATGGAACCGTCCGGCATCGGTTACCTCCCTTGGAGACGATCTGGTTCGACGCTATCTGTTCCAGTCCGAGCTGAGGCCTGTGTCCGTGCAGGCCAGAGCGGCCCGGGGGACGGCCACGGGTATTCAGTCCTCGATGAGAGTTGCCAATTGGTCCTTCGGGAGCTGGCGCGCTGGGTCTGCCCGGTCGCCGGAGAAGGTGAGGCCTTCAGCCTCGAGGGCCTCACGCTGCGTCTCGGTTCGTGTCGGGTCGCTCCAGGTGAAGCCCGGGCTTGGCCGTCCCTCTGAGCCGAGTACCCGCTGCGCATTCGGACACTCAGGGCGGTTCTTGATGTGTTGGCCCAGCGGCTGCGGCGCGGTGCCGATCACGTTCGCGAGATCTCCGTAGGTGGTCCAGTGACCGTGGGAAAGCGCTCCCATGAGTGCGTGCAGCTCGGACCAGTCGAACGTGCTCTTCTGGGGACTGCCGGCAAGGGCCGGAAGATCGCGTCCGTCCTCGACAACCCACCAGGACGGGCCTCGCACGCTCCGCTCGATCCCGGCCGCCTCGGTCAGGATTCGGCGGACGATCTCCGTTAGTCGGTACCGACCGCCGTCGTACTCCCACTCGATCGGCTTGGAGCGATCGTTGTGCCAGCGCGCCTTGCCCCGGCGGGGGTCTTCCATCACCCATTCGGTGATGAGATCGCGAACGTCGGGAGTCACTTCTGTGGTGGCCCGGAGCGTGAGCGGCGTGCCGTCCTCAAGCGCTCGCGACGCCACCAGCCGGACAACCGTCGACCGTTCCCGCGTTGTGCGCTTCTTCGACTGGGCCGACTGAGCGTCTGCTCGTTGCGGGGAGACCGTGAACTCCTCGACGTCCGGGATGGGGAAGAGCTGGGAGACCGTCACGATGATCTGGTTCTGCATCACCCGATATGCCTGAACTCGTTGGAGTGTGATGTCGAGCCCCATCTCCGTGAGCCACACCACCGAGGCGGTCGTGACGGGCGAGAAGGACCCAGCGACGAGCACGATGCGTGGCTGACGGAGCTGGTCGGCATCGAGTGCACCTGCGTGCTCAAGCAGCCGCTCCCGGGCCGTTGCCTCAGACACCTCGCTTCCCGTCTGCTGGGTGAGGAATTGGGAGTGGTGGCGGACGAGGTCATCCTCGGTGAATCGCGAGGACATCGCCGCATATTTGATCGCCTGCATCTGCACCGTCTCGGGTGCGCGGTCGCGCTTGAGCTCGGCGACGACGAGTCGCCCGGCCGTGTCGAGGCCGAGCACGTCGAGACGGTCGAGCTGGCGGTCGCCACTTGCGCTCTGCCAGCGGTCGAACTCGAACGTCACGATGAGGACGTCAGGCCCGAGGATCTCGGGCCGCTCCAGGATCCATTCCTGCAGGTCAGCACGTTCACGGAGACCGGCCTCGCTAAGCGAGATTGGTCGTGCGGGCGTCGCTGCGGAGCTCTCGACGGAGTAGACGCGTTCGGCAGGCATGACGTCAAGGTAACCAGTGCTCGAAGGCCACAGCCAGGCCACCCGCGGTGGCGTACGATCACGAGATGGCTGGAATCGATGACGAATACAACCCTCCGCTGGTCGACGCGGACATCGAAGAAGTCATATCGCGCTTGCGCCGCCGTATCACCGACGAGGTCTTGAGTGAGAGTCCGGATATCCCGGCGGACGACCCGACTCTCGTGGCTGCCATCACGGCGGCGACTGAGTATGTGGAGGGGCGGCAGAGTCTCGTTTCCCTCAGACGCTCTGTCGAGTCGGCGAGGCTGGACCTGCAGGCAGCTCTCGCTGCGTTACGCGGCGCTATCATCGCGGCGGCCGATGCGGGCGTCGCAGAGACTCAGATTGCCAAGCAGGCCGGGCTCAATCGGCAAACAGTCCGGACGTACGTCGGCAAAGACTCGCCCAGGCGCGGCAAGTGGCACAGCCTCCGCGAGAGCCTGTGAGGCGGCGATACCGTAAAGCTCAGTCGCGGCCCGGACGGGTTCGAACTGGTGCGGCGCGCCGCGCGAGGACTTCTCTCCTTCATGTGTCGTAGACGCGTGTCAGAATCTGCCAGGTGTCCTCCTCCTTCGGCTGGCTCGCCGTCGACGCCGAGCAGCGGCGCCGCATGATGGAGGCCGTGGACCAGTTCCGCGACGAGAGCACCATCGACGACCTCGGTCTCGGTGGTATCCGCGACGCGTTCTCGGACACGCTTTTCCCCGGCACCTCCACACTGCACACCCGCCTGTGCTACTCCCTGTTCATCCCGTGGTTGCTGCAGGCCGCTGCCCACCGTGACTCCGTGGCGCAGATGACGTCCACCTTCCGCGAGTACGAGTACCAGCTCATCAACGCGCTCAAGCGCGGCCAGGAGTCCGACGGTGTCATCGGCCGGGACGCCGGCAGATCGCTGCAGCGACTGCCGAGCGCCGTCTACTGGGGGATGGTCACCCGCTGGGAGATCTTCGCACCCGGCTTCAGCGTGCGGGGCTACTTCGAGCGCGAGGTACTGCGCCGCGAGGAACTTCGCGCCGCCCCTCGCACCGAGGACCCGGAAGTCCTCCCGACCCTCACGCCCACCGGCCTGGACCCCCGGCTGCCGGACTCACCCGATGGCCTGCTCAAGGCCGCCGATTTCGCCCTGCGGCCGGAGAACGCGGGGTACCTGACGGAGACCATCACCCGCACCATCGCCGGCTCGGTCTTGGGTACGAGACCCCGTGGCGCTCCGGCACGGAGGTGACGTGATCGGCCCGCCGATCACCGCCAGGTGTCAGCGGTATGGGACATGATGAACGGACCGGCAACCGGAGGAATGACAACGGCGATCGATGACGTGCGGCTCGTGAGTGAAGCGTCGCGGCGGCTCCTTGGTGAGGATCACTCGAAATGGGTGAAACCGCTCGGGTACCCTGACTCGCTCGCACACTGCATTATCGATTCGGCGTTTTCGTTGCGGGCCCACTACAGCGGTGTCATCAACGTCCGTCGGCGATACGACATCTCAAGGACAGCTGCGGATGCCGACCCCACGGCGGACAGTGTGGACGACCTCATTGGAGCTATCGAGCGAGCCGGGGGCCGGAGGAGGCCGCTACGACGTTGTTCGAGAGCCAAGCCAAAGCGCCCGGAACGAGCCGCCTGAAGTCAGTCGTGGTCCATGACGCGGCACTCGCGCTACGGGAAGCGGGCGTGCGGACGACTGCGGACCTGCGCGCCACGTCATCCGATGACGCCCTGCAAAGCAAGGCCAAGAGGGCCTGGCTCGGTGTCAGCGGCTTGGGACCTGCGTCATGGCGGTACCTACTCATGCTTGCTGGGGTCGACGGCACGAAGCCGGACATCATGATCCGCCGATTCGTGACGTTTGCGGTCGGCGCTGAGCAGACCGTCGGCGCCGAACGGGCTCGGGCCGCCATCGAAGGAGCTGCGGCCGAGCTCGAGGTGGGGACGTTCCTGCTCGATCACACCGTGTGGCGCTTCCAGTCTGGCCGGTGGGCAGGGCCCGAGGAGATCCTCACGGAGGAGTAGCGCGAAGGCTTCGACGACAATGGCCCCCACTGTCACCTGCTGTTCGCCGTCAATGCCCACCAGCGTCTCGCGGATAGGCTGGCGGCTTCGGGCTGACGCACGGGTGCGGGCAGCAGCCTGCGCCGCTGTACCCGTGGCCGTCCGGCCCGGTCGGACTCGTTCGGAATCGCGCTTGTGCGATCGCGTCCCGTGGAGTGGTGTAAGTAGGCCGGCTGCGTTGTCG
>DASRWD010000090.1:0-2721 GCA_035654755.1 Trueperaceae bacterium
GGCCCGCTTGGCGCCGAGGATCTTCTCCTTCAGGCCGCCGATGGGCAGGGCCCGACCGCGCAGCGTGATCTCGCCCGTCATGGCGACGTCCTTGCGGACAGGCGTGCTGGTGAGCGCGCTGATGAGCGAGGTGGCGAGCGCTAGGCCCGCGCTGGGGCCTTCCTTCGGCGTCGCTCCGGCCGGCACGTGGATGTGGATCTCGCGCTCCTCGAGGTCCTTGGTCGAGATGCCGAAGCGCTGGGCGTTGGACTTGGCGTACGTCAGCGCGGCTCGCGCCGACTCCTTCATGACGTCGCCCAACTGGCCCGTGAGTACCAGGCCACCCTTACCCGGGGTGATCGAGGTCTCGACGAAGAGGATGTCCCCGCCCACGGGCGTGAAGTACATGCCGGTCGCTACGCCAACCAGGTCGTCGTCGGCCTCGGACTCGGGCGTGAAGCGCTGCGCACCCAGGTACTGCTCGAGGCTGCGCTCGGTGATGCGGACCCGCTTGGCCTCGCCCTCGGCGATGCGCCTGGCGGCCTTGCGGGCCAGGGTGCCGATGAGGCGCTCGAGGTTGCGCACACCGGCCTCGCGCGTGTACGAGGTGATGACCCGGCTGATGGCGCCGTCGGTGATGTTCACCTGGTTCGGCTTCAGGCCGTTCTCGTCCAACTGACGGGGCAACAGGTAGCGCTTGGCGATCTCGAGCTTCTCCTGCTCGATGTAGCTGGAGAACTCGATGGTCTCCATGCGGTCGTAGAGCGCCTCGGGGATCTGGTGAGCGTAGTTCGCCGTGGCGACGAACAGTACCTCGGAGAGGTCGAACGGCACGCCCAGGTAGTGGTCCACGAAGTTGGCGTTCTGCGCCGGGTCGAGGACCTCCAGCAGCGCCGAGGAGGGGTCGCCCTGGAAGGACGCGCCCAGCTTGTCGACCTCGTCGAGCAGGAAGACGGGGTTCTTGGCGCCCGCCTGCCTGATGCCCTGGATGATGCGGCCTGGCATGGAGCCGATGTAGGTGCGCCGGTGGCCACGGATGTCGGACTCGTCACGGGCGCCGCCCAGGCTGATGCGCACGTACTCGCGGCCCAGCGCCTTGGCGATGGACTGGGCGATGCTCGTCTTGCCGACGCCGGGAGGGCCGGCGAAGAGCAGGATGGGGCCCTTGTTGATCTCGAAGGCGTCCAGCTCGCCGTCGGCCGCCCGCTCGGCCTTGAGCTTGCGGACGGACAGGTACTCGAGCACGCGGTCCTTGACCTTCTCGAGCCCGTAGTGGTCCTCGTCGAGGATGCGCGCCGCCTCGGAGAGGTCCAGCCGGTCCTCGGTACGAACGTTCCACGGCAGCTCGACGATGGTGGTGAGGTAGGTGCGGATCACCGAGGCCTCGGCCGAGTCTGGGTGCATGCGGGCCAGACGGTTGAGCTCCCGCTGCGCCTCCTTCATGACGACCTCGGGCAGGTCGAGCGCCTCGAGCTTCTCCCTGAACGCCTCGACCTCGTCCTCCTCGTCGTCGGAGCCGGACAGCTCCTTCTGGAGGGCCTTGATCTGCTCGCGGAGGAAGAACTCGCGCTGGTTGCGGTCTATCTCGTCCTTGACCTCGCGCTGGAGGCGACGCTGGGTCTCCTGCAGCTCGATCTCGGTGTCGATGAGGATGAGCACCTTACGCAGGCGGTCGGTCACCGTGGGGGACTCGAGCACTGCCTGCTTGTCGGCCAGCTTGAAGTCCAGGTGGTAGGCCACGTAGTCAGCGAACTGACCCGGGTCCTCGAGGTTGAGGACGAACTGGGCCACCTCGCTCTGGACCGAGCGGCTGCCGGACTCCACGAGGTCCTTGAACTTCTCGCGCAGCTCGCGGAAGGTCGCGACGAGCTCCACCTCGTCACCGTCGGGGACGTCGATGGCGGACACCTCGGCCTCGATGAGACCGTCCTCGTGCTGGTACTCGTGGATCTTCACGCGGGCGAAGGCCCTGACGAGCATCTGGATCGTGCCGTCTGGGTTCTTCTTCATCCGCATGATGTTGCAGGCGGTACCGGTCTGGTAAAGGTCCTCGGGCGTGGGCTCCTCGACCTCGCGGTCCTTCTGGCTGACGATGACGATGGTGCGGTCGCGGTCGAGAGCGGCGTTGATGGCCTTGATGCTGATCGGCCGGCCTGCGTCGATCGGCATGACCATCGTGGGGTACAGCACCGAGCCGCGGACCGGGCAGACCGGTACGGGCTGTTGGAACTCGTGGTTGGTGCTTGGCTCGGCCATTATGGTCACCTAGCCTATCTGAAGGGGCTGTGGCGGAAAGTGGCTTTCCGGCGTGTTCGGGCCGCCCGAAGGCGCCGGAGCCTGATGGACTTGAGTCAACATTGCTCAAGTTTACTAAATAGAGTGCACTAAAGTCACGCGGCGGCTGACCATGCGCCGCGACCGGTTGGGACGGGTCCGCGCGACGGGCCCCACGGTGGCCCTGGGGGCACGCCACGAGCCTTCCACGCGGCTTTCGAAGGCTATCACCCCCCGTGGTAACTTGTCGCGTCATGACCGACGTCTTTGGCGCGTTGACCGCCTCACTGCGCGCCGCGATCCAGACCCTGGCCCCGGACTTCGATGCGGACGTGCAGGTCCAGGAGGTGCCGGCGGACAAGCCCGGCGACTACGGCAGCCCGGTGGCGTTCACGCTCGCCCGCACGCTCCGGCGGCCGCCGCCCCAGATCGCGGCCGACATCGTGGCCCGGTTGCAGTTGCCACAGG
>DASRWD010000091.1:0-7851 GCA_035654755.1 Trueperaceae bacterium
CGCGAGCGGCGCGCTCGTCTACCCTGCGACGCGACGGGGCGAAGACCAGACCGATGGCGTCGGCGCCTGCGGCCTCCGCGGCGACCGCGTCCTCGGCCCTCGTGATGCCGCAGACCTTTACTCGCACCCTGGCGGTCAGAAGGCGTCCTCCACGTGTGAGATCGTGGCACGGGGACCGTCTCCCGTGACGAGCACGGCGTCGAATCGGACGGCCAAGTCGGTGCTACGCAGCACTGTCGCCATGTAGTGGCCCGCCGCCCTACGTACCCGGCGCTGCTTCGCTGTGGAGATGGAGCCCGCCGCCCCGCCGAATGCCGAGCCGCGCCGCTGCCTGACCTCGACGAACACGACGGTCGCGTCCGGCGCCCTGAGCACCAGGTCGATCTCCCCTCCGCGTAGCCGGTAGTTGCGCTTGAGCAGCGTGTACCCCTTCGCCAACAAGGCACGCTCCGCCAGTTCCTCCGCCCAGTGCCGAGCGGGTGGTTCACCCGCAGCACCCTTGACCTGCCCGCGGCGAGCGGCCGACTTCAGCTGGGGTTCACCTCGATGCGGTTGGCGTCCGCCCACAAGCCCTCCAGGTCGTAGAAATCGCGCGCGTCCGGGCTCATGACGTGTACGACGACGGTGCCGTAGTCGATGAGCACCCAGCGGTTCGACGGGCCCTCCACGCCGCGGGGCAACTGGCCGGCGAGCTTCATGTGCTCGCGAACACTGTCTTCCATGGCCTTGAGCTGCGGGGCGGACTCTCCGGACGCGATCACGAACCAGTCGAGCGACTCCGAGGCCTCACGCAGGTCGAGCACGGCGATGTCCACCGCGCGCTTGTCGTCGAGCGCGTCGACGATCGTCTGGACCTCCTGCGGCACCCCACCTTTGGGCGCCCCGTAGCCGGCTGCCTCGGCACTGCTGGTCGCGTTCAAACGTTCCTCCGCTTCTGTCGCCACGACTACCTGGCGACCTCGGCCACGACGGCCGCTCTGTGGTCTACCCTCTCGGCGGCGTCTGACCCGAGCACGAGCTCGAGCCGGACGGGACGCCCTGCGTACGGTTCCATGCGGTCGATCTGCTGCTTGCTTGCGTGCAGTAGCTCTGCGAAGTAGTCGGCGTCCGACCAGGCGTCGAGCGTCGCGAGGAGTCGCGTCGGACCCGGCTCCTCGCCACGGCCGCCTTCGCGCAAGGTCACGAGTTCTTCGGGAACGCCGGCCGACAGGAGATCGTCGACGTAGACCTGGCCCAGCCCGGGTACGCCGGAACGGTCGGTGACGAGCAGGTGCTGCTCCGGCGGCGAGCTGAAGTCGCGCGCCTCGCCCCCGAAGGTCTCGGCGATGAAAGAGTTGACCTCGACGGGGTCGTAGAGCACGTAGGCCTTGCCCTCGACCTCGTTGACGGGCAGCGTGGCCGTGGCGGTGAGCCTCAGGTTGGGTATGCGTGCAGCCACCTGGCGCAGCAGGGCCGGGCTGGCGTTGGTCTCTACCGATCCCAGGTAGGTCTCGATGAGGCTAGGCACGAGCGTTACCGCCCTGAGGTTCATCTCCTTGAGGCGTTGGAGCATGGCGTACGCCAGGCGCTTGACGTTGTCGATCCTGTCGATGTCACCACGAAGCGTGTTGCGGTAACGGATGAAGTGGCTCGCGGTCACCCCGTCCATGTGCTGCGACCCCGGTTGCAGGTCGATCAGCAGTCCAGCAGCGTTGTCGCGGTGGTACATGCGGTACGGGACATCGACGGTCACCCCGCCCAGCGCGTCTACCAGGTTCTGGAAGATGTCGAGGCTGACGATCGCGTAGTAGTCGACGGGCACGCCGAGGATCGCCTCGACCCGGCTGCGCAGGCCCTCGGCCCCCCTGTAGTGATAGACGGCGTTCACCTTAGTGACGAGGTCATCGAGCCAGACGTCACGCGGTATGGCGACCATCGTGATGTCATCGTTCTGGACGTTGACGTAGAGGATCGTGTCTGTGTTGGTGCCGAGCGTGCTGGTGCGCAGGTTGACCGGCTTCCATCCGATGATGGTCCCGTCCTGGGCGTATATGGGGTCGGAACGGTCGTAGCTGACAGCGATGTCGCGACCGGCTATGACGAAGCTGGCGTGGAAATCGTCCTCGTCTATGGCCAACAGCTCGCGCTGGTCCTGAGAGAGCGTGGCGCGGTTCACGTCACGCGACAGCCAGTAGCCGGTTAGCCCGGCCAGCGCCACCAGTACGCCGAGCGCGGTGATCAGCCTGGCCCGCGTGCGCGTCACGAGAGCGACTCGTACGCCCGCAGCGTCGTCGGGTGTATCTCCTTGCCCTCGCTGCGCAGGTACTCGACCTTGCACGTCATGGCCTTGCGATAAGCCGCCCACAGGTCCGTCATGGCCAGCTCGCGCACGTCCGCGTTGACGCCGCGCGCCGGTTCCGAGACGTCCGCCACGTACACGGCCGCGCCCACGTGATCTCCGGGCTCGACGCCGAACACATGCCCCTCCACTGCTCCGAGCACGACCTCGTCCCGTACACCCCAGCCCTCCGCCAGACGCCTCGCGGCGCGGCCGTGCATGGCGAGCGGGTGGGACTCCTCGACCGGGTTCTCGGGACTGACCAGCTCCAGCAGTTCGTCGTCGGACATGTCGCGGGCAGCATCGTGCAGGAGCGCCGCCAGCAGCACCCTATCCTGGTCCTCGGGGGTGAAGCCGTTGGCCCTGGCGAACTGCAGGGCGAGCCGGGCAACGCGGCGGATATGTTCGAACCTCTCCTCGGTTACCAGGTCCTCGACCCTGCGGATGTACGGAGAGGCGACCGGTGCGGAGAAGGGGTCGGCGGCGCCGAAGCCAGCGTCGCGTTGCCGTGGGTTGAGGTCGCGTGCTTGAGTCATGCGGTCTGGGCGCCCGCGCCTGACGAGAGCCTGCCAGGAAGCTATCACGCTGGGATGAGCGTCTCTGCGTCCCGCATGGACGGCGGCCTAGCCTGCCTCGTCCGGCATCTGATCGTCATCGGCGTCGGCCTCGAGAGGCTGGTCCTCCGACAGGTAGTCGAACGTGGCCCGGCCTATGTGGACCTCGTCGCCGGTCTTGGCTCCCGCTCGCTTCAGCAGCTTGTCGATGCCGAGCGAACGGAAGTGGTACTGGAGGTAGGCAACGGCGTCGCGGTTCGAAGGGTCGAAGCGTGCCACCAGCGCCTCCACCTCGCTGCCCGACACGACCCAGCCCTCGCCGCTCATGTGTCGCCGCACACTGGGCGGTCGCGCGGCGGAAGCCGTCCGTTCCGTCTGTGGGATCGGCTCCGGCTTGGGAGGCAGCAACTCGAAGATCGCGTCTTTCAGGTCGTCAAGGCCGACGCCGGTCGTCGCCGACGCGAAGAACGTCGGCATGCCTGCCCGCGTCAGATCTTCCTCCAGAAGCCTCACGACCTCGTCGTCGATCAGGTCCACCTTGTTGACGACGAGGAGCGCGGGGCGCTCCAGTAGCTCCGGGTCGTACTCGCTCAGCTCGTGCCTCAGGGCCGTCAGTGCGGCCGAAGGGTCGATCGAGGCGTCAACGACGAACGCCAACAGACGGGTCCGGGAGATGTGCCGTAGGAAGTCGAGACCCAGCCCTTTGCCGAGGTGAGCGTCCTCGATGATGCCGGGTATGTCGGCGAGCGTGAAGCGGTCGTGGCCGCGCTCGACTACCCCTAGGTTCGGAGACAGCGTCGTGAACGGGTAGTCGGCGATCTCGGGCCTGGAGTTCGACAGAGCGGCAAGCAGGCTCGACTTCCCGGCGTTCGGGTAGCCGACGAGCCCGACGTCCGCTATGACCATGAGCTCGAGCCGCAGGCGGCGCAGCTCGCCTGGCGTGCCGTACTCGGCGAACCGCGGGGCGCGCCTGGTGGACGAGGCGAAGGCCGAGTTGCCCCTGCCGCCCGTGCCCCCCTTGGCAGCGACGACCTGCTGCCCGACCCGGGTGAGGTCGGCGATGACCTCGCCCGTGTCCCTGTCGGTCGCCCGCGTGCCGACAGGCACGTTGACGACGAGGTCCTCGCCAGCCTTGCCGGCGCGCTCCTTGCCCTCACCCTGCTGGCCGGTGCCGGCCTTGAACACCGTGCGGCCGAGCAGTCTCCCGAGGGACGATATGTCGTCTACGGCGTTCAGGATGACGGAGCCGCCGTTCCCGCCGTGGCCGCCGTCAGGTCCACCCTTGGGGATGTACTTGAGGCGCAGGAAGGAGAGGCCGCCGTCGCCCCCCTTGCCGCCCTGCACCGTCACGTCTAGTACATCCCTGAAGGACACCGTCTACTCCGCTTCCTACACCCAAAAGGCGCGACCCCGCGAAGGGCCGCGCCCGAAGTTGAATACCTGTGGCGGTGGGCCCGTCAGGGCCCCGCGCCCGCCAGCTCAGTCCGCCGCTGCCGCCTGGCTGGTCTCGACGCTCACCCAGCGACCCTTGGCGCCCTTGTCCGCGTAACGGACGGTGCCGTCGCGCAGGGCGAAGAGGGTGAAGTCCTTGCCCAGGCCGACGTTCATACCGGGCTTGAACTTGGTGCCGCGCTGCCTTACGAGGATGTTCCCCGCCAGCACGGTCTCGCCGTCGAAGCGCTTGGCGCCGAGGCGCTTGGAGTGGCTGTCGCGGCCGTTCTTGGAGCTGCCTACGCCCTTCTTGTGAGCCATGAGCTACGTCCTCCTCAGCCCTCGACCTTGGTGATCTTCACCTCGGTGTAATCCTGCCGGTGGCCGATGTGCCTCCGGTAGTTCGTCTTCGCCTTGAACTTGTAGATGTCGATCTTGTCGCCACGGCCATGCCCGACGACCTCGGCGGTGACTTTCGCGCCGTCGACCAGCGGGGCGCCGACCTTGACGTCGTCCGCACCGAGCAACAGGACGGGCAGTTCCACCTGGCTGCCGGCGTCGGCGTCGAGCTTCTCGAGCCGGAGCACGTCACCCTCGGCCACGCGGTACTGTTTACCGCCCGATTCCACGATTGCGAACATCCTAGAAACCTCCGAAAGCCTCGAGTACCCACGTGGGACCCAGGCACCGAAGGAGAAGTATAAGCGGAGCGCCCGCCTTCTTACAACCAGGGCGTTACAGGCAGCCCAGGGCGGCCATGCGACGAACCTCGCAGGGGCATGCGCCAACGCCGGACTTCTCGCCACCGACGGCCAACTCGGATCCGAGTCCGCCCGCGCTCACCACGACATGCCCTATACTCGGCCGAACTTTTCGAGCGAGAGGGAGGGTACTTGCATGGCCAAGTCCAAGACCGTCAGCAAAGCGGACCTCGTGGGTGATGTCGTCAGCTCCACCAAGCTGCCCCGCAAGACCGTCAAGGAGACCGTCGACGCCCTGCTCGACACGATGACTTCCGAGATCGCGAGGGGAAACAAGGTCACCCTCACCGGTTTCGGCAGCTTCGAGGTGCGCTCGCGTAAGGAGCGCTCCGGTGTCAAACCGGGGACGAAGGACCGCATAAGCATCCCGGCGAGCAACTACCCGGCCTTCAAGGCCGGCAAGAGCCTGAAGGACAAAGTTTCGGGGCGCTGAGTCAGCTCCCTGGCAGGAACGGCGGGCGTCGTGCGACAAGCGCGGCGCCCGCCTTCGTCGTGCATGCTCACGCGTACTATCCGGCGAGGTCGTCGTACAGGCCGAGGACGCGGGGGCGCGTGAAGCTCGTGATCGGCTCCGCCGCGTCCACGACGGCCACGTCCGGCTCCTCCGCAGGCGAGGGCTCTTCGAGTGACGCGAACTGTGAGTCCACGAGCTGGGGCGGGAAGAAATGACCGGGTCTTCCTGCGACCCTCGTACGCACCAGCGCGGGGTCTGACCGGAGGTAGAGGAACGTGACCTCGGGCCCCGCTGCCCTGAGGCGATCCCTGTGAGCTCGCCGCAGAGCGCTGCACGCGAGCACGACGTTGCCGCCTCCATCGAGCCGCTCGGCGATCGCGTCACGCATGGACGCAAGCCAGGGCTCCCTGTCTTCGTCGTCAAGCGGCAGCCCCGAAGCCATCTTCGCGACGTTCGCCGCCGGGTGGAAGGCGTCGGCGTCGAGGAACTCCCAGCCGAGAACGTCCGCCACGTGCCTTCCGACCGTCGACTTGCCACTGCCGGAGACCCCCATCACGACCAGCGCCCGCCCACGGTGCCGCTCGCTCACGAGCCGCGGACCCGGTAGAGCACCTCGCCCGCCTTGGGCACCAGCAACACGCCCTCGTCCTCCCGGTCCGCCCACTCGCTTGGATCGACCTCGCTCGGATCCATGTAGCCGAGGCCCAGCGCCTCCGTATCCGCGCGCGATATGCGGCTGGCCAGGGTGACCCTGGCCCGCGGCCGCTCCTCGCCCGTCTCGGGGTCCACGGAGCCGTCGCCCTTCACGTGCGCCGAATGTGCGAGCACGCCGAGTGGGAGGTGGCCGTAGCGGTCCCAGTTGGCCAGGAGGTAGGGCAGAACGCGGTAGCCCACGGCGCGTATGTGGTCGCCGTGCACCTCGCTGACCTCGCTCAGGTGCGGCGCGAAGACGATCAGCTCACCGCCCTCCGCCAACGCAGGCTCGAGCTTGTAGGCGGCCTTGGCCGCGGTCCACAGCTCGTCGTACATGGGCGGCGCGCACGACAGGATGCGCGTGAACGGCCGCTCGACCCACCTGACGTGGCGCTCCGCGGAGAGGTCCGCCGCCTTGGACCACGCCGCCTTCAGGTCGCCTACGAACAGCCCCGCGATGTCTGAACCCTCGACCACGACGGCCGCCAGCGTCACTGGCGTGGGCACCAGGGCCGCCGCGGCGTCGATCAACGCTCGCACCGGCGTGTCCTTCACGCCGATCGTCCTCCGCACTCCGGCAAGCGCGCCGAGCCAGTGGGTGACGTCGATCATGGCCTTGCCGCTGATGCCAGGGAACAGGTACTTGGCGCCACCCGAGAAGCCCACGACCTCGTGCGGGAACACCGGACCCAGGATCAGCACGTGGTCGTGCTCGAGGACGGCGCGGTTGAGGAGCACATCGACGTCGCCGCCCAGCGTTGCGTGCCAGCTCTCCCCCGCCAGCCTCCTCACGACGTCGGCGGCCACCGCGCCCACGCTGACCAGCGCGCCCTGCTCGTACCAACCATGGTTCACGACACGAACCCGCGGCGACGCTCCACTGGAGCCGGGCAGACCGGTAAGGTCCGACAGCTTGGCCTCCGAGAGCGGAGGATGCGTGCCGAGGGCAACCATCACCGTGACGCTGGCCGCGTCATCCAGCGCCGCCACGACCGAGCCGAGGAGCGTGGGGAGCGGGATCGTCCGGGTGTGGTCAGGCACCAGCACCAGCACCCGCTGTCCCGTGAAGCCGCCTGCCAACGCGTCCTCCAACGCCGCAGCGGCCCGCGACGCTGTCAGCGTCGCTCCAGGCCCAGCGGTAGTTCCGGTGACGTCCACGGCTCGATCGTACGCACAACCGCGCGGTGCTGCGAACCTGTCGGCCTTGACCTCGGTCATCGCTGCCCGGCGGCCGCGACACCTAGCGTTGTGAAGCGTGGACGTCGTCGCGCCCGACAGGGGCTCAATCACTGAACAGGGGCCCGGTCCGAGCGCCGTTGTGGCGTACGCCACCCTGTTCGGCACGACCGAGCACGTAGCTCGGCTCGTCGCCCAGACGCTGGCGGAGTTCACCGGCCGAGGCGTCCAGGCTGTGGACCTCGCCTACCTCGACGTCTCGACGCTCGCCGACCACGACCTCATCGTGGTGGGAGCTTGCACCTGGAACGTGGGTCAACTACCTCCCGACCTCGAGTCGAGCCTGGAGGCGCTGGGAGCGCTGGACCTGCGCGGCAAGCATGTCGCCCTGTTCGGCACAGGCGACCAGATCGGTTACCCGGACACGTTCGTGGACGCCATCGGCGTCATGGCAGACACGTTCAG
>DASRWD010000092.1:0-4799 GCA_035654755.1 Trueperaceae bacterium
GCCGGTGTCGGTGTCGAGGAAGATGACGCCGAGCTTCTCCCACTCGTCCTTGAGCTTGTGATAAACCATCTCGGACTCGAACTGGGCGCCAACGCCAGCGAGGGCCCGCTGCTCGGCCTCGGGCACGCCGAGGCGCTGGTACGTCTTGCGGACCTCCTCCGGGATCTCCTCCCAGTCGTCCACCGTGCCCTGCTTCTCGTTCGGGCGAACGTAGAAGTAGATGTCATCGAACTTGAGGTCGCTCAGGTCGGGACCCCACCTGGGACGACCCTTCTTCTCGGCGATCTCGAGGGCACGGAGGCGGAACTTGAGCATCCACTCCGGCTCGCCCTTCAAGTAACTGATCTTCTCGACGACCTCCTTGGACAGGCCCTTGCCGGACTTGTAGAAGTACTCCTCGGCAAGGCGGAAGTCGTACTGCTTGGTGTGCTGCATCCCCTCCAGCTTGGCCGCGTCGGGGTTGAGAGCGTTCAGCTCAGTCATGCGTCCTCCCGGCTCTCCGCGCGCCGCATGGCGCGGTGTCTACGTGGCTCATCGGGCCGCCGTGGCGGCTCCGCCGGCGTACTCCTGGCGCACCCAGTCGTAGCCCTTCGTGTCCAGTTCCATCGCCAGCTCCTTAGGGCCGCTGGTGATGACCCTGCCACCGACCATGACGTGGACCTTGTCCGGCACGATGTAGTTGAGCAGGCGCTGGTAGTGCGTGATGACGAGGGCGCCGAAGTCTGGGCCGCGCGCCGCGTTCACGCCCTGCGAGACGACCTTGAGGGCATCGACGTCCAGGCCGGAGTCGGTCTCGTCGAGGATCGCGTACCTGGGCTCGAGCACGAGGAGCTGCAGGATCTCGGAGCGCTTCTTCTCACCGCCCGAGAAGCCCTCGTGCAGGTTGCGCTCGAGGATCGACTCGTCCCAGTTGAGGTTCTTAACGGCGTTCTGCAGCTTCTGGTAGAACTCCATCACACCGATCTCGTCGCCCTCTTCGCGCCGCGCGTTGAGCGCGAGACGCAGGAAGTTGGCTATGGAGACACCGGGCACCTCGACCGGGTACTGGAAGGCCAGGTAGAGGCCCTCGCGGGCGCGTTCGTCCGGTTCCAGCTCGAGGATGGACTGGCCCTCGAGGACGATGTCACCGCTGGTGATCTCGTACTGCGGGTCGCCCGCGATGATCTTCGCGAGCGTCGACTTGCCGGAGCCGTTCGGGCCCATGAGGGCGTGGACCTCGCCGCGCGGCACCACCAGGTCCACCCCCTTGAGGATCTCGTCGCCGCCTTTGATGCTGGCGTGAAGGTCACGTATCTCAAGCCTCTTGTCGTTCATGTGGCTGCACCTCGCCTGGGATGTACTGGTCCAGGTCCGCCTCTTGGCGCCGTAACTAGGACTCGTTCCGATTACACTATAGCCTGCCATCAATCCCGAGCGCTCAGCTCGGAGATGCCATGCTGGTTCGCAGCCTATCGCGTGGGTCGGTCAGTCTCGGTTGCGTCTGAGCCAGCCGAATAGACCGCGCGACCTGGCCTGTTCGTCGCGCACGTCGCCCTTCGCGTCGTCCGTGCTGGAGTCGTCCGGGCGCGACGTTTGCCTGCTCGCGCGTCCTGTCGTGGGCTCCTCGCTGGTCTTCGTCACGTCGAGTGGCACGCCCATGACGCCGGCCCAAGCCTGCACGAACTCGCGCGTGTTGGCGTAGCGCTTCTCCGGGTCCCTGGCCATGGCCTTGGCGACGATGCGCTTGATCCGCGGGTCCAGCTCCGGCCGGTGCGCCAGGAGGTCCTTGGGCACACCAGTGTGGTGAGCGATCATCAGCGCCTCGTACGTGTCTGCCACGAAGGGGCGCACCCCGGCGACGACCTCGTACGCCAGCACGCCCAGGCTGTAGATATCGGAGCGCACGCCCGCGGCCTTGCCCTCGAAGACCTCGGGGGCCATATAGAAGGCCGTGCCCACGCGCTCGTCGCTGTCTTCGCCCAAGAAGATCCCTGTGCCGAAGTCACCGAGCTTGGCGCTGCCCTCCCGGGTGAGGAAGACGTTGGCCGGCTTCACGTCACGGTGGATGACGGAGCGCTCGTGCGTGTGCGCCAGCCCGCGTGCGACGTCCAGTACGAGCCGGCAAGCCTGTTCCAGCGGAAGCTTGCCCTTCTCCAGCAGCAGCAGGTCGAGGGTTCCGCCCTCGCAGTACTCGAGAGCGAGGAAAGCGCCGCTTCCGGTGGGATAGCCGTCGTAGGCGGCCACGATCATGGGATGAGCCAGCTTCACGGTGATCGAGACCTCGTTCTCGAACATCCGCCTGAGCACGGTCCGCTCCTGCAACTCGGACCGCGGCAGTTTGAGGGCCACCTCACCGAACACCCTGTGCTTGGCCAGGTAGACGTGGGACGTCTGGCCGGAACCTAGCTTGTGTAGGGCGGTGTAGCCCGCCGGCACGAAGGCCGGGGCTTCAGGATCGGAACGCAATGACCCTCCCACGTCTCAGAAGCGCCCGCTCCCCATCCCATGCGGCCGCTACGGTGTCCGGATGGACGCTCACCGCTCAGTCTAGTACGAAGGTGGCCTGACTAACCCTGGACGATGGTCGATTCGCCCGGCTCGAGCACGTGGCAGGTGACGCCCGCACGGCTCTCTACCGACGCCTTGAACGAGGAGGCGTCCTGCAGCAACACCGGGAACGTGGCGTAGTGAACGGGCACGACGACCTTCGGCCTGAGCAGGAGCGTGGCCTCCACCGCCTCCTCCGGACCCATCGTGTAGTTGTCACCGATGGGCAGGAGCGCCAGGTCGATGCCGTAGTCGCCTATTCGCGACATGTCGGAGAAGAGGGCGGTGTCACCGGCGTGGTAGACGCTCACGCCGTCCGCCTCGAACACCACGCCCATCGCCATGCCGGCGTACGTGCCGTCCGGGAACGAGTTGGAGTGGAGTGCCGGGGTGTAGCGCACGTTCCCCTGCGGGAAGGAGTGGCGGCCACCGACGTTCATGCCGTGGGACTTAAGGCCGCGCGCGGCCGCGTAGCCTGCCATCTCCGCGCTGCCAACGACGGTGGCCCCTGTGCGCCTGGCGATCGACTCGGTGTCGCCCCAGTGGTCACCGTGCGCGTGCGTGAGCACGATGAGGTCGGGGTCAAGGTCGTCGGCGCTCAGAGCCGCCCTCGGGTTGCCGGTGAGGAACGGATCGATGAGGACCTTGCCGCCTTCTGTCTCGAGGATGACGGCGGAGTGCCCCAGGTAGGTGAGCTTCATGCCCGGTCCGGAGCCCTCAGCTGAGCTGCACGAGCGCGAGGTAGTAGAGGATCGTGCCGATCACGGGCAGACCCGCCACGCCGGCAGCCTCCTTGTAGCGCTTGAGGCCGAAGAAGAGCACGGCGGCCACAAGCACGCACCCCACGAAGATGAACGGGTACGCGTTGTACAGGATCCCCCAGAGGCCGTCCATGGGTAGCTGGGTGATGGCGCCGCCGTTGCCCGTGTGCCTGAGTATCCGGCCCATGATCCAGAACAGAAGGATCATGCCGGAGCCGATGACCCCGAGAATGACGCCGAAGAAGCTGAGCACGCGTTCGTTGTCCACGGTGTCTGCAGGAAGGTCGCGCTTGACGCTGGCGGTGTACATCGGGTCCTCCACGCTCACGGGTTCCGGGCGACGGCGTCGCCCGCTCAAGAGCTCCGCGGGTCGGCGTTCGTTACCGGCAGCTTACCAGCACCTCGGGGCGCTCTGATACACTGTCACGTTGCCCCGGCGCCCTCTTAGACGGTGCGGCCCCGGCGCGAGCTCGGCGGCCGTCGACCCGGCCGAGGAGGCAATGAGAGACGTAGGTACCAGATCCCGTCCCTGCTCGACCCGGTCCCCCCGGGACTGCTAGGAGGAGCGTTGCAAGACCTGACCGTTCGTGGGGCGCGCGAGCACAACCTCAAAGACGTCACCATCACATTGCCCCGCAACAAGTTCATCGTGTTCACCGGCGTCTCGGGTTCCGGCAAGTCGACGCTGGCTTTCGACACCATCTACGCGGAAGGGCAAAGGCGCTACGTCGAGAGCCTCTCCGCTTACGCCCGCCAGTTCCTCGGCATCATGGACAAGCCGGACGTCGACGCCATAGAGGGCCTGTCGCCGGCGATCTCCATAGATCAGAAGACGACGAGCCACAACCCCAGGTCCACCGTCGGCACCGTCACAGAGATCCACGACTACCTGAGGCTGCTCTTCGCGCGCGTCGGGGTGCCCCACTGCCCTGTGTGCCGCCGCGTCATCACCAGGCAGTCGGCTTCCGAGATCGTCGACCGCCTCGTAGAGCGCTTCCCCGAGGAGCGAGCGTACGTCCTCGCCCCGCTGGTGCGCGGGCGCAAGGGCGAGTACCGCAAGCTCTTCTCCGACCTCAAGAAGGAGGGCTTCACGCGCGTCCGGGTGGACGGCGAGATCCAGACCCTCGACCAGGCGCTCGACTTAGACCTCGAACGCTTCGAGAAGCACGACATCGACGTCGTCGTCGACCGCATCAAGGTCTCGGAGGAGGACCGCTCCCGGCTCGCCGAGTCGGTGGAGCTCGCTCTCAACAAGGGCGAGGGGCTGCTGCGCGTCCTGTTCCCTGACTCCGGCGCGGACGAGCTGTTCAGCGAGCGCTTCGCCTGCCCGGAGCACGGCACGTTCCTCGAAGAACTCGAGCCGCGGACCTTCTCGTTCAACTCGCCTTACGGCGCGTGCACGAACTGCTCGGGCCTCGGTTACCTGCAGCAGTTCGACCCGGACCTGATCGTCCCGGACGACACCCTCTCCATCTCGCGCGGCGCCATCTCCCCATGGACGGGAGCGCGCTC
>DASRWD010000093.1:0-5211 GCA_035654755.1 Trueperaceae bacterium
AGGGTTTCTTCGTGGTCCACTTGTCAAGCACGGTCGTTGGAAACAGCCGCCGGTGATGTCCAGACCTCTCGGTTCCGAAGACATGGTCTCCGACCCCGAGTTCGCTCAATCTCTTGCTGCTCCCGTCCACCATAAGCACGAGCGTCTCGCCGTCCATGCAGTACGAGCACCCGTGCTCACAGCCCCTGTAGGGGTTGATACTTACGTCGAAACCGATGTCCGGGCTGTTGTTCGTAGCGACCGCCGACCTCGACGTGTCGTCCAGGTACCGCGTCTTCACCCGCAGGTCGTCTTCGGTCACCTCCTCCAGGTCCAGTTCCACCTCGCGGCCCGTGAACCTATTGCCGGTGTCGAGCCTTGCACCCCTTCCGCGGTGGGAACGTGGGTCCACGGGTGGCTGTCCCTCGTCCCTGCCGGTCATGCCTCATATACTAAGGTAGTCCGCGCCCACGTGCCCGCACCGGCCCTACGCACGGTCGGGGCTTGGGTGGGCGATGTAACCTGACCCGTCATGCCAGATACCGATTCGCCGCAGGAAGCGGCGCGAGCCAGGCGGCGCCAGTCGCGAGAGAGAGCGGAAGCGACGACCTGGCAGCAGAAGTTGTGGCGCGAGGTCCGTGGGTACGCCGAGGCCCTGGCGATCGCCTACCTCGTCGTCACCTTCGTGTTCACGACGGTGGGCGTCATCGGCAGCTCTATGGAGCCCAACCTCAACGGCGGAGTGGGGTCCGGGAACCTCCTGCAGTCTCTGCTCACCGGTGACAGGGTGTTCATCCCCAAGTTCGACACCTGGCTTCGGCGCATGGGCGTGGTCGGCGAGTACGACAGGGGCTCCGTCGTCGTTCTGCGCGAGCCGGCGAACGCCCCGACCGCCCTCACGACGGGCAAGCGCAAGTTCTTCATAAAGCGCGTCGTCGGGCAGCCTGGTGACGCGGTCCGGATCGTGCGGGGTCAGGTCTACGTGAACGACGTGGCGGTCGACCAGTCGTTCATCAGTGACGCCGGCACGGTGCCGATCGCTCCGGTCGACTTCCCGGAGGTCGTGGTTCAAGACGGTGAGGTCGTTGCCATGGTCACCTCGTTCCAGCGCGCCCCGGACGGCAACTGGCTACCGCGCCTCGGCGGCTCCCCGGTCGATGTAGATGACCCTAGGGTCCAGCTCTTCTACGGCAACGTCGTAGGCAACGTGGTCGTGCCGCCAGGGACGCCGGAGGGTGTGCCGGTCGTGCTCGACTTCGTCGTTCGCGAGGGGACCTACTTCGTCATGGGCGACAACCGCTCGCCCACGGGCAGTGAGGACTCGCGCTACTTCGGGCCCATCGACTCGATCGCCATCGCCGGCCGCGCGACCGCTGTCATCTGGCCGCCCAGGCGGGACGGGGAGTGGAACTGGCGCCTCTTGCCCCCGCCAAAGGGCTTCGATACCGTACCCGATGAGGTAGGCGCAGGCTAGGTCGTCGGTAGGGTGGCCGGCGTCCAGCGGCCGTCCACCGAGACGTGCGGCACCCAAGCGACGCCGAAGAAGCGGACGACGACGTCCCGCGCCAACGGCCTCACGACGACCGTCTCCAAAGCGATCTCTTCAGGGTGAACGGTGCCGACCTCGAGTGCGTCGACCTCGTCCTCGAGCTGACTCTCCAGCTCGGCGTACTGCCGGCGCGCGTCGTCCAGCCGCTCCTTCGCCCGGTTGACGTCGCCCAGGTCCTTGGCGCCCATCGAGGCCCGGTTCACCGCGGTGGAAAGTGAGCGCCGGCCGCCGAACAGCGCTCCGATCACCGAGCCCGCGGCGCTCGCGGCGCGTGCCTGGAACTGTTGCTGCTCTCTAGCGACCGCCTGCTCCTCACGGAGCATCCGCCGTTGGACGGTCTCAAGCCGCGTTGCGTAGCGGGCGCGGACCTTGGCGATCGCTTCGTCCCGCATCTCCCGCGTCCTCTGCGCACAGCGCAGGCGGAACTCCATCTCGCTCTCTCCTGGTCGAGAGGTGGCCTTGGAAGTGGGATCGCGGAACAACCGCATCGCCCCCTCCGTGCGCAACCACCGCTCGAACAGCTCCTGCCAGCCGTCGACGTCCTTCTTGCTGAGCGACAGCGCCGGGAACGGAGCGAAGGTGGCGCCCGTCTCGGCCTCATGAGGAAGACTATCGAGGGCTAGGTCTACCGGCTCGGCGCGCGACCACTCGATCGGGGACGGCCCCTCCATCGGCTCCAGAAGCATAGAGACCCTGCGCTGCTCGTCGACGCCGTGCGTCTTCGAGTGAAAGTAGACGTCCGCTACGCCCAAGAGGGACGGGAAGTAACGTACCGGCGTACCGACGAGCTCGTTTCGCAAGTAGAGCTCGGGTAGGTGCGGCGGCAGCATGGGTCGGTTCGCAGTTTCCTGCGCGTCCGGCAGTTGGCCTGCGAGATCCTGACTCTGCATGGTTCCCGAGCTACTGGGGGTTGCCGTCTCATCGTCCACCGGTGCTCTCGGGACCAGCCCCGCCTCCGCCAGCCGTCCTAACTGCTCCCGTGACATCGGCCCGGCCAGGTACGACATCACCCAGCGCGTCTGGAACACGAAGGGCACCGGCGCGTGAACCGAGCGCATAACGAAGGTCCGCTTGGGCAGGGACGAGATCGTCGTGTTCAGGGCGGAAACGTCTACGGTGCCTCCGGAGTTGCGCAGCCCCTCGAGGAGCCTCTGTTTGTCCCTCTCTGTCTGTAGCCGACCGATGAACCATGTCCCGGCGTTCGAGAGGGCCTTGTAGTCGAGGTCCACCGGGTTCTGCGTGGACAGGACGAGACCCACCCCGAACGCACGCGCCTGCTTGAGAAGCGTCAGCAGTGGCCGCTTCGTGGGCGGCTCGGCGACCGGCGGCAACATGCCGAATATCTCGTCCACGTACACGAGCGCCCTGAGGCTTGTCGTGCCGCTCAGCGACCGCGTCCAGGCCAGGACCTCCGAGTACAAGAGGGTGAGGAAGAACGAGCGCTCGGCGTCGCTGAGATGACTGATCGTCAGGACGGCGACGCGAGGCTTGCCGTCCTTTCCGTAGAGGAGCCTCTGCAGGTCAAGAGGCTGACCCTGCGTCCAGGCAGCGAAGCTCGGCGAGGCCAGGAGGGAGTTGAGGGCCATGGCAAGCTTCAAACGGTCCGGCGTAGGGAAGACCGCCTCGAGGTCCATCACTCCGAGCCGCTTCACTGGCGGATCCTGTACCAGCCTCACGAGGTCGGCGAGCTCGAGACTCTTTCCCTCCCGCCATGCGGCGTCCATTATGGCGGCGAGAAGTATGTGCTCGCGGCCCAGCGGGTCGGGATCCCGCCCCAGCAGCGTCAGCAGGCTCGCGGCGGTGCCGCCGAGCCTGTCCGCCAACGCCTCGGTGTCCGACATGACGGCAGCGCTGGGTGGAGCGAAAGACGTGAGCACCGACAGCGGGATCCCGGCGGTGGACCCAGGGGTGTAAACGGCAACGTCGGCGGACCGCTTCAGCCTCTCGACACGCTTCGGGCCTTGACCCCATGCTGCAAGTCCCTCACGCCAGTTCTGCGAAACGGACGCGGCATAGACAGATAAGTCTGTCCCCGCTCGTTCCGCCTCGCGGGGGTCTATCCACGGCTCGAAGTCCTGTGGTTCTAGGTCTGGGAACCGAAGAGCGAGGTTACCCATATCACCCTTCGGGTCCACGACCAGTACAGGCACCCCGTCGAGCGCTGCCTCTTCTATGAGACCCACTCCGAGGCCCGTCTTGCCGCTGCCGGTCATACCGACGATGACGGCGTGTGTCGTGAGGTCCGAGGCGTCGTAGACGAACGGCTCGGGCGTGCGGTCGAAGCTGTCGTCGACGACGGCTCCCAGGTAGAAGGTGCCTAAGGCATCGAGGTCGGTCATGACTCTCCTCGCACGGGGATGGTTCGATTCTAGCCGGGTTCCGCTTCGGAGCCGCGCCTGCAGGAGTGCGGTAACGAGTAGCCGCGCTTCCAGACGGCGTAGGGTCCTGACATCCACGCCTCTATAGCGCCTCCGGGCCGGATGGTAGAATCGTTAGCCGTCCCGCCCAGGTGAGCGGTCTACGAAGGCAGCCGTCTGCCGGCTGGTGGCGGACGAGAGGAAGCCAGTGAAGACCTTCTACATCATCGATGGGCACGCGCAGCTGTTCCGCGCCTACTACGCGCCCTTCCGCGACCTCACCGGCCCCGGTGGGGAACCGGTGAAGGCCGTGTACGTCTTCACGCAGCTACTCATCAACCTGCTCAAGAACATCGCCCCCGACTACGTTGCCATCGCGTTCGACGTTAGCGACTCGACCACGCTCCGCAAGGGAGACTTCGCCGAGTACAAGGCCAACCGTGACGCAGCGCCGGACGACCTCCATGCCCAGTACGCGCGTATCAGACAAGTCGTCGAGGCCATGGGCATCTCCGTCTACGAGAAGGAGGGCTACGAGGCCGACGACGTCATAGCCACGATCGCCGAGCGCCTGAAGGGCGAGGACGTCGAGCTGCGCATCGGGAGCAAGGACAAGGACCTGCACCAGATCCTCAGCTCCAAGGTGAAGCTCTGGGACCCGTCGAGCGGCGAGCTCCTCGACCCTGAATCCCTACTCGAGACGCGCGGTTACACGCCTGAGCAGTCCGTCGAGGTGCAGACGCTCACGGGCGACAGCACAGACAACATCCCGGGCGCCAAGGGCGTGGGCGTCAAGACCGCAGCGAAGCTGATCGCGAAGTACGGCAACGCAGACGCCGTCATGGAGAACCTGGACGACCTCACACCGAAGCTGCGCGAGAACCTGGCCGCCCACAAGGAGGTCATGCCGCTCACGCGCCGGCTCGTGACGCTCGACAGGGACGCACCCATCGAGTTCGACCTGTCTGACTGCGTGACGCCGACGCCGAACAGGCGGGCCCTGAGACCGATCTTCGAGGAGCTTGGCTTCAGGACCTTCCTGGAACAGATCGACGTCGCCGGACCGGCCGCCGTCGCCGAGTCGGCGGAGGAGACGCCATCCGACGTCGAGAGCGCCGGCTTGGAGACGGATTACCGCGTCGTCAACACCGAGGAGGCGTTCGAGGCGTTCGTCGAGGAGCTCGCCGCCCAGGACAGCTTCGCCCTCGACACCGAGACCACGGCGCTCAGCGCGGTCGACGCCGACCTGGTGGGATACGTCTTCAGCTGGCGTGCGGGGACAGGCTGGTACGTGCCGGTCAGGGGAGAGCACGGCGAGACGCTTGA
>DASRWD010000094.1:0-2624 GCA_035654755.1 Trueperaceae bacterium
CGGGGCGGCGGTCCCCGCGAGCTCCACGAACCAGACCCCGTTGGGGTGCTCGTCCGACCGCCTGCGTGCCACCTCCAGCGCCAGCCGCGACTTCCCGACGCCGCCCAGGCCGGTCACGGTCACGAGGCGCCGGTCCGGCTCGTTCAGCAGCTCCTCCAAGGCGGCCATCTCGGCGTTGCGTCCGTGGAAGCGCGTGGTGCGTACTGGGAGCCTGTTGCCGCGCGTCCGCTGGCCGGCGTTCGGCCCTTCGGACGGGCCGACCCGGCCGGTCGCTCCGCTCACGGAGGCGACCAGCGCCGCCGTGCCGTCCAGCGGCTCGGCCTGGAGCTCCTCGGCGAGTACGCGTCTCAGATCCTCGTAGGCGGCCAGGGCCTCCGAGCGCTGGCCGGCTGCGAGGAGCGACCGGATCAGGACCTGCGCCGCCTCCTCGTCCAGCCCGTCGGCCGCCACGACGGGCCTCACCAGGTCGGCTACCGCGACGTGCTCGCCCCTCGCCTCGAGCTCGGCGCACTCGCGCAGAACCGCGGCGCGCCACGTCCGGGCCAGGTCGGCGCGCTGCAGCTCGAGCCAGGTCTCGTAGCCGGAGCTGTCGGGGACGCTCAAGCCGCTGAGGAACTGGCCGCGGTAGAGCCGCAGCGCCGCTGCCGGATCACCCTGTTCGACGAGCCTCGTGAACTCGCCCACGTCGGTAGCCACCTCGTAGCGCACGCGGGAACGCTCGACCTCCAGCCCGTCGACCGCTAGTGCCTTGGCGCGGTGGAGCAGGACCCTGACGTTCGCGAGGGCCGTCTCCTCGGGCGCGTCCGGTCGGTAGAGGTAGGCGAGCTCTGCCCGCCGCACCCAGTCGCCGCGCATCGCCAGGTAGTAGAGCAACGACGCCGGCTTGTCCACGGGTAGGTCGCGGATCTCGTCGCCGAGCCCTAGCTGGGGTGAGCCCAAGAGGCGCAGCCTAGGTCGCACGGTCGGATTGTAGACGGGGCCGACCGGCACCCGTATGGCCGGGCAGTGCGGTGAAACGCTGCTGAAACGCCGCCTTGTGAGCATCTCCCCGAGAAGGGAGACACACATGGCCAAACGGAGATCAGCTAGCAGGCTTCTGCTCGCGGCCGCCGCTCTATTAGGGGTCGTCGCCGCATGCAGCCGACCGCCACCGCTACCGACGATCGGCCCGGAGGGAGGCACGGCGACAGCCCCCGACGGCGCCAAGGTCGTGGTGCCTCCGGGGGCCCTCTCTAGCCACGTACCCATACAGATCGAGTTCGCCGGCCCCGGGGCGCCGGACCTGCCGCCCGGCCTGGAGGGCGCAGGCCAGGTGTACGCCCTCCTGCCGCATGGGACCACGTTCGCCGAGCCGGTCTCGGTCGTGGTTCCGCTCCCAGCCTCAGCGCTGGGACCCGCGCAGACACCCGAAGGCCCTGGCCCGTACTTGATGAAGACCGACGCGAACGGTTCCTGGTACGAGCTGGCGGGAGCCGCCATCTCGACAGAGGAGATGGGTGAGACGCTCAGCGCTCAAACGACGAGCTTCTCGTTCCTCACCACGGCCACTGGCCAGCGGAAGCCGAACTCGAGCGGTCTGTACCGCACTTGGTACTTCTGGGGTCTTCCGAAAGATGAAGGCGACCCGGTTCTCGTCGTGCCGCCGCCAGAGGATCAGCCGGAGGATGAGGCATACGCGACTCACCGCTTCGGGCCCCTAGCGGCCGGGTTCGAGGACGGCTTCGCCGACGCGGAGGTGTACTCGAGCGCGGACGGCAACACCTACTGGGCCTACACCGAGGCGCCGGGTGACGAGCTTCCAGACCAGTTCATCGGCAGCAAGGTCGAGTTCCAGCAGTCGCAATCCTTCCGGAAGGAGGATGGCGACGCGACCCTCAAGTTCACGATCACCGCCGCCCAACTCATGGGCAAGCAGTACGGCGGCGCCGACATCCTGCCCTACCAATGCGTTGGAAGCCCGGTCTGCGTCCCCAGCCTGATCGGCAAGGTCATGTTCTCCGCGTTGGTCTTCACCTCGGGCATGGACCCACACACGTTGCTCCGCACGGACGGGCACGCGGTGCTGAAAGCGAACCTCCCACAGCTCGGCCCTAGCGAGCCCCTGTGGCTGGTCTCCACGGGCACCTCCGGGCCGACGCCGTTGTGGTCGATCGGTGACGGTGACTTCGCCTACGAGCAGTTCGACCGCGACGGGTTCATAAGGCTAGACGCTCCCATCACGATGGAGGTCGACCTGTCCGGAGTAGAGGTCGGCGAGCTGGTCACCATCGAGTTCCGCGTCAAGGTAGAGACCTTGGACCAGGTCCAGGGCGAGACGTACATGGCAGGGTTCTTCCGCGACCCGGTCTCCCTCGAGGGGGCCGAGCTCGAGTACGCAGGTCTGACGCCGGTTCCCGACCTACAGCTACCTCCCGAGGAGGACGAGGCCGAGGCCTGCACGACGAGCATCGACCCGGCAGCCGGAACGATCCAGTTCGAAGAGGCCGACTACGACCTGCTGGAGATGCCCTTCGGCGGTTCGTACGCGGTCGTCACCCGAGAGGGCGGAAGCACCGGCGATGTGAGCGTGCGACTGCGCACGCACGACGGGACCGCCATCGAGGGACAGGACTACTACCAACTGG
>DASRWD010000095.1:0-22111 GCA_035654755.1 Trueperaceae bacterium
ACCTCTTCGCCGTCGGCGATGTCGTGGGTACCGATCGCGTCGTCACCGCCAGCGACGTCGAACTCGACCGTGCCGGTACCGTCGCCAGCGACGGCCACGGTCAGCTGATGCGTGTCGTCACCTTCGGCCTGGAAGGTGGCCGTGATCGTGGCGTCCGCGTCGAGCGTGAACGTGCACGTGGCGCCTTCACCAGCACAGGCGTCGCCGGTCCAACCGACGAACGTGGAGCCGGGGTCCGGAGTGGCTACGAGGGTGACCTCGCCTGCCGCCACGTTGTTCGTTCCTACAGCGCTATCGCCCGACGCGTCGAACGTGACCGTACCGGCGCCCACGACCTCTACGGTCAAGGCGTGTGTGCCGGCCGGCGGTGTGGGATCACCACAGGCCGCTATCAAGAGCGCAAGTGCCGCGAAGATGCCTAAGATCCGTAGTCTATGCACGTCGTCTCCTTATCGAACTCGCCTGGCCTCGGCGACCGGGTTCCCGCCGCCTTGCATTGATCATGCCCACAAGAACCACGCTTGTCACGCCACGTGAGTCTACGCACGCTTGCCAAGGTGGGCAGTGACGAGAGTACTCGCCCGCCACATTAGAACCTCCTGAGTAAGAGTAAGAAACGGCGCGGGCGCTACGTCACAGCCGGTCATGCGCTTCACATCTAACGTTGGGAGTATCCCGGGAACGCGTATCGTCGCGCGCATTGCGTTCGCTGTTGCCGACGACGGGCAGCTGAAGCGGGGGTCGGAGGAGTAGGTGGAAGGCAACCATCGCGAGAGGCCGGCCCTGGGGCTAGTGTCCAGGCGGCTACCGAAAGAAGGCCGCCTGGCCTGGACGGCAGCCGTGTTCCTTCTGATCACCGGTTGCGCGGAACTGCTCCCTCCCCCGCCACCGCCGCCTCCCCCTCCGCCACCCCCCGACGGAGAGAACCTCCGCCAGGTTCTGACGGTTCAGCCCGGCGTCAGCGCCGCCCAACTTGCCTTCACGTTCGATCCGGAGGAGGTCGGGTTCCGCGGCCTCAGCGAGATAGGTGTCGGCGTGACCGCTGCGGCCGTCCTCCAGGCGGAGGGAACCGGAGTCGTCATCACCATGTTCTCGGAAGCGCCGCTGGACGGTGAAGTGCTCTCGATCCACTGGGTGGTGGCAGACGGCGCAGCCGCGCCCCCCATCGGCATCGCCAACGCGTACACCGACGATGGTTCTGCAGCGAACGGCAGCGTGTCAGTCGGGCAGCTTGTGGCCGACACGGCGAGCGATCTGCTGGACGTATCGGTCGATCTATCCGAGTTCGATGCCGGCGAATCGGCCAGCACGGCCTGCTTCTCCGCCACCTATCAGCCTGCCGTCGCCGACTACCCGCTGGGTGATGTCGATCAGTCGGGAACCGTAGACGTGCGCGATGTTCTGCTCGCACACGCGGCGCTTTCGCATGGCACGATCGACGAAGGGGATTCTTTCGAGCTCTTCCACCTAGACCTTACCGGCGAGTGCGCATACGACCAGAACGACGTTGAGCAACTCTTCATGAAGGTCGCGGATGACGAGCTCGCCGCGAAGCCGGTGCTCAAGCCTAGCGCGCTCACCTACGCAGACCTGAAGGCCGGGAACGTGGTGTTGGTCGGGAACGCAGGCAACGAGCAGCTCGACGAGGTCGCGTTCGACGGCGTGAACCTGAACGGATCTCCGCTCGAAGCCTCGTTCGAATGGGCGATCGAGGGTGTCTCCGGCGTGTGGCGGGTCGAGGGCGATCCGAACGACGCGCTCGGTTCGCTGAGCGTGAGCGCGAACGGAGCGACAGCCAACGTGCTGGTCGGCAACATCGCCATGTTGATCGCGGGCCAGTCGAACGCCGTGGGATGGGACCCGTCGGTTCCCGGCGAGCTCACGTCCCCGACCGCAGGCGTGCACATGCTTGGCAACGATTACGTATGGAAGCCGGCGACCGAGCCGTTGGACAGGCCCACCAGTCAGGTGGACTGCGTCAGCAGGGACTCGTCCGCGGGCACGTCGTTAGGCACGGGCCTGGGACGGGCCCTGAAGCAGGGCAACGACGTCGTGGAGGGCACCGGTCGCGACGTCTACCTGATCCCGTCGGCGCTCGGCGCCAGCCAGGTGGGGTCTCACTTCAGGTCAGACAACTGCGTGTACCCGGATCCGATCGGTTGGAACCTGGGCCCCGCTAACCTAGCCGGCACCGACAGGGACACCCTGTTCGGCAGCGCCGTCTACCGGGCGCTCGTGTCTGCGGGCGAGGCCGTGAACCCGGTACCGGATGAAGGCTCAGAGGGCGGGCCCGTGAGTGCCGTGTACTGGTACCAGGGAGAGTCCGACAACTCGAGCACGTCGTTGAGAGGCGCCTACTCAGGTCGAACCGAAGACGTCTTCGATGCGTTCCGGAGCCAGTTGGCCGCCGTGACCGCGGCCGTCGATCCGGTGATCATCTACGCGCAGCTCGCTCCGTACGGATGCTGTGAGGGCGCAGAGACCGAAGTTCAGGCGGAAGCGGAGGACCTCAGGTCGCACGACATCGCCGAGCGACAGCGGCGGTTCGAGGCCGCCGCGTACCGCGTCGCCGCGGCGCTCGACCCCTCGACTGGCACGTCGGCCGGGGTCGACCGGGCGCACATGGTCGTCACTCACGACCTCCCCCGTTTCGACCGTATCCATCTGAGCGCCGAGGCGCAGCTGGTCCTGGCCGGCCGTGTCGCCCTCGCGTACCAGGAGCACGTTCTAGGTTGGGAAGTGGACGGCACCGGTCCTCGCATCACCGACATCTCTCGCTCCGGGAACTCAGTAGTACTCACGCTGGACCGCGACGTGGCCCAGACGACCTCGCCGGGCGCCGACGGCTACTCCGGCTACTTCACCGTCTACTGGGGAGCCCCGAGCGGTACGAACTACGACGGCTACGGCGGCAACGTGCTGGAAGTCACCGACGTGCGCCGCGACCCCAGCGACCCCAGGCGCGTGGTGATCCAGCACGCGCCGCCGCCACCGGGGCCAGGCAGCATCTACCTCCGGTACAAGCGCCCGTACGAACCCACTGACTCCTCCGACTACCTCGAGGACGTGATCCGTGGCGATGCGTCGGGCCTCCCTCTCCCATCGTTCGGGCCGCTAAGAGCGAACTAGGCGCCACCGAGAGTCCTCAGCGATCTCGTAGCCGCTGCCGCCGGCCCCGCGCCGGAGTACGCTTCAGCCAACTCGGAGCCCGCGCCCACGTAGGGCGCGGTCAGGGAGGCAGGTCACACATGTCGCCAACGGCCACAAGCCGCAGTCACAAGCACGTGTTGACGCCCTGGAGCAAACAGGGCGCCATCAACACTCCGGTCATCACGCGCGGGCAAGGGTCCTACCTGTTCGACGAGGACGGTAAGCGGTACCTGGACCTCTCCGCAGGCCTCGTGGCGGTGAACCTCGGCCATGGCCATCCGGCTGTCGTGGACGCGATCAAGCGTCAGGCCGAGAAGCTCCTGTTCGCGGCACCTTCACTCATGAACGATGTGCGCAACGAGTTCGCCGCCCTTCTCTCCGACATCGCTCCGTGGCAGGAGGGCTGCCGCGCCTTCTTCACGACGAACGGCGGCGAGGCGAACGAGGACGCCGTGAAGATGGCCCGGATGATCACGGGACGCAAGAAGGTGCTCGTCTCCTACCGGTCGTTCCACGGGTCGGCGCCGGGCGCAGGCAGCCTTACTGGCGAGGACCGACGCTGGGCCAACGAGCCCGGGATGCCTGGCGTGGTGCGCTTCTTCGCTCCCTACCCTTACAACTCACCGTTCTTCACGGATGACCCGGACGAGGAGACCCGTCGTGCCTTGCAACACCTCGAAGACGTGATCAGCTTCGAGGGCGCCAAGAACATCGCGGCGTTGCTGATCGAGCCGGTCGTCGGCTCCAACGGCGTCGTGGTCTACCCTGACGGGTACCTCAAGGGTCTGCGTGACATCACCGCCAGGCACGGCATCGTGCTCGTCTTCGACGAGGTGATGACGGGGTTCGGCCGGACCGGTGACACCTTCGCTGCCATCCGATTCGACGTGACGCCCGACATGATCACGTTCGCGAAGGGCGTGGCGTCGGCGTACGTACCGTTGGGTGGCGTGCTCGTGCGAGAGCGACTGGCCAGCTACTTCGACGACAACGCGTTGATGTGCGGCCACACCTACTCGGGTCATCCACTCGGCATGGCGGCCGGCCTGGCTACCGTGAAGGCGATGCAGTCCGAGGGCCTGTTCCAGCGCGCCAAGGACCTGGAGCCGCAGCTGAGAGACGGCCTATCTGCGCTCGCCGACCGTCACCCGGTCGTCGGAGACGTTCGCGGCGTCGGGGCGTTCTTCGCCCTGGAGTTCGTGAAGGACCGAACGACGAAAGAACCGTTGGTGCCCTGGTACGGGGGTGACAACGCGCCCGTCACGAAGCTCACCGTCGCGCTGCGGGAGCATGGCGTCTACGCTTTCGGCCGCTACAACGTCCTGCTGGTCACCCCGCCGCTGACGATCTCCAACGAGGACCTGGCGTACGGGATAGAAGGGCTCGACAAGGCGCTGGACGTACTGGCCTGAACGCGCTGGCCTTGGCCTGAACTCGGCGGCGCCGTCGCCGGCGCCTGCCGTGTTCCCACTTCAAGTCGAGGGCCGGCCCACGTGATCGGGGCCGGCCCTCTTATCGCGTTCCGTTAGCGATGAACGCTTACGGGAGCCACCCTTCGACGACGTCGCGGTTGTCGGCGATCCACGCCCGCGCGGCATCCATGGGCTCCATGTTCTCCTGGGTGATCATCAGCATGACCTCGCCCATCTGGGCGCTGGTCCAGTGGAAGTTGTCGAGGAAGGTGAGCACGTCTTCGGGGGCTTCGTTCTCGGCCCACTCCTGGTTGACGATCGTGTTGATCGTCTCGGCCTCGCCGAAGACGCCCTCTGGGTCCTCGAGGTACTTGAGATCGTACGCGGCCCACATCCAGTGGGGGCGCCAGCTGGTGACGATTATCGGCTCTTCACGGCTGTACGCGCGGTCGAGCGCGGCCGTCATGGCGGCGTCCGAACCGTCGAGCAACACGAAGTTGCTCAGGTCGTATGCCGTCATCGCCTCGTCGCTCGCGGCCATCAGGCCGGCGCCCGGATCGATGCCGATGACCTCACCGCCGAACAGGTCGGCGTTGTCGTTCAGCTCGGTGATGCTGTCGACCTCTACGTACGTAGGCACGGCCCAGCCGATGTCTGCGCCTTCGAGGTTGGGACCCAGGTCGGTGAGGCTGTCCTGCGTCTGCTCCCAGTACGCCGCGTGGGTAGCGGGTAGCCAGGCGGCGACGATGGCGTCGAAGTCACCCTGAGCCACTCCGGTCCACATGGGTCCTGCGTCGACCGAGGTCAGGTTCACCTCGTAGCCGAGATCATCCTGGATCACAGCAGCGACGACGTGGGTCGAGGCGATCTCCGAGTCCCAAAGCACGTAGCCCAGGTCGATCACATCGTCCTGTGCCACGGCCGTACCAACGACTAACGCTACTAGAAGTGCAGCTAACCACTTGCGCATTCGATACCTCCCGATAGAAACGGGGCTTTGACGGCGACGGAACCAGTGTCGTTCCGCGAGCGTACATACGTACGCAGACAGACAAGCGCCTAACTCGGCGGCGCCCTCGACCGTAACACGTGCTCACAAGCGCTGCCAAGCCGCGGTGCAACGGCAGTGCGCTCGAATTAACGGCCCATGAACCGGACCCGGGCCAGGCTAGCTACGCCTGTTGGGAACGCCGTCGGCCCACGGACGCCGTGACCCTGTCGAGGACGATCGCCATGATCACCACCGCCAGACCGGCCTCGAACCCCTGTCCCACGTTGAGCCGCTGGATGCCACGCAGCACCTCGGCGCCCAAGCCGCGCGCCCCGATCATGCCGGCGATGACCACCATCGAGAGGTTCAGCATTATCGACTGGTTCAGGCCGGCCATGATGCTAGGCCGTGCCACCGGCATCTCGACCTTCACGAGACGCTGCCAGCTCGTGGACCCGAAGGCGTCGGCCGCTTCGACGAGGTCTTGAGGCACCTGACGAATGCCCAGGTTCACGAGGCGCACGAGAGGCGGGATCGCGAACACGAACGTAGCGACGACGCCGGGCACCAGTCCGATGCCGAAGAACATCACGGCCGGTATGAGGTACACGAACGCCGGCATGGTCTGCATGAAGTCGAGGATGGGCCTTAGCACGCCCTCCACCGCATCGCTGCGCGCGGCGATGATCCCCAGGGGCACACCGACGAGAGTGATGAGCACCTGAGCCGCGACCACGAGCGCGAGCGTCTGGAGGAACGGGTTCCACAGACCGATGTTCTCGACCAGAAGCAACCCAAGAAGCGCGAACAGACCTACACGCCAGCCGGCCAGGAGCGCGGCGAGCAGGGCGAACGCCCCGATCACCACTGGTACGGGCGCCCACTGGAAAGCCGTGAGCATGGCGCTGATCAAGGTGTCTACTGCGCCGGCGAAGCCGTCGAACACCGGGGCGAGAGCGTCGCGCAGGTACTCGACGATGTTCGAGACCACGTCGCGTATGGGTATCCGGAACTCAAACATGGCGCCCCCCATCGCGACCGATGTCCGACGTGGAGGGGCGGGGAGGCAACGAGTCGGATGACTGAGTATCTGTTCGGTCTTCTGCCCCGTTCCGACCTGGGCGCGCCAGGGCGGCCAGGATCGCTCCCTTCACGACCACGCCGCGCAGCCTGCCGGCCGCATCGGTGACGGCAACTGGCGTCGAGCCTTCGGAAGCGACGCCGATCACCTCGTGGAGAGGCGTATCCATGCCGACGATGGGAGCAGACTCCATCAGGTCGCCGTGGATGCGCTCCTGACCTACCGCTCCCTCGCGCAGGGCCGCGACGAGCGGCTCGGACCTCAGATAGCCGAGGACCTTGCGCTCCGCGTCCACTACGAGCACCCCTGAGATCCCGGCGCGCCGCATCTTGTTGAGGGCCGTCTGCGGCCCGTCCTGAAGCCGCGCCGTCTCCTTGACTGGCTGCATGATGCTGCCAGCAGTCAGGACGTCGCTGCGGTCGACACCCTCCACGAAGGCGGCGACGTAGTCGTCGGCCGGTTCCGTTATCACCTCTTCCGGTGTGCCTACCTGCACGACGCGTGCGTCCTTCATGATCGCGATGCGATCGCCGAGACGCAGGGCTTCGTCGAGGTCGTGCGTCACGAACACGATCGTCTTGCGCATTCGCGTCTGCAGGTCGATCAGCTCGTCCTGCATCTCTCGACGGATCAAAGGGTCGAGTGCGCTGAAAGCCTCGTCCATCAGTAGGATGTCTGCGTCGACTGCCAACGCCCGTGCCAGGCCGACGCGCTGCTGCATGCCGCCGGAGAGCTCCCTCGGGTAGCTGCGCTCCCAGCCGGCGAGGCCGACGAGCTCGATCGCGCTCTGGGCTTTATCGCGTCTCTCGATCTCGGGGGTTCCCTGTACTTCAAGTCCGTAGCCCACGTTGTCGAGAACGGTCCGATGAGGCAGGATGGCGAACTGTTGGAAGACCATGCCGCTGAACTTCTGGCGCCTCACCTCGAGCAGCTCACGGCGGCTGAGCTCCGTGATGTCCACATCGTCCACCACGATGCTCCCCCGCGTTGGCTCGTGAAGGCGGTTTAGCAGCCTGAGCAGCGTGGACTTCCCGCTGCCCGAGAGCCCCATCAGCACGAAGGTCTCCGCCGTCCTCACGTCGAGGTCGACATGGGCGACACCGACGGCGTTGCCGAGGCGTTCCTGAACCTCGGCCTTGGTGGCGCCGTTCTCTAACATCGAGATGGCTTTGCCCGGCTCCGGTCCGAATACCTTGTAGAGCCCTCGGACCGAGAGCTTCGTGGTGGGGTCTGGGGGATTCGGCGCTGTGGCGGGTTGCTCTGTTGGTGGCGGTCTGATCTCCATCTAAACTCCGTTACGGTCGGTCTGAAGGGTCAATTGCGTATCGATAAGGCTCGGCGGACGGACGTTCACGTGGCGAACGTGTCCGCATGAGAGAGCTACCCACCCTACAACACGTCAGGAGCGGGCTCGCGAGCCCGGGGCACGCATGACGTCCCCGGCCAAGCACGTCACGTTGTGAGAAGAGTGGACCCTGCTATCCTCGAGCTCTACCGCACGCTCGCAGAAGCCTAAGACCCATGGGAACGCGGAACGCATGCCGCTACTTGAACGGGACGGACTCCTGGAACAGTTGGGTGAGCGGCTGAGAGCCGCCATGCAGGGCCGGGGTTCGCTCGTGCTTCTCGGCGCCGAGGCGGGGGCAGGCAAGACCGTATTGGTGACCGAGTTCGCGAGGCGTTCCACCGGGCGCGCGCACGTGCTGATCGGCGGCTGCGACCCTCTCACGACTCCGCGTCCCCTCAGTCCGCTCATCGACATCGCGATGGACCCAAGGGCTCACTTGGCGGAGTCGTTCGCCACCACGGCGGAGCCGTACGAGTTCTTCACGGCGGTCCAGCGTCGGCTTTCGGGTTCGACGACCCCGATAGCCCTCGTCCTCGAGGACATCCACTGGGCGGACGAAGGCACGCTCGACTTCCTGCGGTTCATAGGGCGCCGCATCGCGGACCTGCCGTCCATGGTCGTCGCAACCTTCCGTGACGACGAGGTCGGCCCCCACCATCCGGCGCACCACGTCGTCGGCGAGCTGGTTGGAAGGCCGTCGACCTTCTCGCTAGGCGTGCCTCCCCTATCCATCGACGCCGTGCGGACCATGTCGGGCGCTGACGCGGCGAGGGCATCCCGCATCCACAGGGCGACCGATGGCAACGCGTTCTTCGTCACCGAGGTGATCGCCTCCGGAGACGAGGTGCCGGAGACCGTGAGGGCGGCCGTCATCGCACGCGCTGCGCGACTCAGCGAGCCCGCGAGGCGGTTGGTCGAGGTCGTGGCGTCCGCGCCCAGGTCCCTGGAGATCGAGTACGCGCTCTCCGTCGCGAGCGTGGACGCAGCCGCCGTAGACGAGGCAGCGAACACCGGCATACTGGTCGTGGACGGAACGAACCTCAGGTTCAGGCACGACCTTGCACGCAGCGCGTTGGAAGCCGCCACCCCGCTCGGTCAGCAGTTCGCATGGCACCGCGCGATGATCGATCTGCTCCTCGAGCACGAACCGGAGGACTACGCCCGGTTGGCTCACCACGCTGGACGCGCACACGCCTGGGACCTCGTCGTTCGCTTCGCGCTGCCAGCGGCCCAGCAGGCTACCGAGCGTGGCGCCCACCGCGAGGCCGCGCAGTTCCTGAGGATCGCTCTGGATAGGCGCGACCACATGGACGAGACCACCGAGGCGCGGCTGCGGGTGCGGCTTGCCGGCATCGCGGATGTCCTCGACCTCCACGCCGAAGCTCTGCGCGAGTGCGAGCTTGCCGTTGAGATCCGTACGCGCCAGGGCGACCCCGAACCGCTGGCGGAAGCGTTGGGCCTCCTCGGTTACGCCCGCTTCCGCATGGGCCTCGACGAAGCTGCCTCCCCGCCCACCGACGCGGCTCGGGAGCTCCTCGCCGACAGGCCGCTCACGACGGAGAAGGCCCGGAGCCACTACTACAAGGCGTTCGTGTCGATGCTGAGGCGTCGCCGTGAGCCCGCTAGGGAAGCTACCCGCGCTGCGATCGAAGCGGCCAGGGAACTCGGCGACGCGCCCATGGAGACCGCGTCGCTTGTGCTCGAAGGTGCGATCGAGCTCGTGATGGGGGACGCACACAAGGGCGTTGAACTGCAGAAGGAGGCCCGCCGCAGGGCCGATGAGATGGGAGACCGGCGGGGTGCGAGACAAGCCCTCTGGATGCTCGGTTCGGGTGCAGGTGAAGGCCGGCTCTACGGGGAGGCGATCCTGGCACTCGAGGAGCTGGTCGAGGAAGCCACGAGGACCGACGACGACGCGTCTGAAGCGTACGGCAGGGCGTGGCTGGCACGCATCGCCTTCGAGATGGGGGACTACGACGAAGCCGTCAGGCTAGCGTCTTTGGTCCCTCCCCTTGCGGGGCACGGGTTCATCGGCCCGATGACAGCACTGGGGGCGAAAGGCCGAGCCCAGGTAAGGCGTGGTGACAAGACGGCCAGCGAGACGTTGGAGACGACACTGGGCCTGCGCCCCAACCCTTCGCTGCAGTACGTGTGGTCGCCCCTGTGCGGCCTGCTCGAGCTGGCCTGGCTGGAGGACCGGGCCGAAGAGATCCCCAGGATCCTGGAACCCATACTCACGAAGGTCACCGAGGCGGACAGCCCCTGGGCTCGCGGCGAGGTGTCGTTGTGGCTGTGGAAAGCCGGAGAACTCGAACGGCCCATGCCCGGTGCGGCGGAGCCGTTCGCCGCTCTGGTCGAGGGCGACTGGCGCCGTTCTGCCGAGCTGTGGGGAGCGATCGGCTGTCCTTACGAGCGGGCCTTCGCTCTCGCTCATGGCGACGAAGCCGCCATGCGGGAGGCGTTGAGGGAGTTCAGGCGGCTCGGCACCCGGCCGGCGTCGACCCGCCTCTCAGCTCAGATGAAGAACAGGGGCATCACCGGTATCCCGCGTGGCCCGCGACGCACCACCGGCTCCCATCCGGCGAACCTGACGGCGCGCCAGGCTCAGGTCCTCGAACTGATCGTCGAGGGCCTTACGAACTCGGAGATCGCCCATCGCCTGTCGATCACGGCGAAGACCGCGGAGCACCACGTCTCTGCGGTACTCCAGAAGCTTGGCGTTCAGAACCGCGCCGCCGCGGTCGCGCAGGCCATGTCGGCCGGATTGGTAGGGGGCGGTGGGAGCGTGAACGACGAAACGTAGGGGCATGCCCCGATGTACGGCAGGCGTTCCGAGCCGGAGACTCATACGAGGCCGAACGGCCGGAAGGAGTCTAAGATGCCGCAGTTCATCATCGAGCGGACGGTACCCGGGGCCGCCAGCCTGAACCAGGACCAGCTTCGGGAGATAGCCAAGACGTCGAACGGCGTGGTCGAGTCGCTGGGGGTCCCTTACCGCTGGCTGCACAGCTACGTCGCGGGGGACAAGATCTACTGCGTCCACGAGACGGAGAACGCGGACATCGTCAGGGAGCACGCCAGGCGCGGCGGCTTCCCGTGCGACCGTGTGACCGTCGTCAGCGAGGTCATCGACCCTCAGACCGCCTCCTGACCTTTCGAAGACAGCACGGTTCCAACACCCGAGGGACGGGTCGGCGCGCTTCCCGGCGCGCCGACCCGCTCTATTCTCTTGTCCATGTCCGGAACACTTCCCACCCGATCGGAGCTCGACCCCGCATACACCTGGGACCTGACGCCCCTTTATGCCACGGAAGAGTCCTTCCGCGCCGACCTGGAACGGCTGGCGACTGAGGCGCAGACCGTAGCGTCGTACCGCGGTCGACTCGGCGAGTCTGCCGCGACGCTCTCCGAGTTCTTGGAGTTGAAGCTCGGACTCGACGCCACGCTCCAGCGGCTGAACAACTACGCGACGCTGCCCGTCAGCGTCGACCAGAGCGACAGAGAAGCTCGCAAGAGGGCCGGGGAGTTCCGAGCCCTGCAGGCGCAGGTGGGTCAGCAGCTCGCGTTCGTGCGTCCCGAGCTATTGAGCCTAGGCAGCGAGAAGCTCGAGGCCTTCATGCGCGAGGAGCCGAACCTCGTCTACCTCGAGCGCTACTTCGAGATGCTCGAGACGCAGCGTCCGCACGTCCGCTCGCCCGAGGTCGAGGAGCTGTTGCAGGGTCTCGGCGACAGCTTCGGAGCGCTCCAGCGCGCTTACAACAGCCTCGCTAACGGCGAGATCCGCTTCGACCCTGTACGTGTCGATGGCGAGGAGTTCATCGTCGAACGCAGCACGTACCCCACCCTCAAGGGATCGCGGAACCGCGCGGTCCGGGAGGCCGCGTACCGTTCGTACAAGGAGGGATTCCTCGGTTTCTCCGACACGCTGACCGAGCTCTACCTCGGCCGCGTGAAGCAGGCCCTCTTCAACTCACGGGCCCGTTCCTACGAGGACACGCTCGCCCAGGAGCTCGAACCTTATGAGGTACCGAGGAGCGTTCTCGAAGCGGTGCTTGACACCTTCACCGCCAACCTCCCCGTATGGCACCGCTACTGGGCTGCCCGCAAGAAGCTCCTCGGCGTGGACCGGCTGGAGGAGTGGGACGTGTTCGCTCCCCTTTCGGCCGAGCCGATGGTCGTCCCGTACAGCCGATCGATCGAGTGGGTTCTCGACGGCATGGCTCCCCTCGGCGAGGCGTACGTCGGGCCGCTCAGACGCGGCCTCGAGCGTGAGCGCTGGGTGGACGTGTACCCCAACCGCGGCAAGCGGGACGGTGCCTTCTGTTCGCACGCCTACGGTTTCCAGCCTCAAGTGATGATGAGCTACACGGACGACCTGGGGTCCCTATCCACGCTGGCGCACGAGCTAGGACACGCGATGCACGACGTGCTCATGGACGCCTCGCAACCGATCGCGTACACCGACGTCTCCATGGTTGCTGCGGAGACGGCCTCGAACTTCAACCAGGCGCTCGTGCGCAAGCACCTCCTCTCGCGGTTCACCGAACCGGCGCAGAGGCTCGACGTTCTCGACGAGGCCTTCGGCAACTTCCACCGCTACTTCTTCATCATGCCGACGCTCGTGCGGTTCGAGCTCTTCGTTCACGAGGCGGTCGCGCGGGGCGAGGGACTGACCGCGGATCAGCTCAACCGCAAGATGCGCGAACTGTTCGCTGAGGGTTACGGGGGCGAGATCGAAGTGGACGAGCGTGTGGGCATCACATGGGCCGAGTTCGGCCACCTATACGTACCGTTCTATACGTTCCAGTACGCGGCCGGCATCGCCGCAGCTGCCGCTCTCGCGGAAGACGTGTTCGAGGGCGAGCCGGGCTCCGTGGAGAGGTACATCGGCTTCCTGCGCGCCGGCAACTCCGTGCCGGCGATCGACGCTCTGAGGGCCGCCGGCGTAGACCTGAGCACCCCCGAGCCGATCGAACGCGCCTTCGCGGTACTCGAGAGACACGTCGGCGAACTCGAGGGCCTCGCCTGAGCGCCGACCGGCTCACCGGTGTGGTCGGACATGTCCCACGCGAGCCCAGGTGTCAGCCACCTGGGCACTTCGGTAGTCGACATCCTGCGCGGTGGCGGAGCCTTGGTGAACGCGCGCTGCTCATGCCGGACTCTGGGCGTCGCCTTAGGGGGCGGCTGTGTGTCCCAGACGCCAAGGGGTAGTAGTCAGGACAACCCGTACGCCTCTTCGAGTCGCTTCACACGAGCACGAGCCAACGCGAGCCGCGGGTCGCCGGACGACAGGGCCGCGGCAGCGGCTTGCCAGAACTCGAGGTCGTCGGCGAGGCGCTCGGCCAGGTCGTAGAGAGCGTCCGGATCGCCCGCGAGCAGCACCGCCTGTCTGAGCTCCTCTTCGATCTCGAGTCGATTCTCCTCCACACCGGGCGCTACGCTCTGCGGGAGCAAGGATCCGCGCATCAGGCTGACCGCCTCCCTGATGCGGCTGGCTTTGAGGAGCTCTCTCAGCTGCACGACATCCGCCTCGTATGGGACGGTGAAGCGGTAGGGGGCGTCGCTGACAGGCAGCAGCTGTCGGAGGCGCGTGACTATGCTGCGCATGCCGCCGCTGGTGAACGGGCCGTGGCCCACAGGGACGAGGAAGTCGTTGAGCTCGTCGCGCGTCATACCGCGGGGATGGATCGCCAGCGCGAAAGCGACCTCGGCGAGCCGCGGTGGGAGCTGTACGTCCTCTCCGTGGTACTTGCCGTCGAACCCTCCGAGGAACCGCAGGGTGAGTGGGACACGCGGTGCCGACAACGGGCTCCAAACGCGCTCGAACACGGTTGCGGGTCCGCTGAGGACGGCTCGCCCTACCGGATGAAGGCCGGCGAGCAGCGGGACTAGCGTTCGCGGCACGTTGTGTGCCGCTCCCCCGGTCGCCAAGAGGTAGTAGAAGGCCGCTGTCATCCGCTGCTCGGCGATCAGCTCCGAGTCGAGCATCGCCTCCAACAGGTCGTCCGCAGCCGTCGGCTCGTCGACTAATGCTCCCACCATGCCGCGGGCCAGGGCCGCCAGCGTGCGCTCGAAACCGCCGCCAGCCGACGACACTTCCCACACGTCGTTTGCCACCTCGGCGGCCTCGTCGGTCCGACCCAGCTCCAGCAGGGTGCGCACGAGCTGGTACCCGTAACGACCCCGGTACTTCCGCGGGCTGGCGTGGTACGTCGCCTTCAGCAGTTCGTAGGCATCTGCCGGGTTGCCCTCGGCCAGCTCGAGCTGCGCCAGCGTGCTTCGGAAGTAAGTAGCGAGGTTGGGAAGGCTCCCTTCGACCAGCGCCTGGGCGTCCTCCAGGAGGGTCCGCAAGCCCACCAGGTCACCCGTCATGATCCGTGCCACCGCGAGCTGGTTCACGATCTGGAGCCGGCGGTTCCCGTCTTGTAGCTGTTCACGATCGACGACGTCGAGGGCCCACCTGGCCCAGCTAGCAGCACGCGTGAACTCGCCCATGTGCAACAGCCTCGATGCCAGGCTGTACGCGTTCCGGGCCACGTCGTACGGACTGCCCTGCTCCTCGGCCAAGCGAACGCTCTCCCGAAGAAGGTCGACCGCGCTCTCGTCGTTCGGGTGCAGCCGGCCGTACTGCCACAGCGTCACCGGCGTGCGCCGGGCCTGCGCTGCCTGTTCTGCCATGACGAAGCCTTTGTCGTGCCTTATCGTCCCGGCCCGCCTCGCCCGCAACGTTGGCGCAGAGTGCGCGCTCAGGTAGGCGTCGACGTCCTCGCCAACGGACTGCAGATCGCTCGTGGCGACCCCGGCGACGAGCCGCCACTCCAGAACGCGCTCACCGTGGGAGTGCGACTCGGGCAGTGCGGATAGGAGCAGGTGCAGCCTCTCGAGCAGCCCCTCCGACTGGTACCGCGGGCCTGCGGTCCTCAGCAGGTCGTCGACGAGCTCGGGAGCCCGGAGTACCGCGAGCTCGAGGGCCGCGATGGGGTCCCCTTCCCGCATGTAGGCGTAGACGGCAGGGCGGGGATCGACCAGCTCTTCCCGGCCGACGGGGAGCTGAGGTCCGACGGGCGAGGGAACGTTGAGCCTCGGAAGGTCGACGGCCTCGTTCGCGAGAGCACTAAGCTCCGTGAAGCGACCGCCCGAGCGCGCCCAGAGGTCGTCGACCGACTCGCTCCCGAGGGCAGCAGGCAACATCTCCCCTGCTTCCTGGCGCGTGACGGCTAGTTCATCCGGACCGACGACGTGGCAGCGGTCCAGTACGGCGGCCGAGTCGTCGGTCGGTTGCCTCGCGTCGAGCAACACCGTGTAACCGTTGCCGTGCAGGTCCAGGAGGTCCGTGAGGAACGGCTGGTCGAGCCGATGGGTGGTGACGGCGAAGCGCAAAGGCTTCAGGTCGGACCTGAAACGCGCAAGAGCCGAGAGCTGAGACCGGTACGGAAGCGCCAAAGACAGCAGCGGCGCCGTCAACACCCGGTTGACGGCGCGCGCCAGAGCGTTCCCTTGTGCGACGGGATCGTCCGAAGAAGAGGCCCCGAGCTCGAACCACACGAGCGGAGCCTCTCTGCCGAGCGCGTCGATGAGGAACGGGACTCCGAACGCTTCGCCGCCCACCAGGGCGACGGGTCGCTCGGACTCCAGTACCGCCTTGGCGACCCGCGGCAACCACATGCCGCAGAGGATAGCGCCGGACTGGGCCCTGCGGGCGTATCTAACTCGCCACTTCGGGCGGTCCGATCAGGCAGCTGCCAGCTCGTACGCGGGCGCCAAGGGCGCCTCGGCGTTGGGTACCCCGGTCTCCTCTTCGACCCTACCTACCTCTTCGATCGCCTTGAGAAGGGCGATATCGCGTACCACCAGTCGTTCCCCAACGAACTGGAACCGCGTCGACCTCGAAAGTCGTGCACGTGCCTCTGACCTGTCCAACTGCAATACCTCCTAGTAAGCGATTCGAGGCTAGGGGGAAGGGCGATTCATACGCGCATCAGACACGCAGCACGGAAAGGCGCCTAGGTTGAAGCGGGTTTGAAGCGCCCCCACGGTTAGGTTTCATGCATCTCAGGAGGTACTCATCCATGTTCAGGAAGATCGCACGTTCGTTCGCCATCACCCTCACCGTTCTCGGTCTCGCCTTCGGTTCCGTCCAGGTTTCCAATGCCTTCACGGCTGACGCCGTCGTGGCTGACAGCGCTGGTCAGAAGGGCGAGTGGGACGCCGGCTGACCCCCCGCGTCCACAGGGCCACCGCGCTACCGGGGGGCACGCAGTAGGCCCGAGTCAGTAGGTGTCAGTAGGTTCCAAGGGACCTAAACAGAAGCGTTCGCATTCCGTCGAGTAGGAAGTCCCCGTGGGACCTTCAGGTGTTTGAACCCTCCGTAGAACCACCCCCGTTGAACGAGCTGGCGTTCCAGTACCAACCGGTCGCCGCGCTCGTCGCGCGCGAGCCTACGTGGCTCGAAGCGCTGATCCGTTGGAACTTGCCGGACGGCACCGTGCGCGGGCCGCTCGAGGTGCTACCGCACTGGCTCGCTGACAACCGTCAGGACGTGTTCACGCGTTTCAGCATCGAACGAGTCGCGGCGGTTCTCGCCCGGTACGAGGCAGCACAGGTCTCCATCAACCTCTCCCCTCGTCAGCTCGTGAGCCCGGTCACGAACGGGGTGCTCGAAGGCCTGTTGCCGCACGTAGCCTCGCGACTCAGGATCGAGCTCACCGAACAGCGTTTCGGCGACACGAGAAGGCTCTGGAGCAGCATCGCCGCGGTGAGACGGCTTTGCGGTGCCGTCATGCTCGACGACGTCACCGAGGCGGACTTGCGCGACAGGATCCCTGACGGCGACATGGTCGATGGCGTGAAGGTCGACCGCAGCGTGACCTTGGATCTCGTGGAGGGCCGCCGTAGGTCGCGGGCCGAGCGCTTCATCGCCGAGCTCTCGAAGCGCTTCCCGATCGTTGTCGTAGAAGGCGTCGAGGACGTTTCGCTGTGCGAGCACTTCGCCACCCTGGGTGCGTCCCACGTTCAGGGGTTCGGAATCGGACGTCCCAGCCCCGAACCGGTCTTCACCCTGGGCGAGCCGAGCCTTCCGGTCGTCGAGGCAACCGCGGCCAAGGCATCGCGACTGAACCTCGGCAGCTTGCTCTTAGGCGGCAGCGACTCCGAGCTGAACGCCTGAGCATCCTGAACCGGCGTCGCAGACGGCCAGGTCGCCCGGCTAGCTGACTCCCGGTTCCAACAGGACGAGCGTTCTCTCAGAACAGTCGACGCGCAACTGGCATCCGAGTGGCAGGACCATCTGCGGGCTCGTGTGGCCGAAGTCCAGGTTCGCTACCACGGGCATGTCGTGCCTCCCGAACTCCGCGAGAACCTGGGTCACGCCCTCGTGCAACCGCCACCTGTCCCGTTGGGTGTAGTGCTGAGGTCGGGCCAGCAGGAGCGCGACCACGCGGTCCAACACGCCCTGGGAGCCGTAGTTACGCAGGTAGCGCTTGACGGCCTCCACGGATGGGGCCTCCTCGCTGGTCTCGATGCACAGGACTGCGCCGTCCCAATGCTCATCGTCCAGCCACCACCTCGTACCCTTGAGGAACTCCAGTACCTCGATGTTGCCGCCGACCAGAGGCCCCTCTACTGCCTCCTCGCCCTGCAACCAGGCCGGGCCTTCGTTGGGGACGAAGTGACGCGGCCGCCCGAGGAGCGCAGGGTCGCGCCAGTCGATGAACTGCTCGGTCCACTCGGTCGCGTACTCGAGCGGACCGGTCCACGCCTCGAACAGAGTGCGTCTGACGCTGCGCAACACGAAGGGCCGGATACCACCGTTCTCGGCGAGGTCGGTCATCACCGCCGGACCGTGGAAGGCGACGACGCCTGCCCGCCTGAAGGCGGTGAGCGTGACGGTCGCGTCCGAGAAGCCCATGAAGACCTTCGGGTTGGTCCGGATGAGCTCGTGGTCGACGAACGGCAGGATGCGTACCGAGTCATCTCCGCCGATCACGGAGACGATGCCCTTGACCTCGGGCTCAAGAAGCGCCCAGTTGAGGTCATCTGCCCGCGCCTCCGGGTTGTGATAGAGCCAGTCGTCGTCTGCCCGGGCATGTGGTGCCTCCACGATCCGCAGGTCGAACGCCTCGGCCAGCTGCCGCTTGCCCTGTTCGAACCGATGCGGCAGGGCCCCGGCGGCACCGCTGGAGAGAGATATGGCGCAGACCGTGTCCCCTGCCCGTAGCCGCGGCGGCTTTATGAGCGAGTGTGACTCGTTCACGGAGGAAGACTACATCGGCTCCCGCGGCGTAACCTCGAAAGCCAGATGGCGCGTCGCAGCGATCGTAGGGAGCGTCCGGTGACGCTGGCAGAGGCCGCCGATCTCATGGGCATTACCGAGAGCGCACTGGCGGAGCTGGTCGTCGAGGCCGGCGTGACGCCGCCGGACGGACCTCCCAGCGGTTGGCTCTTCGAGGCCGCGGACATCGCGGCCGTCGCTGCAGAGCGCGACAGGCGCGAGCGACTCAACCGTCTGGAGTTGGAGAAGCTGAGCGCTGCTCTCGAGGACTCGGACGGTTGATTCAGTCGGCGGAGGCGGCTTCTGCCGGGCCGTGCTGGTGGTACGCGAGCTTCCAACCGTCACGGTCCAGCAGGTAGGCGCTGCCCACGACCGCCGCGTACGCCTGGTCGCCGCGCCTGGCATGCGCCAAGTACGAGACGACGGCCCCGCCGTCACCCAGTCTCCGTACCTCGACGTCGTCCATGTCTACCGAGTCCCATCTGGGGCCGGCGGCGATGCCGGCTATGGCGGCCGCGCGGTCAAGCAGCCCCATGCCCGGGAACGCCATGCGACATCCGGTGGCGAGATGCTCTCGATAGAACTCTGCGTCCCCGAACCAGAAGTCGCGTTCCAGCGCGAGGAGCTCGGTCTCGTGCTCGGGTGCCCTGCTCATGGGTCAATCTAGCAACGTGGCCCGCGTCTCGATGAGGCGGACGAAGCCGCCGAACCCTCCGTCATGCGCTTGGAGCTCCATCACGACCCGACGTGCCTCCGGCGTCAACGTGTGCGGGTAGGGGACGTGGCTGTACACGGGCGTGCCGCGGTCGTCACCGCGGCCGGTGGCGAACGACCACACGAACAGGATGGGTGCGGCGTGGCCGTCGACGTGTAGGGACATGCCCTCCAGCTCGAAGCCCGCCTCCACGGCGCCCCAGGTTGTCCAGCTCCGGCCGCGGAACGGCTGGAGCTCGGCTGAGGTCATCCGCCGGAAGCGACCTATCTTCACGCCAGGTAGACGCGCTGGTCGCGCGCGTCGACGTACGGGCGCAGCAGGTCGACGAGGTGCTCCAGGTCGAGTGGTCTCTCGATGGCCATGACTAGCTCGTGTAAGTCCGTCGAGATGGGGTGAACGATCCCCGTCACCGCTATCACCTCCTCGGTCGATGGGTCCCAGGTGACGATCGCCGCCGGATGTCGTTCCTGTCTGTTCTTGGTGGGCCCGTCCGGCTGCCTGTCCCAGCCGTACCCGGTCAGCGCCAGGTAGACGAGCGACCCGTCAACGGTGATGTTCGGTAGGTAGGCCTGTGCCTCCTCGGGGGGCATGAGGCTCGCGAAGGCGGAGTGGGGCTTGAGTGGTGGGCGGGTTCTTCGTGGCTTCATCGCTGGGCGTCCTGTGCGCGGTGTGTCCGGCGCAAGCGAGTCTAACTCCGGGTCCACGCCGGTGAACGCGTGATGTTTCGCTCGCTTCGGGTTCTCCGGTCCTCGGCTTCCGCCGCTTGACACTCGTCGAACCCGCTCCTATCCTGTCCCCATACCCTTATTATTTAAGGGTAACGAAGGGAGCGGGTCCCATGCCGCCATGGCCGGTCAAGCAGAACCAGATCTTGGGGGCGTTGCGTTCGGCGTACGAGCGCTCAGGCGCTACGCCGGACCTGTCTGCCCTGGCGCGCAACTTCGGTATCACCTACCCCACCCTGAGGGAGCACCTCAAGGCGCTGGAGGCGAAAGGCAAGCTGAGCATGGAGAGCCGCGGCCCGGGCCGCCCTCCGCGCCTTACGCTCCTGGGCGTCCAAGCGGGCGTGCCGCTCTTCGGAGAGATCGCTGCGGGCCTCCCCATCGGCAGCTACCCGGAGCCGGAGGGCCACCTGGTCCTGCGCGGCCGCCCCGAGCACTTCGCGCTCCGCGTCAGGGGCAACTCCATGGCGGACCGCATCGAGGACGGCGACGTCGTGCTGCTGCACCGTGCGGAACCGCAACGCTCCGGTGAGGTCTGCGCCGTCCGGGTGGGGGACGACGAGTCAACGCTCAAGTACCTGGAGTGGAGAGCGCGGGCGGGTAGGCCCAAGCAGTACCGCCTGCGCCCCCACAACTCTTCCTATCCCACGCTCACCGTCCCGGCTTCCCAACTGCACGTGGACGGGGTCATGCGCGGGCTGCTCCGCGGAGACGTGGTGCAGGACCTGCTGCTCGAGAGGGGTGGTTGAGGAGCCGTCCCCACGTTCGGAACCTCCGGCCCACCTCGATAACGAAGGACACATCCACCGCCGCCAAGCAAGGGAATGTGTCCTTTCGCCGCCCATATCCGACCGCTGCTGCGGTCCTGACTAGGTCGTTCGCATGCTAACACCGTCACGCACGGACACGAAGACCGTTCGCCCCCGAGGCGTACCACCCCGTCCTGGCCGCCCCCCAACCGGGCGTCCTCCGCTCCTGAGGGTGAAGGTGGCCGCGCCATGATCGCCTCCCTATGCTTCGACCCGCTTGACCTCTACGTGGCTGTCAGGAGCGACCCCGGGCTCGCCCGGGTGCCCCTCGTCAGTGTCGAGGAGCAACGCGTCACCCACGCCAACGCCCCCGCCAGGCGTCACGGCATCACTCCCGGCATGCGCCTTGACGGTGCGCGCATGCGCGTCGAGGGCCTGGAGGTCGTATCCCATACCGAGCCCGACCTACAGCACGCCTGGGAGGAGCTGCTCCGGGAGCTCAACCAGCACACCCCCTGGATCGAGAGCGTGGCGCGCGGCAGGGCGCTGGCGCGGCTGGACGCGGTAGAGGCCGACGAGCTCGCCGATCACTACGGCGTCCGGATGGGACTGGCTCACGACCGCGAGACCGCCGAGCTCGCAGCCGTCAGCTCTCACCCGGGCACGGTGAGGCACGTGGATGACGTGAAGGGTTTCCTCGCCCGCTTGCCGCTACGCTTCCTGCTCAGGATCGGCCTGTCCCAGGCCAACCTCACGCGCCTAACGTGGTTGGGGCTCACCTCCGCCGCTCACCTCGCGAGCTGGACCGCCTCCCAGATCCGTTCCTACCTGGCCGCCGAAGCCGAGCTCCTCCTCCCCTACCTTCACGGCCCCCGTCGCACGGAGTTGAGGCAGTTCGAACCCCCACCCACGGTCGCCCGCTCCCTCACCTTCTCAGATCCCGTGGTCGAACCTCACCGTCTCCTGCCGGCTCTCGACAGGCTGTCGGGCGAGCTGGCCCGCGAGCTGGGCGGCCGCGCTACGCGCCGCCTGACGTTGACCGCACGCCTTCCCAGCGGCACCAGGCGCGCGAGCAGGCTGAGCAAGCGCCCCCTGACGCAGGCCCGTCACATACGCCAGCAGGCGTTGTTCGCCCTGGAGGACAGCCACGTCACAGGGCAACCAATAGAGCGCCTGACCCTTGAGCTGGCCTCTCCGGAGCGGCTCTCCGAGCAGGAGGGATTGTGGCCGGGGCGCGAGCGGAGGCAACGCGCGCTCGAGGCCACGATGGAGCGCTTCCCCACGGCCCAACGCCGCCTCGAGTGGGGAGACACGAACGCCCAGGCGACGGACCTCGTGTGGCGGTGGGAGGGCTACGCCGACTCGGACGGCGCTTACGCCAACGCTTCCGTGGCGGACCGGCAGACGCTGAGGGCTTCTCGAAAGGAGGTGAGAACCCCGTTGCCGGCGGCCGTCGCCGCGGCGGAGGTACCGCTGTTCGGCGGCCCGGAGGCTACGGAGAGCGCAACTGCCGAGACCTGGGTCACCACGGGCGCGCCGGTGCACCCACAGGTCACCACGCCACCTGCCGACGCCGCCTCAGCAGCGGCGTCCTACCTAGATGCCCTGTTCACCGGACAGGCCGCAGACCGGTCGCCGGCGCCTGAGGCCGCTGGGACCCGCGCCGAGGAAGA